>NZ_JBVMWB010000002.1:0-300000 GCF_055635455.1 Paracoccus sp. KKT209
GTGCTGGGAAGGGCAAAACCGGTCCGCGACGCGGAGGGTCGGATCACCCGGTGGTACGGCACCTGCACGGACATCAACCGGATCAAGGTCGCAGAAGGGCAGCTGCAGCTGATGCTGGGAGAGATGAACCACCGGATCAAGAACTCCATGGCCATGGTTCATTCGATCGTGTCCCAGACACTGCGCCAGGCGGAAAGCCTGGAAGATGCGCGGCTGTCGATCCAGTCGCGCATTGGGACCATGGCGCGGGCGCATGATCGGCTGGTCAAGGCCACCTGGACCGAAACCACCGTGAGCGAAGTCATAAGCGCCGCACTGACCCCGCATTGCAACAGCACCGGACGCTTTGCCCTGGAGGGTCCGGACCTGCCGATCGGCTCCAAGCAGGCGCTGGCCCTGACGATGGCCCTGCACGAACTGGCCACCAACGCGGCCAAATATGGGGCGCTGTCAAACGATGACGGTCGGGTCCGGGTCGAATGGGGCCAGGATGAACAGGCTGCAGACCAATTCCATCTGCGCTGGAAGGAAAGCGGCGGCCCCTTGGTGCAGGAACCGACCCGGCGCGGTTTCGGCAGCCGCATGATCGAGCAGGCCCTTGCCGGCTACTTCAACGGAACGGCGGAACTGGAATACCTGCCCGACGGTTTGCGTTTTGAATTGCAAGCGCCGCTGGCAGGTCTGTCGCAGCAGGAATGACGGCCAGCGGTCAAGACCGGTCCGACGAAAGGCAGTCATGTCACCCGATCCCGAACAACGCCCCGCTGTCCTCGTCGTCGAGGATGACGTCCTGATCCGGATGGAGGCAGTGGACATGATGGAAAACGCGGGCTTTCGCACCTATGAGGCGAAATCGGCGGACGTTGCCCTGGTCGTCCTGCACGAGAGGCCAGACATCGGGCTTCTGTTCACCGATGTGGACATGCCGGGGTCCATGAACGGCCTTCAGCTTGCGGCGCGAGTGAGTTCCTGTTGGCCCAAGATCCGGATCATCGTCGCCTCCGGAATACTGGGCGTGAAGCAGGAGGATCTTCCGGCAGGATCGCTCTTTTTCCCCAAGCCGTACCCCACTGACCAGATCATCCGGAAGGTTAACGAGATGATGACCGGTTGAGGTCTACTGTTCTCGTTGCGTGGCTCAGAAGGGTCGAAGACTTTTGGTCTGCTCCACCTGCCGGGTCCGGGCGCTAGATTGGGACGTTGACGCTGAGCTTGACCTTTGTGACTGGCTGGCAGTTCTGAATGCCTCTTTCTGACCATGTGCGCAGGTTCACCCACAAATAATTATGCGGGCAGCGCGGTCCGCGACCAGCCTGGTCAGCGCATTGGGACCGTCGGACGCCGTGGCGGGCATGACCGGAAGCCGGAGACATATGTCAGCGACATAGCGTTCCAGATTTGAAAGATCATCCGGTATAATCCCATGCAGGAGATGCCCTTGAGGTGCCAAGTGCACGCCTGTTCGCGTGACACATCGTCCTGGTTGCTGGACCCGGCCGCACCTGCATCCAAGCCCGGTCATCTTCCATCGCAGGCGGCACCGTGGCCCGCGACTGCAGGTCTTCATCCTGACGATTGACTGCCAGATTTCGCCTCTTCTGCTGAGCGGCCCTGTCCGGTCAGCCGGTGATCTGGTTCAACGTCGCATAGCGGCGCTGGAAATAGACCAGCGCGCTGCCCTTGGCGCCCAAGCGGATCCCCTGGACCTGGGCCAGGAAGATGGAATGGGTCCCGGATTCAAGGACCTCGGACACGCGGCAGTCAAAGGAAACCAGCGCGCCCTCCAGCAACGGCGAACCGGTGTGCAGCGGGTCCCACGCCACACCTTCGAAGCGCCGCTCTGCCGGGACCCCGGTCCGGCCCGCGAAATGGCCTGCAAGCTCCACCTGATCATGCGACAGGACATTGACGCACAAGACCCCGTTGTCGCAGATGATGTCATGGGACCGCCCTTGCCGGTTCAGGCAGACCAGCAGCGTTGCGGGCGTGTCGGTGACGCTGGTGACGGCGGTGACGGTCGTGCCGCAAGCGCCGGCCGGCCCGTCCGAGGTCACGACGCTGACCGCCGCCCCCAAGCGTGACATTGCCTCGCGAAACAGGTTGCAGTCCACATCGGCTTCCATTTTCTGAGCGCTATCCTTCATGCCAGCATTTCCGCGTCCTGTTCACAAATCGTCGGCGCGTCCGGCACTTGTAATGCCTTTCGTCGCGGGCCGATACGGGTCATCAGCCACAAAGGTCACGGCGAAACATTCGAGGCCCGTCCGGTTACAGATGGGCCAGCGGCCTGACAGTTCCAAGTCCTGGATGCAGTAGCTTTGGATCTGCGGGCCACGGTTGGCCGAGGCGGATGATCTCGTGGCCCAGAACCAGCGACCCTTTTGGGCTGCTGATCGCTGAGGCCCCTCGCCCTGCTGATGGACCAGACAACTCGATGATGCATCCCAGGGTGAACCGACCGCCTCCTGTTCATGGGTGCTTGGGACCGAGAACGGCCTCACAGACAGCACAAGCCGCTTGAGGAAACTGCGCAATTGGGTTGGCAGAACATGCCCGCATCTTCAGCTTTGATTACTCTTCGCTTGCCAACTGGTTGAGACGGTCAACCTCCTTTCTGCGATCAATATGTCGTAAAAACAGGAAGGTCCGACCAATGAAGGTCTTGACCCGTGCTCAGACTGGCGCACAATTTCCGTATCGTTCTCTACGTTCGGTCCTTTCGATGCCGGGGGTCATGATGGACACATATCTTTCTGCGGCCCGTGATCTGGTGGTCGAGGGAATGCGCGATAGCCAGGTCGCGCTTTCCCCCGAACTGGAGTTTCACCTGTCATCGACCCTGGCCCGCTACATGCATCGCCCCATCCGGCCCGACCAGCTGACAATCCGGCTGATGGATGCCGCGCAAAGGGGAGCGCACCGAGGCGAATCGCGCCGGATCGGCGACGAGTGCCTGATCTCCTGCGCCTTCTTCGAGGCGCGCCTGACCCGCAAGGGCGGCACCATCGTCCATTACGCCGGCTTGGGGCAGACCGCATATGCGGTCGCGGGAATGCCCGAGATGGCGGACGGATTTCCCGATATGCTGGATGTCCTGCAGGCAAGCCGCCCTAGGGTCGAGGATCGGCCCCTGTCGCGGCGCCCTGCCGATGACGATGCGGACCAGCGCGGGCGCAGGATCCTGTTCATTCCGCCGCGCTTCAAGCACTGACCCCCGGGAGGGCCATCCTGGCCTTCCTGCGGCCCCTGCCGCTGATCGGCGCCTCGCTCTTTGGCACCACCGCGATTATCCTGATCGTCTGAGTGGCGCGTTTCCGGCCGCTGGTCCTCAATGCGCAAGACCATCTCCCGGACGGTCTCCCGCTCTGAAATACGGGGCGAATTCGCCCTCTGCAGCCGTGGTCTTGGTCCTGTCGACGCTGCGGCTGGTCATGCGGTGCGGGGCTGCGGAACTGGCCTTTGGCGGGCGCGCGGCCGCCCTGCCATGGCGGACCCGAGGCGCAACTGGCAGCTGGCATCAATGCGGCGCCCCGTCACCGCGCCAAGGAACCCCTTCCCCCGCTTTGCGGTTGGCCCAGACACATCACAGGAGCCACGATGTTACGCTCAATCCTGATGGGGATGGTCGCGGGCCAGCGGTCGATGACCCCCCTTGCCGCACTGGCGGCCGCCGCGCAGCGCGGCACCCTTCCCCATGAGACCCCTGAGGGGAGGCTCATGGAGCACCCCGTCATCGCCGCCGGAGGCGTCGCGATGGCCGCAGCCGAGATTGCAGGGGACAAGATGAAGAGCGCCCCCGACCGGACCGTCTTCCTCGGTCTTTTGGCCCGGACCATCACCGGGGGCTTTGCCGGCGCAGCCCTGGCACCGCCCCGCCGCGGGCTGGAGGGCGCCGCGCTTGGCATCGGCGCGGCCGTGGCCTCGTCCTATTGCGGACTGGCGGCGCGCAAATGGGCCATGCAGCGGTGGGGCCAGACAACAACCGGCTTTGTCGAGGATGCAATCGTCCTGTCGGCGGCGAACATGATCGCTAACAAGAAGTAGCGCAATCCGGTGGTGCTGCCGGCTTGCGCAGGGCATCATCGCGAGGACGTTGCAGTGGCGGTCGGATGCCTCCGTCACCCAAAGCGTCGGCCGCCCGCGAAAAAGGGGCACGGGATGACTGACCAAGGGCATATTGCTGGCCATGGCCGGGCCCGTACAAGGTTGTTGACGACCGTCACCATCATCCTGGTGGGCTGGGCCCTGCACGCCACCGGCTCGTTCATGGTGCCAGTGGTCTTTTCGATCTTCCTGGCGCTTTTGGTGGCGCCGCTGGACCGCAAGATCGCGCGACATGTCCCGGATTGGCTCGGCTGGCTCGGGCGGGTTGCCGCCATGGGAGTCATTCTTGCGACGCTGGCGATTCTTGTCGCCTTGATCTGGTTTTCGGCCCAGCAAGTGGTGCAGCGCTTTCCCGATCCTGAAAGCGCCGGCAACCTGCTGCCCCGCTTCGGTCAGGAACTGCAAGGCATCCTGGGCGGACAGGCTCCTGGCCAAGGCATGGCTTCGTCAACTATGGCCCCTTCCGACAGCAGCCCCTTCGGGCGTTTCCTGTCCGGCAGCGCCGTGGTCGAACAGCTGGGAAGCCTGGCCTCCGGAACCGCCATGACCGTCCTGAGCACGGCCAGCGGGCTGCTGATCGCAACCGTCGCAGTCATCTTCCTGACGCTTTTGATGCTGATCGAACGGGAGAAATGGAGCCAAAAACTGGCCACCATGCTCAGCGGCCGGTCACGCCGGGACGCGATGGAAACGATTGCCATCATCGCGGACCTGATGCGCCGCTACCTGATGACCCGCACGGTCCTCGGCGTCATGACAGGACTTCTCTACGCCAGCTGGCTGTGGCTGTTCGGGATCGACCTTCTGGTGGTCTGGGCTCTTCTGGCCTTCATTCTGAATTTCGTGCCGACCTTGGGCTCGCTCGTGGCGGGCGCGCTTCCGGTTCTCTATGCGGTGGTTCAGAAGGATCCCGCCACCGCCATGGCCATCGGCGCGGGCATCTTCGTGATCGAACAGGTGATGGGCAATTATGTCGATCCGAGGGTGCAGGGGCGTCAAGTATCGCTGTCCTCGCTGGTGGTGTTGATCACCCTTCTGGTCTGGGGCTGGATCTGGGGCATTGCCGGTGCGGTTCTGGCCGTGCCCATCACCATCGCCTTGATGATCATCTGTGCGCATATCGAACCCCTGCGCCCCGTCGCCCTGATGCTGAGCGACGCCAGCGACTACGAGGAGTTGGACCGGCAAGCCCGGCGTTAGCGCCTCTACCAGTTTATGCGGCGGTGAGCGCTGCCAGGCAATGCGCCGTCCCTCGGATGATCTTCATCCTTCGCGTGCCGTCTCCATGGCAGCATAGATTGTGTCACGGTCGCCGCGATCGGGGTCAGCACGCTCCAAACCTATCGTCAGCGCGCCTTATCAGAAACCGGGAATGAACAAGTCCAACCTGCTTCTGGCGGCGATGATGCACTGACAACAGCGCCCTCAACCTCTCTCAGGTCCCGTGATCCGCGCCAAGCCCCGCTCGAAGGCCGGTGCATCCTCGCCCAGTAGGGTGCGAAGCTCGTCCTGGAACTCGTCCGCGACAGCAGAGAGCCTCTCCATCAGCTCTTGCCCCAGCGGCGTCAGTTCAAGCACGATCAGCCGCCGGTCTTTGCCGTGGCCGGACTTGTCAACATAGCCCGCCTCCTGCAGGCGCGAGGCCGCGCGGCTGACAATCGACTTGTCCAGATGGACCCGCTGCGTGATGTCGCGGACGCTGACGGCGCCCGAATGCCCCAGATGGGCCAGAACCCGCCATTCGGGAATGCTCAGCCCCGCCTCGGCCGCATAGCGGGCAGCAAAGCGGCGGCTGATCTCGGTCGCGGCGATGGACAGGCGATAGGGCAGGAACTGGTCCAGGTGAAAGGGCATCGGCATCTCCTTGACGCAAGGATCAGCAGAAAACCATTGCAGCCGCAACAGGACTTGACCCCGTTGCTGCCGCAACGATAACATCGTTGCAAACCCAACGAATCCGAGGGAGGAATGCCATGACCACCCACGACCTGCCGCGCGGCATGATCCGCGCCACGGCAACGACCGGCACGAACGAAGGCTACATGCCCGGCTTTGGCAACGACTTCGAGACCGAGGCCCTGCCGGACGCCCTGCCGCAGGGCCAGAACAGCCCGCAGAAATGCAACTATGGCCTTTACGCCGAACAGCTGTCCGGCACCGCCTTCACCGCGCCACGCGGCCAGAACGAGCGGACCTGGTGCTATCGCATCCGGCCGTCGGTCCATCACACCGGCCGCTTCAGCCCGATCGAGATGCCTTACTGGAAGACCGCGCCGAACGTGCTGCCAAACGTGACAAGCCTGGGCCAATACCGATGGGATCCGATCCCGGTGCCGGATCAGGACCTGACCTGGATCACCGGCATGCGCACGATCACGACGGCGGGCGACGTGAACATCCAGGTCGGCATGGCCAGCCATGTCTACCTGGTGACGCGGTCAATGGAGGACGAATACTTCTTTTCCGCCGACAGCGAGCTGCTGGTCGTCCCGCAGGAGGGGCGGCTGCGATTCTGCACCGAACTGGGCGTCATCGACCTGGAGCCCAGGGAGATCGCCATCCTGCCACGCGGCCTGGTCTATCGCGTCGAGGTTCTGGAAGGCCCCGCCCGCGGCTTTGTCTGCGAGAATTACGGCCAGAAGTTCGACCTGCCCGGCCGCGGTCCGATCGGCGCCAACTGCATGGCGAACCCGCGCGACTTCAAGTGCCCGGTCGCCGCCTTCGAGGACCGCGAGGTACCAAGCCGCGTCGTCATCAAGTGGTGCGGCCAGTTCCACGAGACGCAGATCGGCCACAGCCCGCTGGACGTCGTGGCCTGGCACGGCAACTACTGCGCCTACAAATACGACCTGCGGACCTATTCCCCGGTGGGCGCGATCCTTTTCGACCATCCCGACCCGTCGATCTTCACAGTGCTGACCGCGCCTTCGGGACAGGAGGGAACCGCGAACATCGACTTCGTTCTGTTCCGCGAACGCTGGATGGTGGCCGAGCACAGCTTTCGCCCGCCCTGGTATCACAAGAACATCATGTCCGAACTGATGGGGAATATCTACGGCGTCTATGATGCAAAGCCGCAGGGCTTCGCCCCGGGCGGGATCAGCCTGCACAACTGCATGCTGCCCCATGGCCCCGACCGCGACGCCTTTGAAGGCGCCAGCAATGCCGAGCTGGAGGCCGAGAAGCTGGACAATACCATGTCCTTCATGTTCGAGACCCGCTTTCCCCAGCACCTCACCGAATTCGCCGCCCATGAGGCGCCGATGCAGGAGGAGTATATCGAGGTCTGGAACCGGCTGGAGAAGAAGTTCGACGGCACGCCCGGCGTGAAGTGAGGCATTGGCGCTGCAGCCGCCCCCGCAGCGGCGCCTTCAAACGACCCTGAAGCAAGGCCAGCCCGCGCGCTTACTGCATCTGCACCGGATGCTGATATCCGCTTCAGACGCAACGACCATCACCCCCCATGCGACCAAGGAGGCCCCGATGACCAACCAAGCCCTGCGCAGTTGGGTGGCTGCCGCGAACGATGCTGGCTGCGACTTTCCGATCCAGAACCTGCCCTATGGTGTGTTTTCGGTTGCGGATCAGCCGCCGCGTTGCGGCGTGGCGATCGGGGACATGATCCTCGACCTGGCGGAATGCGAGGCACGCGGGCTGATCGACGCAAAGGGCAGCTTTGCATGGCCGGTCTTGAACGACTTCATCGAACAGGGACGCGCGGTCTGGGACCGGACAAGGGGCCGCCTGACCGCCCTGTTGGCCGAGGAAGGCGATCGGGACCTGCCCCTGGTGCCGATGGCCAATGCGACCCTGCACCTGCCGATCCGGGTGACTGAGTTCACCGACTTCTATGCCTCCAGGAACCACGCCTTCAACGTCGGGGTGCTATTCCGGGGTCCTGAAAATGCCCTGCCCCCGCAATGGACCCATATGCCCATCGGCTACAACGGCCGGGCCTCGTCGGTCGTCGTCTCCGGAACGCCGATCCGCCGTCCCATGGGGCAGGTGAGGGGCGAGGATGGTCCGCTCTGGTCGGCCAGCCGCCGCCTGGACCTGGAGCTGGAACTGGGCGCCATCGTCGGCGCAAACAGCCGAATGAGTCAGCGCATCAGCGTGGAGGAGGCCGAGGACATGATATTCGGCTATGTCCTCCTGAACGACTGGTCGGCACGGGACATCCAGGCTTGGGAATACCAGCCCCTCGGCCCTTTTCAGGCCAAGGCGCTTGGCACGACGATCAGCCCGTGGATCGTGACGCAGGCCGCGCTTGAGCCCTTCCGCAGCCCCGGTGCGGAGCGGACGAACCCCCTGCTGCCCTATCTGCAGGAACAGAGGCCCGGCTTTTACGACCTGGTCCTGGGCTGGACCATGAACGGCCAGACGATGGCGCGCACGAATTACAACGTGATGTATTATTCCTCTGCCCAGCAGCTGGCGCATCACACGGTGTCAGGCTGCCCGATGCGGGTCGGCGACCTCTTGGGCAGCGGGACCGTCTCGGGGCCTGCGCCGGACCAGACCGGGGCGTTGCTGGAGATGACGCAGGGCGGCAAGCTGCCGGTCCAGGTGGCGGGACAGCCGCGCACCTTCATCGAGGATGGCGACCAGATCGGGCTCTTCGGCTATGCCGAGGGGGACGAATATCGCATCGGCTTCGGCCCCTGCACCGGCACGATCCTTCCCGCGCAGGAGTGACGGCATTGACCGCCCCTCCCGGGGAACGGCCGGTCCTGCATGATCATTGGCGATCCTCGGCCTCCTATCGGGTAAGGATCGCGCTCAACCTCAAGGGCGTCGCCCTTGACCGGGTAGCGGTTGACCTGGTGGTGGGCGAGCATCGGCGGCACGAACATCTGAAGCTGAACCCGCAGGGTCTGGTTCCCGTGCTGCAGATTGACGGGCTGGTCCTGACGCAGTCGCTGGCAATCATCGAATATCTTGAGGAAACGCGCCCTGGCCCGCCGCTGCTGCCCGGCGATCACGCCGCGCGCGCGCATGTCCGCGCCCTGGCGCTGGCCATTGCCTGCGACCTCCACCCCGTCTCGAACCTGGCCGTGCTGGCGCGGGTCGAGGCCCTGGCCGGGGCCGAGGCGCGGGCTGCCTGGAACCGCGACAACATCGCGCACGGGCTGCAGGCGGTCGAGGCGATGCTGGACCATCGGGGCTTCACCGGGCGCTTCTGCCACGGCGACCGGCCCGGGATGGCCGACTGCGCGCTGATCCCGCAGCTTTACAATGCCGCCCGGTGGCAGGTGCCGATCGACCACCTGCCCCGCCTGTCCGCCATAGCCGATGCCTGTGCGTCCCACCCCGCCTTCAGGGCCGCGCATCCGGACCGTTTCGGTCCTTCGTCGCAGGTGAAGCTCCTTCCCGAAAAGAGAGCATGAACGTACGACGCTTGACCCTTGCGGCGCAAAAGCTGATCATGCTATCCTGACTCCCGCTCAGGCATCCCTTTGTCGTCGAGGCCTTTGGCTTTTGGGCCAAAGAAGTGGAGCGCGACCGGCGGCCGCGTCAGCGTCCGCATCAGGGGCAAGCCGCCTACGCACCTCGACATGGCGCGCGACGACGTCGCCGAAATCATCTATCCTGCGTCCCTTATCCAAAGACGACTGCTTCAACCGCGCGCAGCTGAGTTATAATGTCCGCAAGATCGAAGCACGGGCTGACATGCACTGCCCGAAGATCTGTCTTCCGGGCGGCGTGTGGGCGATGGCGTCGCCACTTGAGGCGTCACCGCTGTCCATGTCATTGCCCGAGGTCTACCAGAAGGGCCACAGGGGATCATCGACAGCGTGGCCTTCACTACGACGCAATGGCCGTCTTCAACCTGAACGACCACATCAAGTCTCCGATGATGGTGCCGGGCGGGATCTACAACGCCACGTGGTTCTTGGTTATAGATGCGGACAAGTGAAACGGCCTGCCCGAGAAGGACCGCGCCGCCATCGACGATTTCTCGGGCGAAGCCTTCGCCGAGCGCGTAGGCTTGGCATTGAACGAGGCCGACCGTGTCGCCACGAAGGAAATCGGCGACAGGGCCAAATTCTACCGCGCCGGCCCCGAAGTGGTCAAAGCGCTCGGGCGCGCCGCCACCTCGGCGCTGGCGCTGGCGCTTGGATACCTCGTTTGGCAGCTGGTGCGGATCGAGGCCCAGGTGCATGAGGGGGCGCAGTGCCTCACGGACCCTGCCCATGAGGCCGCTGGCACTTATGGCTACGGCCAGCCGCGCCCTCTCCGGTGGCCTCATGCTGCTGCCGCGGAGCGCGGCATGACCCTGCCGCTGGTCGCCTTCCGTCGTGCTGCTGATGGTCATTTCCCGAGTATCGATCACCTTCGGCATGCCCATCGTCGGCGGGGTCGGCTTTTTGGTCATGCAGGGCTGGGGTCGGCCAGGCGCGAAGGTCGGTAACGGGACACCGACAGGCCCGCGCTGTGTCCGGACATTGCTGCCTCGGACGGGGCGGTGACGTAGCCGCTCAGGACTGCTGCCAGCGGCTTCAGGTGGTGATGGAGGCAAGGCTCCGCCACGACGCGCGCGCGCCGCCGCTGGATGCCCGGAACCCGGGCCTGAGGTCAAAGCACCTGGTGTACCCGCGCGGTTGAAAAAAGGTACCCATCGAAGCTGGGATCGTCGGGATCGGAGAGCTGCATCAGGATCTGGCTGACATGGGCGATGTGGTCGCTCATGGCCTTGCGGGCGCGAAGGCTGTCGCGGGCGCGCACCGCATCCAGGATCTCCTGATGATCGTCCAGCCAACGGGCGCGATAGGTCTGGTCAAAGACGCGGCTGTGCAGCTGCGCCCACATCCGGCTGCGCGCGCGGCGATCCCAAAGGTCGGTCACCATCTGGACCAGGACCCCGTTCTGCGTGGCCTCGGCGATCAGCAGATGAAACCGCCGATCGCCGGAATAGTCGCCGTCGGCGCCGCCCATGACGCGCCGTTCCTCCTCCAGCGCCTCGCGCATGGCGGTGATGTCGGCCTTTGTCACCGTCGCGGCCGCCAGCCCGGCCACCGCGCTTTCGATGATCATGCGGGCTTCCAGCAGCTCGAAGGGCCCGATGTCGTCGGCCATGGCAGAGGTCGTAGCGGCACCGTCCAGAAGGTAGATGCCGGAGCCCTGGCGCACCTGCACCAGCCCCTCGACCTCCAGCATCACGATGGCGTCGCGGACCAGACTGCGGCCCACGTCCAGCCTCTGGGCGATCTGCCGCTCGGTCAGCAGCCGATCGCCGGGGCGGAACCCCTCGGTCCGGATCAGGGCGCGCAGCTCGGCCGCGACATCCTGGTAGCGGCGCTGAACGGCGGCGCTCATGGCCGCCCCCGTCCCTGCGTCAGATGCGCCGCCAGGACGGCCTCATACGCGATGATGCCCCCGTCCATGGCAGCGCATCCCCGTGTCATTGGGCCTGGGCGCGGATCTGGTCGATCAGCTCGGCCATTTCCTCGCTGCTGGCGCGGGCCTCGTCGACCATCGGCTGCACCGCCTCGATGAACGGGGCCTTGTCGACCTCGTGGACCTCGACGCCAAGCTCGGATTTTGCGGTCTCGATCGCCTCGGCCGCCGCCTCGCGCCAGGCTTCGCTGTGCGAGATCATCGAGTTGCGCGCGGCCGTCGACAGGGCCGTCTGCTCCTCTGGCGACATCTCGTCCCAAGCGCAGTTCGAGATGAACACCACGGCCGGGATCAGCGTATGCTCGTCCAGCGAGAAATGCTTGGCAACCTCGCCGTGGCGGGCCGTCGTCAGCGCCGTGGGGTTGTTCTCGGCGCCGTCCACGACGCCCTGCTGCAGGGCAGAGTAAAGCTCGCCCCAACCGATCGGCGTGGGGCTGGCGCCCAGCAGCTCGACCATGCGCACGGCCGAGGGGCTGGGCTGGACCCGGATCTTCATGCCGTTCAGGTCAGTAGGGGTCAGGATCGGCTTGTTGGCGTAAAAGGACCGGGCGCCTTCGGTGTAATAGGCCAGCCCGCGGATCCCCTGTTCAATGCCTGAGTCCAGGATGCGCTGCCCGACATCGCCGGCCACGACCGCGTCAAAGTGATCCTCGCTGTCGAACAGGTAGGGCAGGTTGAAGACGCCATAGGAAGGCACGAAGGCCTCCAGTTCGGCGGCGTTCGACCGCGCCATGTCCAGAGAGCAGTTCTGGACCTGCTCGGTGGATTCGCGCTGCGTGCCCAGCTGGCCATTGGCATAGATGCGGATCTTGACCGAGCCGCCGGTGGCTTCCTCGACCTCGTCGGCCATCTTCTGCATCGACAGATGCACCGGGTGATCCTCGGGGTTGTTGTGGTTCAGCCGCAGCGTGCGGGCTTCGGCCGCCGCGGTCAGGGCAAACAGAGCCACGGCGCTGCTGCAGGCAAATCTCGTCGTCAGGTTCATCACGTCCTCCCGGTAAATGGACGGGCGATGCTGCGACCGCCCCAGTGTCCCGCACAATGAGATCGGCCAATCCATGTTGTTGTCAACCACTTTGACAAACCGGTTGACCAATTTAGACCGGCAGTTCATTTTGCCCTGCAATCGAGCAGCGCTCATAGGGGAGGGCGGAGCATGACCGGCATCTGGACATCCAGCGCAAGAGGGCGACCATGAGGCGGCTGGCCGATGGATTGCTGCGGTCGGGGATCATCATCGTCTTTGCCGTGCTGCTGGTCTGCGTCAGCTGGCAGGTGATCAGCCGCTATGCCCTGGGCACCCCTTCAACCCTCACGGACGAACTGGCGCGGTTCCTGTTCATGTGGCTGGCCCTGGTCGGCGGCGCCTACACCTATGGCCAAGGGCGCCACTTGGCGATCGATCTGCTGCCCACCTCGCTCAGCGGCCGTCGGCGTCAGGTGAACGAAGTGCTGATCACGCTGCTGATCGCGGGCTTCGCGGCGGTGGTCATGATCTGGGGCGGGCTGCAGCTGGTCCAGCGGACGCTGGCCTCGGGTCAGATCTCGCCCTCGCTGCAGGTGCCGATGGGCTGGGTCTATGGCGCGGTGCCGCTGTCGGGGCTGATCATCATCGCCTATGCAGTGGCCAATATCGGTCGCATCGCCCGGGGCGGCACGACCCTGAACCCGCCGCAGGACCTGCCGGCACCGCAAGAGGATCGCCTGTCATGAACTGGGCCGCCGTCGTTCTTTTCGCCTCGTTCGGCGTGCTGATGGTGGTGGGCGTGCCGATCGCCTTTGCCATCGGCATCGCCTCGGCGCTGACCTTCCTGCTGTTCATGTCCTTCGACCAGACGATCTTCATCGTCGCCCAGCAGATGGTGTCGGGCCTGGACAGCTTTACCCTGTTGGCCATCCCGTTCTTCATCCTGGCCGGAAACATCATGAACCGGGGCGGCATCGCCCTGCGGCTGATCGAGTTCGCCAAGGTTCTGGGCGGGCGCCTGCCCGGCGCGCTGGCGCATTGCAACGTCATCGCCAACATGATGTTCGGCGCGATTTCAGGCTCGGCCGTGGCCTCGGCGGCCGCGGTCGGCGGGGTCATGGCGCCCCTGCAGCGCAAGGAAGGGTACGACCCCGCCTATTCGGCCGCCGTCAACATCGCCTCCAGCCCCACGGGCCTGCTGATCCCGCCCTCGACCGCGCTGATCGTCTTTTCGCTGATCACCGGCGGGACCTCGATCTCGGCGCTGTTCGTGGCGGGCTATCTGCCCGGCATCCTGCTGGGCCTTTCAATCATGGTCGTGGCCGGGATCATCGCAAAGCGGCGCGGCTATCCCGTGGCGCCCCGCCCCAGCATGGTCGAGGTGCGCCGCAAGACGCTGGACGCGATCCTGCCCCTGGGCCTGATCATCGTCATCATGGGCGGCATCATCGCCGGCATCTTCACCGCGACCGAGGCCTCGGCGGCGGCGGTGCTCTATTCGCTGGTGCTGGCCCTGTTCTGGTTCCGCGAGATCGGCTGGCGCGACCTGCCCGCCATCTTCCTGGAAAGCGCGGTGACGACCACCATCGTCCTTCTGATGATCGGCGCCTCGATCGCCATGTCGCGCGCGATGGCCTTTGGGGACATTCCCTTCGCGCTGTCGGATTACCTGCTGATGCTGTCGGACAACCCGGTGGTGATCCTGCTGATCATCAACGTGGCGCTGCTGGTCATCGGCACCTTCATGGACATGACGCCGGCGCTGCTGATCTTTACACCGATCTTCTATCCGGTCGTCAGCGACCTGGGGATGGACCCGGTGCATTTCGGCATCATGATGACGCTGAACCTGTCCATCGGCATCTGCACCCCGCCCGTGGGTTCGGCGCTGTTCGTGGGCTGCTCGGTCGGCGGCGTGCCGATCGCGCGGGTCATCCGGCCGATGCTGCCGCTTTACGTCGCGATGATCGTGCTGCTGATGGCGGTCACCTTCATTCCCGAAATCAGCCTCGCCCTGCCGCGCTGGCTTTTGAACTACGGTTGATCAATGAAGACCCTGAAGGACTGGAGTTTCGCCGGGCGTGACGGCGCCTGCCTGATGCTGGACGCCGGAGGCGGCCGCCGCCTGCGCATCGCCGTGCTGGAGCACGACCTGATCCGCGTCTCGCTGATCGGCCGCGACGGCTGGCGGCTGAACCGCAGCTGGTCGGTGGCCCCTGACGGCGACACCCCCTTCGAAGGCCGGTCGCGCGACGATCTGGGGGGGTTTTCCTGTCCTGACTTCGCGCATGAGGAAACCGGGGGCGGCTTGGTTATCGACACAGGCACCCTGCGGCTGACGGTGCGCCGCCCGCTGCAGCTGGTCTGGCAGGCGCGGATGGGCGATGACTGGCGCGACTTCGCCACCGACCGTCCGACCGGCGCCTACATGGCCGGCACCCGCGATCACGCGCACGCCCATTTCCTGCGCCGCCACCCGGACGAGCAGGTCTATGGCCTGGGTGAGAAGGCAGGCGACCTGGAACGCTCCGGCCGCCGGTTCGAGATGCGCAACCTGGATGCAATGGGCTATGACGCGGAAACGACCGACCCGCTCTACAAGCACATCCCGGTCACCATGACCCGCACGCCGGATGCGGGGTCCTGGTCGATCTTCTACGACAACCTGGCCAGCTGCTGGTTCGACCTGGGCAACGAGCTGGACAACTATCACCTGCCCTATCGCGCCTATCGGGCCGAGGATGGCGATCTGGACTATTACATGTCCTGGTCCCCGGACCTGGCGGGCCTGACCCGGCGTCAGGCCTGGCTGACCGGCGGCACGGCCTTTCCGCCGCGCTGGTCGCTTGGCTATTCCGGCTCCACCATGAGCTATACCGACGCCCCCGACGCGCAGCGGCAGCTGGAGGGGTTCCTGGACCGGATCACCGCGCATGACCTGCCCTGCGACAGCTTCCAGATGTCCTCGGGCTATACCTCGATCGGGTCCAAGCGCTATGTCTTCAACTGGAACCACGACAAGTTTCCCGACATCGACGCCATGGCCGCGCGCTTTGCCGATGCCGGTCTGCACCTGATCGCCAACATCAAGCCCTGCCTGCTTCAGGACCACCCCCGATACGACGAAGTCGCGCAGAAGGGCCTGTTCATCCGCGACAGCGAGGAGGACCGCCCCGAGATCTCGGTCTTCTGGGACGACGAGGGGTCGCATCTGGACTTCACCAATCCGGATACGGTGGCCTGGTGGAAGGAGAGCGTGACGACGCAGCTGCTGGCGCACGGCATCGGCTCGACCTGGAACGACAACAACGAATACGAGATCTGGGACCGGGGCGCGCGCTGCCATGGCTTTGGAGAGCCCATCGACATCGCGCTGATCCGGCCCCTGCAGCCGGTGCTGATGTCGCGTGCCTCGCGCGATGCGCAGGCCGAACATGCCCCTGACCAGCGCCCCTACCTGATCAGCCGGTCGGGGGCGCCGGGGATCCAGCGCTATGCCCAGACCTGGACCGGGGACAACCGCACCGCCTGGAAGACGCTGCGCTACAACAACCGCATGGGGCTGGGCCTGTCCATGTCGGGCATCTTCAACATCGGCCATGACGTGGGCGGCTTTTCGGGGCCGCGGCCCGGCCCCGAACTGTTCCTGCGGTGGGTGCAGAACGGCATCTTCCACCCGCGCTTCACCATCCATTCCTGGAATGACGACGCGACGGTGAACGAGCCCTGGATGTATCCCGAGGTCCTGCCCCAGATCCGCGAGGCGCTGCAGCTGCGCTATCGGCTGATCCCCTATCTTTACACGCTGCTGTGGCAGGCCGTGACCGAGCACCAGCCGATGCTGCGCCCGACGCTGATGGAGCACGAACACGATCCACGCTGCCGCGAGGAGAATGACGAGTTCCTGCTGGGCCGCGACCTGCTGGTCGCCACGGTGATCGAGGAAGGCGCGACGGAGCGTCGGCTGTGGCTGCCCGACAACGGCACCGGCTGGTGGGACTTTGCCAGCGGCCGCCACCATGCGCCGGGGACCGAGGTCGTGCTGCCGGTCGATCCAGGCTCGATGCCGCTCTTCGTGCGGGCCGGCGCCGTGCTGCCGCTGTCCAGCGGCGCGAAACGGGCCGATCCCGCCGATGACACGGACCTTGTGCTGGCGGTGCATCCCGCACCGGGCGTCTTCCGGGACGAGGCCGTCCTTTATGACGACGACGGTCAGGCCGCGGACGCGCAGGGGGGGAACCACTGGCTGTTGCACGTGACCGTAACCGGCGACGCCGAGGCCATCGACCTGACGCTGCGCGCCTCGGGGCATTGGCAGCCGCGGCGGGATCAGCTGCATCTGACCCTGCCGGCCGGGGACGGCCGCATCCTGCGGGTGAACGGCCAGAAGGCCGACCGGATCGACATCTCGGCCATTCCCCGGGGTTGAGCATCGAACCGGTGGCCACGCGCTGTCCGAGCGGCGGTCGGGCGCGGCACCGGCTCCGCCCCTGCGGCTGCCCGGACGTTGACCTGCGGCTGATGGATCGAATCCGGCCCGCCGCCGTTGGTCCCTGCCCGGTGCCGAAAGGCACCGTTCTGCCACATTCCGGGGAGCAGCCATGCCGATGACGGATCAAGCTAAAGCCCTGCTGCGGCCAGGGGACACCTGTTGGCGTGTCGCCAAGGCCAGCCGCGCCGCCCTGATCGTCGACGCGGCAGAATACTTTCTGCACCTGCGCGCGGCCTTGATCGGGGCCGATCGCACCGCCTATCTCATCGGGTGGGATTTCGACCTGCGCATCGAGATGGTGCCGGGTGAAAGCGATGCGGAGGGCAATGCGCCCGATGGCTGGCCCAACGAGCTTGGCGAATTCCTCAAGGCGCTGGTCAAGGGCAAGCCGGGCCTGCGCCTGCATATCCTGAAATGGGATGGGGCGATGCTGGCCCAGATCGCCACCCAGGCCCGCGAGACGCTGAGCCTCAAGCGGGCCTCCAGGCGCATCCGGCTGGCGCTGGACAGCCATCATCCGGCGGGGGCCTGTCATCACCAGAAGATCGTCGTGATCGACGATCGCGTTGCCTTCTGCGGCGGGATCGACGTAACCACGGGCCGGTGGGACACGCGGGAACACAAGCCGGACGACCCGTGCCGGACCAGTCCGGGCGGATCGCTGCACCAGCCTTGGCATGATGTGACCACGGCCCTGGAAGGGCCGGTGGCCCGCGACCTGGGGGATCTGGCACGTCACCGCTGGCACTCCGCGACGGGCGAAAGGCTGCCCGTGCCGGAGACCGCCGGTGCCTCGGCCTGGCCTGTGGACCTGGAGCCGGATATCCGCGACGTCCGCATCGGCATCGCCCGGACCGCGCCACGCTATCACGGCAAGCCGCTGGTCAACGAGATCGAGGAACTGTACCTGGCTGCGATCCGCGCTGCGCGCCACACGATCTATGTCGAGAACCAGTACCTGGCCGCCAGCACCCTCTGCGAGGCGATGGAGGCGCGGCTGGCCGAACCGGGTGGGCCGGAAATCGTGATCATCAACCCGGACGCGGCCCAAGGCTTTCTGGAAGACGAGGCGATGCACTCGATCCGCTCGCGCATGATCGAACGCCTGCAGGAGGCCGACCGGCGCGGCGGCGGCCGACGGTTCGCGATCTTCTATCCGCAGAACGCGGCAGGTACGGCGATTTATGTCCATGCCAAGGTCTTCATGGTCGATGGCCGCTTCCTGAAGATCGGGTCGAGCAATATCGACAACCGGTCGATGGGATTTGACACGGAATGCGACATCGCCATCGACGCGGCATCCGAGGCCGAACGGGCGCTGATCCGGAAATTTACCCTGTCACTGCTGGCCGAGCACTTGGACTGCCAGCCGGGACAGGTGGGCGAGGCCTGGGAGAAAGCCGGTTCCCTTCTGGGCACGATCGAGGCACTGCGGAGGCCCGAAGGGCGCAGCCTGCAGCCGATTAAGCCCCATGTCCTCGACCCGCTGGAGCGCGCGCTGGCCGACAGCCGCATCCTGGACCCCCGCTACTGGCCGCAAAACCGCCTGCGCCCCAAGAATCGCGTCAAGCATGCTGCGAAGCGGGCCATGGCCCCCCATCAGTTCGAATCCGCCAGTCTGGGAACGGTCTTTCTGGCCGCTGGCGCTGCGGCAATGGGGGTCTATCTTTATCGCAGCATGCGCCGCCGGGCGCGCCGGGGGGAACTCGCGGCACCTGCCATCATCACGGAGCGGACCTTCCGTCCTTCGCCCCCTCCGCATGATAGGGGAAGCTGAGGGCCCGCAGAGACCTCCGCTCTGGTGCCAACCGGCGTTCAGCATGTTGCCTCTGTGCCCTTCGGGCGCGACCCCAGCCCAGCCACGCGATTGACATCCGTGACGATCTGACCGCTGATTTCCCCAATGACTTCGACAGGGCGGCGCGGATCATGCACACCGGTATCATGCCAAGGCTGGACGCCAGGATCCGCGCGCACGCTGAGGTGGCCCTGACCCGATGATCGTCCGCTCTCGCCCCAGCCTCCTGACGCTGTTCTTCGTCCTCAAGGGTTCGATCATCCAGCGGACCTGGCCGCAGCTGGCCACGGTCGGGGTGCTGTCGCTGATCGTCGTCGCCGCCCATCGCCAAGCGCCCCAGATCATTCCCGGCATCAACCCCGCGCCCTTCACCCTCATCGGGATCGCGCTCTCGATCTTTCTCAGCTTTCGCAACAACGCCTGCTACGAGCGCTGGTGGGAGGCGCGCAAGCTCTGGGGCCAGATCATCCAGGCGGCGCGCGACATCGCCCGCCAGACGGTGGTCCTGGACGAGGAGCCGGGCCAAACCTCTCCCGAGCGGCGCCGCATCCTGACCGCGATCATCGCCTTCGGCCAGGCCGTCGTGGGACAGTTGCGGCAGCGGGCCGACCAGCCAGCCCTACCCGCCAGCCCCGCCGACCGCGTCCTGCAGGAGGTGGCCGCCGACATCGGGACCCTGCTGCGCCAGGGGCGCCTGGCGCCGGTGGAGGCGCTGGCCCTGAACGACAGCCTGAACCGGCTGATGCAGGCGCTGGTCGGCTGCGAGCGGCTGGCCAACACGCCGCTGCCCTTCGCCTATACGCTTCTCTTGCACCGGACGGCCTATCTCTTCTGCTTCCTGATGCCCTTAGGCTTCGCCGACATGCTGGGATGGTCGACGCCCCTGGCCGCGATGCTGGTCGCCTATACCTTCTTTGGCCTCGACACCTTGGGCGAGGAGCTTGAGGAGCCCTTTGGCCTGATGCCGAACAACCTGCCGATTTCGACCTACGCAACGGTGATCGAAAATCACCTGCGGTCCGCCATGGGCGAGACGGACCTGCCGCCCATGCCGCTGCCGCAGGATTACGTCCTGACCTGAAAGGAATTCGGCACACCCCTCTTCCGGAACCAAGATGCCCCCTGAACGCGTTCTGCCCGAGGAAGGAGATCGTCATGTCAGATGAAAAGACCAGCCGCGGCCGCGCCCAAGACCGGCGCCTTGTCGCCTCGGGCCAGGATCATGAAGTCGCCTACGAGGCCCGAAAGATGGAGGTCTCGCGCGACGAGGTTCGCGATGCGGTCAAGTCCGAGGGGAACAGCCGCGCCAAGGTCGAGCGCAAGCTGGACGACCGCTAAGCGATTCCCGGGGGGCGCCGAGGCCCCCTGACGTGCCACAGCAAGGATGGAGGCCCCCGATGAGCCCGAGAGCGACCTGGAAGGGAACAGTCAGGCTGGGCGAGCTGGCCTTTCCGGTTTCGCTCTATGCGGCGGCGACCACGTCCAGGCGCGTGTCCTTCCATATCCTGAACCGCGAGACGGGCAATCGGGTCCGCCGGGAATATATCGACGAACAGACCGAGGAGACGGTCGAGAGGGACCAGCAGGTCAAGGGATACGAGACTGCCAAGGATCATTACGTGATCTTGGACCCCGAGGAGATTGCCGAAGCCGTTCCCGACAGCGACAAGACCCTGACCATCGAGGCCTTCATTCCCTGCTCGGCCGTCGAGACGGTCTATTTCGACAAACCCTATTTCATCGCCCCGTCGGACGAGGCTTTTGCGGATTCCTTCGCGCTCGTGCGCGAGGGGATGCGGAAGAAGAAGGTCGCGGCACTGGCGCGCGCGGTCCTGTTCCGGCGCGTGCGGACCGTGATGCTGCGGGTGCAGGGGCTGGGGCTGGTCGCCCATACCCTGAACTTCGACTATGAGGTGCGTTCCGCCGAAGAGGCCTTCGAAGACCTGCCCGACCCCCAGATCGAGGGCGAGATGCTGGATCTGGCCAAGCACATCATCGAGACCAAGTCCGGCGCCTTCGACCCGCGCGACTTTGACGACCGCTATGACACTGCGGTGGCGGAACTGGTCAAGGCCAAGATTGAAGGCCGTAAAATCAAGGTGCCGAAGCCGCCCGAGGAGACCAAGGTCACCAGCCTGCTGGACGCCCTGCGGGAAAGCGCGAACGCCTCGGGTCGCGCAAAGCCGGCCGCGCCGCGCAAGCGCAGTTCGCCCGCCCCCAAGTCCGCCCCGTCCAAGAGCCGCAAGAAGGCCAGCTAGATGGCGCTGGAGACCTATAACAAGAAGCGCAACTTCAAGGCGACGCCCGAGCCGCCGGGCAAGGTCGGCGGGTCCGGCAGCGGCGACAGCTACCTGATCCAGAAGCACGCCGCGCGGCGGCTGCATTACGACCTCCGCCTGGAACTGGACGGCGTTCTGCTCAGCTGGGCGGTGACGCGCGGGCCCAGCCTTGTCCCGGGGGACAAGCGGCTGGCGGTGCAGACCGAGGACCATCCGCTGAGCTACGGTGATTTCGAGGGGACCATTCCGGCCGGCGAATATGGCGGGGGCAGCGTCATCCTGTGGGATCGCGGGCGCTGGAAGCCATTGGGGGATCCGCGCAAGGGGATGGCGAAGGGCCACCTCGAATTCGAGGTCGAGGGCGAAAAACTGCGCGGCCGGTGGCACCTGACCCGGATGGCCCGCAAGGCACGCGACAAGCGGGACAACTGGCTTTTGATCAAGGGCGACGACGCCTTTGCGCGCAGCGAGGACGACCAGCCGATCGTCGACGAGCGTCCGGAATCGGTCACGTCCGGGCGCATAGTGGAGGATCTGGCCGGCGAGGCGCCCGGATGGTCCTCGACGGGCGGGCGGATCGACGGGGCGCCCGCGTCGGTTCCTGCTGGTGCGGAGGATGCGGATTATCCCGGCTTTGTGCCGCCCGCGCTGGCGACGCTGAAACCTTCAGCGCCGGCGGGCAGGAAATGGCTCCACGAGATCAAGTTCGACGGCTATCGCCTACAGGCCCATCTTCGGGACGGACGCGCGACGCTGTTCACCCGCGGCGGGCTTGACTGGACCGACCGCTTTGGCAGGGAGATTCCCGCGGCCCTGGGGCAGCTGAAGGCGCAGGTGGCGATCCTGGATGGAGAGGTGATCGTCGCGGGGCCAAGCGGGGCCTCGGATTTCTCGGCCCTGCAGGCCGATCTTGCCGAGGACCGCCGCGACCGGATGACATTCTATGCCTTCGACCTCCTCTATCTGGACGGCATGGACCTGCGCCCCGTGCCATTGGTCGAACGCAAGGCGGCGCTGGAGGCGCTTTTGGCTGATGCGCCCGCGCCGGTGAAATACAGCGAGCATTTCGAGGAGAACGGCGACCTGGTGCTGCGGCATGCCTGCCGCCTGAGTTTGGAAGGCGTGATCTCCAAGGACAGCAGTGCGCCCTATCGGTCGGGTCGCAGCGGAACGTGGATCAAGTCGAAATGCTCGGAGCGGCAGGAGTTCGTGGTCGCGGGGTTTACCCCGTCCTCGACCTCGCGCAACGCGGTCGGATCGCTGATCCTGGGCTATCATGACGGCGGCAAGCTGGTTCATGCGGGTCGGGTGGGGACCGGGTTCACGCAGAAGGTGGCAGCGGACCTCTACAGGCGCCTCGACAAGATGTCCCGGAAGACCAGTCCCTTTGACGCCAAGCTGTCCGCCGAGGAGGCACGGGACGCCGTCTTCGTCCGCCCCGAGCTGGTGGCCGAGGTCGAGTTCCGCGCCTGGACCGCCAGCGGCGCCATCCGCCACGCCGCCTTTCGCGGCCTCCGGGAGGACCGCGAGGCCCAGGAGGTCGTCCGCGAATCCGAGGACGTCGCCGAGGAAAAGCCGCGTCCTGCCGTGCGGCTGACCAGCCCGGACCGGGTCTATTGGAAAGATGTCGGCGTCACCAAGCAGGGACTGGCGGATTATTATTCCGACGTCTGGACCCGGATGGGTCCTTTTGTGGCGAACCGGCCGCTTGCCCTGGTGCGGTGCCCCGACGGGGTTGGCGGGCAGTGCTTCTTTCAGAAGCACGCCTGGCGCGGGCAGTCCGCCGAGATCCTCAAGGCGCATGACCCAAAGGGCAGTTCCGATGAACCCCTGGTCGCGGTCGACAGCCTGGCGGGGCTGATCGGTCTGATTCAGGGCGGCGCGCTGGAGATCCATCCATGGGGCGCCCAGATCGACGATTTGGAGCGGCCCGACTTCATCACCATGGACCTCGACCCCGGCCCCGGCGTGGAGTGGAACCATATCATCGCGGCGGCACTGGAAGTCAGGGAGCGGCTGGCGGCCGCGGGTCTGGCAAGCTTCGTAAAGACCTCTGGCGGCAAGGGGTTGCACGTGGTGGCGCCACTGAAACCACGTGCGGGATGGGACCAAGTCAAGGCTTTCGCAAAGGGAATTGCCGAAGCCATGGCCGCGGACAGCCCCAACGCCTACGTCGCGACGATCACCAAGTCCAAGCGCAAGGGCAAGACCCTTATCGACTATCTGCGCAACGGCCGGGGCGCGACGGCCGTTGCGCCCTATTCAACCCGCGCCCGTCCCGGTGCCGCGGTTTCGATGCCGCTGGATTGGAGCGAACTCGGCGCCGCCATCGGTCCGGATTACTTCACCGTGGCCAATGCGATCGCCCGGATTGGCAACCTGGGGGATCCCTGGGAGGATTTCTGGAAAGCAGCGCGCCCCTTGGAAGCCGGCAAACGCAAGATGCGGTAACGGCATCGCACCTTCAAGGCGGCAGGCTCAGCATCCACGGGACCCTCAGCTGCCCTTCTTCTTCTCGATCGCAATCGACTTGCGCAGCGCGTCCATGATGTTGACCACGTTGTCCTGGGGCTCGGGCGCCTCGCTGCGCTTGGGGGTGGCAGGGCGGCCGCGCTTCTTCTGCTTGCTGGCGATCAGCTTCTTCAGGTTCTCCTGGACCGGGTCGCGGACCATGGAGGCGTCCCAGGGCTCCGTTTTCTGCGTGATGACCTTCTGCACCATGGCCACCAGCTTGGGATCGGCCTTGCGGTCCGCGATGTCGCCAAAGACCTCCTTGGGCTGGCGCACCTCATCGCCAAAGCGCAGCGTCCACAGTACGATCCCGTTGCCGTAGGGCTCCAGCATCACGGCCCGTTCGCGCCGCGCCAGCACCAGCCGCGAGATGCCGAGCGTGTCGGTCGCCTCCATCGCCTTGCGGATGACGACGAAGGCCTCCTGCGCCACCTTGTCGTCGGGCGTCAGGTAATAGGGCGTGTCGTACCAGATCCATTCGATGCTGTCCGAGGGAACGAACTGCTCGATATTGATGGTCCGGGTACTTTCGAGGCCCATGGCCTCCAGCTCCTCGTCCTCGATGATGATGTGACGGCCCTTCTCGACCTCGTAGCCCCTGACCTCTTCCTCCTCCTCCACCGGGTCTCCGGTCACCTCGTCGACATAGCGGCTGCGGACGCGGTTTCCGGTCTCGGCATTGATGGTGTGGAACCGGATCTTGTCGCGGTCGCTGGTCGCAGGCGTCAGGGACACGGGACAGGTGACGAGCGAAAGCTTCAGATAGCCTTTCCAATAGGTGCGTGGCGCCATGATCTGCCTCCGGGTCTGCAAGTCCCAACGCCCAGTCCCCGTCTTTGGTTCGCAGAGCCGCCGGCCAGACCTCGGCCCCCGCGACGACCGCCTCCCCATGCGACGGCAGGTGGTGGGGCCGGGACCCCTGCCCCCGGTGCCGCAGGAGCAGATCCCGCATCTTTCATGCCGCATTTCTTGGCGGGTTCCTGCTGAATCGGCGAACTCTTCTTCCCTCCGCGGCCCGTTCGTGAAAAGGGAGATTCAAGAAGAGCGGTGCGTTCCGATTCGCGACCCGCCACAGAGCAGGAGCAGAGTTTCGACGTGTCAGATCGATACGCCAAGACCCGACATGACCCCATGCCGGCCACCGCAACCTCGTTCCAGGTGCGCGGTCGCTTCCTGACGGCGCTGGTTCTTCGCATCGACACCCAGACCGCGGACGCGTCCTTCCACGCGCAGCTGGATCAGCAGCTGCGCAAGACGCCGCAGTTCTTCTCCGGCGCGCCGATGGTTCTGGACCTGGCCAACGCCGCCTGCTTCCACGACCCCGAGCGCCTCCGCGACCTGGTCGAGAGCCTGCGGCAGCGCGAGTTGCGGGTCTTCGGGGTCGAGAATGCCGCCGCCATGGACGAGGCCCTGCTGCAGTCCCTGGGCCTGATCGCCGTGACCTCGGGCCGTGACGCGCCCCTGCCGCGCGAGACCGGCCCCGCCGCCGCCCCTGCCCCCGAGGCGCCGCGCCCGCCCGAGAACAAGGTCATCCGCTCGCCCGTGCGGTCGGGGCAGATGATCATGGCTGAACATGGCGACCTGACGGTGATCGGATCGGTCGCATCGGGGGCCGAGCTGATCGCGGCGGGCAACATCCATGTCTATGGTCCCCTGCGCGGCCGCGCCATGGCCGGATGCCATGGCGACGAGAGCGCGCATATCTTCTGCCAGAGCCTGAATGCCGAGCTGGTCGCCATCGCCGGGCTCTACCAGACCAGCGAGACGCTGGACGCGGCCGCCCATCAGCGCTGCACGCATATCTATCTGGAGGATGAAAAACTTCGCATGGAGGTCATCGGATGACGACAGAACCCAAGAACAATCCGCCGCTCGGGCGGGTCATCGTGATCACCTCGGGCAAGGGGGGCGTCGGCAAGACGACCTCGTCCGCGGCGATCTCGGCAGGCCTGGCAAAGCAGGGCTTCAAGACGGTCGTGATCGACTTTGACGTGGGCCTGCGCAACCTGGACATGACCATGGGCTGCGAGCGCCGGGTGGTCTTCGACTTCATCAACGTCATCCAGGGCGATGCCAAGCTGAAGCAGGCGCTGATCAAGGACAAGCGGGTCGACACGCTGTCGATCCTGCCCACCTCGCAGACCCGCGACAAGGACGCCCTGACCAAGGAGGGCGTCGAGAAGGTCCTGGACGAGCTGAAGGCCGAATTCGACTATATCGTCTGCGACAGCCCCGCCGGGATCGAGCATGGCGCCCAGATGGCGATGCACTTTGCCGACGAGGCCGTCGTGGTCACGAACCCCGAGGTCTCCTCGGTCCGCGACAGCGACCGCGTCCTGGGCCTGCTGAGCAGCCAGACCAAGCGTGCCGAGACCGTGGGCGCCGAGCCGATCAAGGCGCAGGTGCTGATCACCCGCTTTGACCAGGACCGCGTCGACCGGGGCGAGATGATGACCGTCGACGACGTGCTGGAGATCCTGGCGGTGCCGCTGCTGGGCGTCGTTCCCGAAAGCAAGGCGATCCTGAAGGCCTCGAACGTCGGTACCCCCGTCACGCTGGACGGACCCTCGGCCGCGGCGCAGGCCTATGACGACGCCGTCTCCCGGCTGACCGGCACGCAGGTCGAGATGCGCATCGTGGGCGAGCGTCGCCCGGGCCTCTTCCAGCGTCTGTTCGGGCGTGCGTCATGAACCTGTTCAGCTTTTCCCGCAAGAAGACGCCGCCCAAGACCGCGCAGACGGCCAAGGACCGCCTGCAGATCCTTCTGGCGCATGAACGCAGCAGCACCGGCACCGCCGAGGCCGACTACCTGCCCATGCTGCAGCGCGAAATCGTCGCGGTGATCCGCAAGCACGTCCCGATCGGCGACCATGACGTCGACGTCCGGATGGAACGCGGTGACCAGATGTCGAGCCTCGAGATCAATATCGAGCTGCCCGGCGCCTCCGGCTCCAAGGCAGGCTGAGCACTCTGTCATTCCGAGGGACGGTCCGGGCCTCACGCCCGGACCGTCCACTGGCGTGTCCCCTTTGTCAGGGTCACGCGCGCCGCCCTTCCGCGGAACAATTCCCGGCGCAGATGCTTTGGGGTGCAGCGGAGCGGCCGTCGCAACGGCAGGACCTCTTCCGCTTCACAGAACCGGAGACGCAAGATGGACAGGTCCGCAAAAGCCATGAAACACAAGCCGCAGGGGCGGGTCTCGACCGGCCAACTGGCCCTGGGCAGCGCGGTCGCGCTGGCGGCCCTGGCCTATGCAAATCACCGCGTGGCGCGGCAGGCCGAACACGACAACCCGCCCCAGGGGCGGTTCCTGACGATCGACGGCGTGCGCCTGCATTACGTCGAACGCGGCTCGGGTCCGGCGCTGGTTCTGATCCACGGCAATGGCAGCATGGTGCAGGACTTCGGCTCCAGCGGGCTTCTGGAGCTTGCGGCGCGTCACCATCGCGTCATCGTCTTCGACCGGCCCGGCTTCGGTCACAGCAACCGTCCCCGCAGCACGATCTGGAGCGATCGCGCCCAGGCCGACCTGCTGGGCGCGGCGCTGGCGCAACTGGAGGTGGGGCCGGCTATCGTTCTTGGCCATTCCTGGGGATGTTCGGTCGCGATCGCGCTGGCGCAGCGGCATCCGCAGCAGGTCAGCGGGCTGGTGCTGGCCTCGGGCTACTACTATCCGACAGCACGGCCCGATGTCGCCCTCATGTCCGGTCCCGCCGTTCCGGTCCTGGGGGATGTGGCGCGCTACACCGTCTCACCCCTGCTCGGGCGGCTCCTGTGGCCCGCCTTGCTGAAAAAGCTTTTTGGTCCCCGACGCGTCCCGGCCAAGTTCGCGGGATTTCCCAAGGGACTGGCGCTGCGTCCGTCGCAGATCCGCGCAAGCGCCGCGGATTCGGCCCTGATGATCCCCGATGCCGCCGCTGCCTGCAGCAGCTATTCCAGCCTCCGGGTTCCGGTCGCCATCCTCGCGGGCGCGCAGGACCGCCTGATCGACCCAGAGGCGCAATCTGCCCGCCTTCACCGCGATATCGACCAGAGCAGCCTGCACCTGATTCCGGGAGGGGGCCACATGATCCAACAGACCGACACGGACGCGGTGATGGCCGCAATTGATGCCGTCCGGGAGCGTGCGAGGCCGGGAAGCAGCCCCGCCTGACCCTCGGATGGGCTAACGTGGACGGCGCGGCGTAAAGACCACTCACGGCGTGGCATAACAGCCACCGGCCAGCTAATAGCGGCCGGTGATGAGGCTAATGTGGTGTGACAGCAGGTAGCAGGCTACTGCATAATTGTTTATCCATATCCTCCCGCGCATCAAGTACTGAGCCGCCCGACCTCGGCCGATCATTTCTGGCATCGATAGAGGCGCTGGTGGCACGGGCGGGACACCACCAGCGCGTGTGTTCCGCGTCTAAGCTCGATGTACGGGCCGCGGCCGATGGAAGGTGAGCAGATGTGAGGGGTCGGGAGATTGACGTTCTCTGCCGGACCTTCTTGGCCGAACTCCGCCCTTAGCCCCGAACGCCTGAGTCCGCCAGAGGTGCGTCAGCTTAGATCGTGCCCAAATCGTTGATCCAGGCCGGTGCGGGAGTCTGGCCGGTCACGATCACGTGCCGGCTTTCCAACGCGCTTTCCATGGTGCAATTTTTCCTGCTTCACCGGCGCGGCTGGTACGGTGGACAAAGAAACGCGCGGTCTTGCCCATTTGGCCGAAGACAAGGCCCTCGCGGAAGGCGAAGCATTGCGGATGCTGAGCCGCCACGCGCTGCAACTGCTCCAACTCATGTCCGGCCTGCGCCAAGCACCAGTTGCCCGGCGGTTGGGGACCGGGTGAAGCCTTCCCCGTTACCAAGGCTTGGCCCCCTGATGGAGGTCCAGATCGGCTTGGAAGCGCCGGCTCGGTCGCCTGCACTACTGCTGCGCATTGGCGGCCGGCATGAGGGCCGGCCATGTGCCGTTACGAACGTCACTTGCCGTTGCTCCAAGGTCGACGGGATCAGGCGCGTTCAGTCTCGTGCCCTGCACCGGCTCAGTAATCCCGCGGCGCATACACCGTGCTGCGCATCCCGGCCTTGCGGGAGCAGCCTGCGCCTAGTGCCCTGCGTTTCCTGGAACCTGCCGGGGACCGCACAGGCCGAAATGCTCGGCCAGCACATCGACCACATTGTCGGCCATTGCCTGCCGGGTTTCCTCGGTCCCCGAGCCTAGATGGGGCGTCAGGACGACATGCGGGTGCTTCAGCAGCGCTTGGGGAACCTGGGGCTCGTGCTCGAAGACGTCCAGCCCGGCCCCGGCGATGCCGTTCCGGGCAAGCACCGCGACCAGCGCATCCTCGTCCACGACGGGCCCGCGCGCGATATTGATCAGGTAGCCCTGCGGCCCAAGCGCCTGCAGCACGCGGGCATCGACCGCATGATGGGTGGCTTCGGTCAGCGGGCAGGTCAGGACGATGGCGTCGCATTCAGCGGCCAGATCGACGATGGACGCGTGATAGGGCAAATCGACCGGCTTGGGACGGGGGCCCGAATAGGCGACCTTGGCCCCCAGGGCCTGCAGACGCGACGCGACCTCCATGCCGATCGCGCCAAGGCCCACGACACCCACCGTCATGCCGACCACCGACCGCCCGAGCGGATAGGTCGCCCCGCCCGCCCAGCTGCCGTCGCGGACAAAGGCATCGGCCCGCACCATGTCGCGCGTGACGGCCAGCAGCAGCCCGATGGCCGTGTTGGCCACGTCGCGCGCCAGGATGTTCGAGCTGTTGCGCACCAGGATGCCCCGGGCATGGACCGCCTCCAGATCGACATTGTCCAGCCCGGCGCTGTAGCTTGCGATGATCTCCAGCGCCGGCAGGGCGTCCAGCATGGCGCGGTCCACGACCGTCTTGCGCAGGGCCAGCCCGGTCACGGCTGCGCCGTGCCGCTGCAGAAAGGCGGGGATCTGCGCCTCGTCCTCGGGCAGGTGCAGGACGGTGAACAGCGCATCAAGCTCTGCCAGCGTGGAGGCCGGCAGTTCTGCCGCCCGCAGGATGGTCGGTTTGGTCATGGGGTATCCCTTTCAGGTCAAGGCTGGATCGCGCGCAGGGCGGGGGCACGGCCCGCGACGGCCGCGCGATGGAACCGGGGCAGGCCCTATCCCGCCATCTCCCACTTGGGCCTCGGCGCGGCGCCGATCAGAGTCCGTGTATAATCTTCGCGCGGGTTTCGGAACAGCATCTCTGCCTCCTGCTCCTCGACCGCGCGGCCGCCCTTCATGACCAGAATGCGGTCGGCCAGCCTGCGGACGATCGGCAGGTCATGGGTGATGAAGACCAGGCTGAGCCCCAGCCGGTCGCGCAGGTCTGCCAGCAGGTTGATCACCTGCATCTGGATCGACACGTCCAGGGCCGAAACCGCCTCGTCGCAGATGATCAGTTCGGGATCGCAGGCAAGCGCCCGGGCAATCGCGATCCGCTGCCGCTGCCCGCCCGAGAACTGGTGCGGGTAACGGTCCGCATGTTCGGGCTGCAGCCCGACCAGGTCCAGAAGCTCGCGCACCCGGTCGCGCCACGCGGCTTTGGGCAGGATGTCGCGGTGGATGACCCAGGGCTCCGAGATGATCTGGAAGACGCTCATCCGGGGGTTCATCGAGGAATAGGGGTCCTGAAAGACCATCTGCACCCGCCGGCGATAGGCCAGCAGGTCCTTTGGTCCCATTGCCAGGACATCGCGGCCGCGCCACAGCACCTGACCTTCGGTGGTGGGTGTCAGGCGCAACAGCATCCGCGCGACCGTGGATTTGCCGGACCCGCTTTCGCCCACGATGCCCAGGGTCTGCCCCTTCGTCAGCGTGAACGAGACCTCGTTGACGGCATGCGGCATGGCGGGGTTGCGGGGCGTCCCCGCCGGCAGTCCGTAGACCTTGACCAGGTCCCGCACCTCCAGGACCGGCGGACCCTGATCCGCCACCCGTGCGCCCGTGCCGTCATGTCCGGGCAGCGCCTCCATCAGCTTGCGCGTGTAGGCGTGGCTGGGGGCGGAAAAGACGGCCTGCGCCTCGCCGGCTTCGACGATGCGGCCTTGGCTCATCACGACGATCCGGTCGGCCATGCTGGCGGCCACCTCCAGGTCATGGGTGATCATGATGATGGCCAGGCCATCCTCGCGCTGCAGCCGCTTCAGAAGGTCCAGCACCTGCGCCTGGACCGAGACATCCAGCGCCGTCGTCGGCTCGTCCGCGATCAGCACCTCGGGGTCCAGCGCGATGGCCATGGCGATCATGATCCGCTGCCGCTGGCCGCCCGAGAACTGGTGCGGGTACCAGTCGATGCGCGTCTGCGGCTCGGGGATGCCCACGCGGTCCAGGACGGCGATGGCGCGGCGGCGCGCCTCGGGGGCGCTGCATTTGCCATGCGCCGCATAGACTTCGGTCAGCTGCCAGCCAATGGTGAAGACTGGGTTCAGGTGGGACAGTGGATCCTGGAAGATCATCGCGATGCGGGCGCCGTTGAAGGCCAGCCGCTGGTGTTCTCCCAGATGCGTGATGTCCTGCCCGCGATAGAGGATGCTGCCCGACACGATCTCGCCCGGGGGCGTGTCGATCAGCCCCATGATCGCCGAGGAGCTGACCGATTTTCCCGATCCCGATTCGCCCAGGATGATCAGCGTTTCCCCTGCATTCACGTGGTATGACACGTCATCGACCGCGCGGAACGTCCCGGCCCCGGCATGGAAGTCGACAGTCAGCCCGCGCACCTCGATCAGCGGCGCCAAACTTTCTGCGGCATGGGGGTCATGGCTCATGCGGTCTTGTCCTTGCGGTTCAGGCGCTTCAGGGTCCTGCGATCCAGTTCCAGCCGCCAGCGCTGATGGGGGTCCGACCAGGTGCGCCACCAGCCCGACAGGATGTTCAGCGACAGCGTGGTCAGCAGGATGGCCAGGCCCGGCCAGAAGGCCACCCACCAGGCATTGGCCAGGTAGCCCCGCCCCGTGGCGACCATCGAGCCCCAGGTGAAGGCGGGCGTCTGCACCCCCAACCCCAGGAAGGACAGCGAGGATTCGGCCAGGACGACGGTCGCGAAATCGATCGCCCCGATGGTCAGAAGCGTGGGGATTACCATCGGCGCGATGTGGCGAAAGATCATGCGGGCATGGCTGGCGCCCAGGGCCTCGGCCGCCGACACGAACATGCGCTGGCGCACCTCCATCACCTCGGCGCGCGTCGTGCGCAGATAGATCGGGATGCGCGTGATCGCCAGGACGATCACCAGGTTGGTGATCGACGGACCCAGGCTGTACAGCACGATCAGCGCCAGCAGCAGGGACGGAAAGCTCATCACGATGTCGGTGGCCCGCAGGATGATCGTGCCGAGGCGCCCCTTCGAATAACCGGCCACCAGGCCCAGCATGCCGCCCATGATCAACGAGCACAGCACCGCCGAGGCCGCGACCCCAAGCGTCGTCTGCGCGGCGACGATCAGGCGCGCCAGGATGCTGCGGCCCAGGGTGTCGGCCCCCAGGACAAAGGCCCAGCCCTGGTCGAGCGAAAAGGGCGGCATGTTGCGGGCGCGAAAGTTCGGCTTTTCCGCCAGATCGCCAATCAGCGCAGGGCCGATCAGCGCGCAGATGGCAACGACGCACAGAAAGACCAGGGCGCCGGCCGTGACCGGATCGCCGAGCAACCTGCGCAGTCCCAGGGGCAGGCGCCGGGACGGCGTGGCGGGATCGGCCTGCGGCCGGGTCGCGGGGGTGGGTTCCATCATCGTCATGCCGCCTGATGCCTGATCCGGGGATCGAGCAGCGCATAGACGAGGTCGATCACGATATTGAGGATGAAGATCGCCAGTGCCGTCACCAGGATCGTCGACTGGATCAGCGCAAAGTCGCGCCGCAGGATCGCGTCGATCATCAGCTTGCCGATGCCCGGCCAGCCAAAGATCGTCTCGACCACCACGGCGCCGTTGATCAGCCCCGCCGTCAGGTCGCCCGCGACGGTGATGACGGGCAGCAGCGCGTTGCGCAGGGCGTGGACAAAGATGATCTTGCCGCGCCGGACGCCCTTGGCGCGCGCCGTTTTCACATAGGGCGCCGAAAGGACCCCGATCATCGACCCGCGCACCACCTGCGTCAGCAGGCCAAAGGGCCGCAGCATCAGGACACCGATCGGCATGACCCAATGCAGCGCCGATCCGGTGCCCGAGGTCGGAAGCAGGCCCAGGGACACCGAAAAGACCAGGATCGCCACGATGGCCACCCAGAAGTCCGGCGCGCTGGCTCCCGCCAGGGACGAGGTCGTGGCCAACCTGTCGAAGATCGACCCGGGCCGGGCCGCCGCCAGCGACCCCACCAGGACCGCAAGGGCGAAGGACAGGCCCATGGCGATGGCCGCCAGCTTCAGCGTCTGCGGAAAGGCCTCCAGCGCCGCGCCCATTGCCGGCACGTTGCGGCTGAGCGACATGCCGAAATCCAGCCGCGCCAGGTCGCCCAGATAGCGCAGGAACTGGACGATGATCGGATCATCAAAGCCGTTCATCTGGTTGAAGGCCTGCCGCTGCGCCTCGGTCGCGTCCAGCGGCAGATACAGATAGGCCGGATCACCCGTCAGCCGGGACAGGAAGAACACCAGCACAAGAAGGCCGACCAGCGCGATCAGGCTGTGGGCTGTGCGTCTGGAGATGTATCGCAGCACCGGGCTGGCTCCTTTTCCTCTATGTCCATGCAAGATGAAAGGGGCGCCAAGGCGCCCCTTCCGGTCAGTCGTTGAAGCGGATCTTGGACAGCTGGATCTCGCCGTTGGTCTTCAGGTCGGGGGTCCAGTCCAGGCGCGGGTTGACGCGGACATAGCCGACCTGTGATACATCGGAATGTCCGCGATCAGGTCGTCATGGACGATCCGCGCGGCCTCGGCAAAGCCCTTGGCGCGGTCTTCGCCGGTGGCGGTCATGGCCTCCTGCACCAACTGGTCCAGCGCCGGGTCCGAGACCGTCGAATACTGGCCGTTGCTGGTATACATCACCGGGATGGTAAAGCCCGCATCGCCGGTGTTGTTGTCGTGCTGCTGCTGGAACAGGGTTGGATCGCGGTCCTGCGGGAAGGGCTTGTCCAGATAGCGCACCCAATCGGCGGCCTCCAGCGCGCGGACCTCGATGTTCAGGCCCAGGTCGGACCACAGCGCCTGCATCGCCTCCAGCGACTCGCCCGAGTTCGGGAAAAAGCCGTTTCGCCCGATCAGGGTGATGGGCGTGTCGACCGGCACGCCGTCGGCCTTGGCCTCCTCGATCAGCTGGCGCGCGCGCTCCAGGTCATAGGCCCAGGGCTGCAGCGCCTCGTTGTGGCCCCCGATGCCCGGAACCACCATCTGCGAGGCCCGCAGCACGTCGGCCCCGAACAGCGCCTCGCCCATGCCGTCCCAATCGATCGAGATGTTCAGCGCCTCGCGGACGCGCGCGTCGTCCAACGGCGGGATCTGCATGTCGATCCGCATCCGGGTGGTTTCCGAGTTCAGATAGGCAAAGTCCGTCTCGGGGTTGGTCGCGTCCTGAACCGCGATGGCCGGGGTCAGGTCGGCCTCGCCCGTTTCGACCATGGCGGCCCGGATGGCGCTTTCGCCGCGCCAGACGAAGGTGGCTTCCTCGACCGCAGGCGCCTCTCCCCAGTAGTCGGGGTTGCGCGACAGCACGATGCGCTCGGGCGTGGCTTCCTGAAGGACATAGGGGCCGGTGCCGGCGGGCTCGTTCGTTTCCGCATCGAAGGGAAGCGAGGGCGCCACGATCTGCACCGTGCTCATCAGGGTCGGCATGATCGGGTTGGGGATCGAGGACTGGATCTGCACGGTCCGCTCATCGACCGCGCTGGCCGTCAGCTTCTGGTCGCCGAACTTGGACCGGCTGTCGCAGGTCAGCGCCGGGTTCATCAGCCGATCGACCGAATTGACCACGGCTTTTGCGTTCAGCGGCGCGCCGTCCTGGAAGGTGACGCCGTCGCGCAGGGTGAACTGCCATGTCTGCGGATCGACCTGCGTCCATTCCGTCGCAAGATGGGGCACGACGTCGCCCGTCTCGGGGTTGGTGACCGTCAGGGTCTCGGTGATGTTCATGTTGATGACGCGGCCGATATCCGCGCGGATCGAGCGGCAGGGCTCGAGGTTGGCGGGCTGCTCTGGCAGGACAACGGTCACGTTCTGCGCGGCGACCTGCGACACGGACATCAACAGTCCGGCCACGAGGGATGGAACAAGAATTGTTTTCATATGGCGAGCCCTCCTCTGCTCGTTGATCGGCGTGCAAGGCCAGCGGCGCGCACGTGACGGACCTGCCTCCCAACAGGATGCCGTCGCCGAAGAAATCTAGTGCCTCAGAACATTCACACTCTTTTCCGGGTGGGAGATCCTCACGGTCAGCGATGACCGTGGTGGTTCGGGCCGGGTGCCGCGATCGCTGCGGCACCCGCGTTCGGGAAGGCCGGTGCGGGCTGCTGCCTGCACCGGCCAAGGCATCACGACCGCAGATCGGCGGGCAGCAGCGCCTCGGGCAGGTTCTGGAAGCAGACCGGCCGCAGGAAGCGACGGATCGACAGGGTCCCCACGCTGGTCGCGCCGAAATTGGTGCTGGCGGGATAGGGACCGCCATGGACCATGCTGTCGGAAACCTCGACGCCGGTCGGGAAGCCGTTGGCCAGCACGCGGCCGGCCATCCGCTCCAGCACAGGCAGCAGGCGGCGGGCCAGGTCGGTGTCGCCGTCGTCCATCTGCAGGGTCGTGGTCAATTGGCCGCCAAAGCTGCGGGCCACCTGCTCCATCTGCGCCTGGTCGCGGACGCGGATGATCAGGCCAAGAGGACCGAAGACCTCTTCGGCCAGTTCGTGGTTCTCCAGCCAGTCATCCGCCGAGACCTCGAAGAGATAGGGAGAGCCGTTGCGGGCCTCGCAGGTCGTCGTGACCAGTGCGCGCACACCATTTCCGGCCCCCACGCGGGCCGCGCCGCTGCGATAGGCATCCGCCATCCCGTCGGTCAGCATGACCTGCGGGCCCGTGGCCGACAGCGCCTCCTTGGCGGCACCGGCGAAGGCATCGGCATCGGGGCCGTCGACCACCACGGCGATGCCCGGGTTGGTGCAGAACTGCCCCGCGCCCATGGTCAGGCTGCCCGCCCAGCCCTGACCGATCTGCGCACCGCGCGCGGCGGCGGCCTGGGGCAGGACGAACATCGGGTTCACGCTGCCCAGCTCGCCGAAGAAGGGGATCGGCTCGGGCCGGCTGGCGCAGAGGTTATAGAGCGCGCGGCCCCCGCCCAGGGATCCGGTAAAGCCCACGGCCTTGATGCGCGGATCGGTGACCAGCGCCTCGCCCACGTCGCGCTTGCCGCCCTGGACCAGGCTGAAGATGCGCGGGTCCATCCCAAGCCGCTTGATCGCGGCGACGATCGCGTCGGCCACGACCTCTCCCGTGCCGGGATGCGCGCTGTGGCCCTTGACCACGACCGGGCAGCCGGCGGCCAGCGCGGCCGCGGTGTCACCGCCCGCGACCGAAAAGGCCAGCGGGAAGTTCGAGGCGCCAAAGACCGCTACCGGACCGATCGGCCGCTGGATCATCCGCATGTCGGGACGCGGCAGCGGCTGACGGTCGGGCAGCGCCTTGTCATAGCGGCGGTCCAGATAGTCGCCCTTGCGCACATGTTCCGCGAAGAGGCGCAGCTGGCCGGTGGTGCGGCCGCGTTCGCCCTGCATGCGCGCCTCGGGCAGGCCCGTCTCGGCGTGGCCGATGGCGGTGATGGCGTCGCCGCGGGCGTCGATTTCCTCGGCGATGGCCTCCAGAAGCGCCGCGCGCTCTTCACGGGTGCTGGCCGCGAAACCCTCGAAGGCCGCGTCGGCGGCGGCGCAGGCCTGCGCCACCAGCTCGGGCGTGCCGACCGAATATTCATGCGCCTGACCCGTCGCGGGGGCCGAGGAAAAACGCCCTTCGGTCCGGATCTTCTCGCCTGCGATCAGATGGTCGCCATGGGGAATATGGGTCATGTTATCGTCCTGTCCGTTGGCGCCATTCGGCGTATTTCGTCAGATTTTCCTCATCCGTGGCGGGATAGAGGCCGATGATCGCCGCGCCGGCATTCACCTGCTCCAGCACGAAGTCCTCGAAGGATTCCATGCCCGTACATTCCTCGGCGATCTCCTCGGCCAGATGCGCCGGGATGACCATGACCCCGTCGCCGTCCCCCAGCATCACGTCGCCCGGAAAGACCGGGGCATCGCCGCAGGAGATGGGCACGTTGATGTCGATCGCCTCGTGCAGCGTCAGGTTGGTGGGCGCCGAGGGCCGGGCGAAATAGGCCGGCATGTCCAGCGCGGCGATCCCCGCCGCGTCGCGCACGCCCCCGTCCGACACCACGCCCGCCGCGCCGCGCAGCGCCAGCCGGGTGATCAGGATCGACCCCGCGGTCGCGGCGCGGCTGTCCTTGCGCGCATCCATGACCAGCACATGGCCCTCGGGGCAGGTTTCGACCGCGACGCGCTGCTTGTGGTCGCGGTTGCGGAAGACGGTGATCGGGTTGCGATCCTCGCGCGCGGGGATATAGCGCAGCGTGAAGGCCTGGCCGACCATGGTCACGGGCTTCCTTTCCACCGGCACGACCCCCTGAACGAACTGGTTGCGCAATCCGCGCTTGTAAAGTGCCGTCGCGACCGATGCCGTGGACACCTTCTTCAGCTTTTCGCGCGTCTCGTCAGAGAGGATGTAGTCGCTCATCATGTATTCCTCAGATTAGGCTGTTGGCCGCCATGAAGCGGTCCAGGTCGATCTGTTGGGCGGCGGTCAGCGGCCAGGCCGACGGTGCCCGCGTGGGACCGCAATCCAGCCCCTGCGCGATCAGCGCCGCCTTGACGCCCGTGACATTGGTGCCGTTCATCTCCTGCGCGCGGATGTCCTCGAAGACCCGCATTTGGTCGATCAGGGCGTTGGCGCCGTGATAATCGCCGGCCTCCAGCGCGGCATGGATCGCCACGGAATGTTCCGGCCAGACGTTGATCAGCCCCGAGGTGAACCCGCGCGCGCCGACGGCATAGAAGGTGGGCGCCCAGACCTCGGCCAGCCCCCCCACCCACACGATGGCGGGATCGCAGGCGGCCCGCGCCTCGGCCAGCTTCTGCGGGTTGGGCGTGGCCCATTTGACGCCCCGCACGCCCGGCACCGCGCAGAGATCCGCGATAGCCCTGGTGCCGATGGCATCGTTGCGCAGATAGATCATCATCGGCAGCCTGCCGGACGCATCCGACACTGCCTTCAGGTAATCAACCACACCGCGCGGCGCCACAAAGGGATCGGGCGGCTGATGCACCATCAGCGCCGCCGCCCCCGCATCGGCCGAGGCACGGGCCAGCCGCTGCGCATCACGCAACCCGCGGCCAACGCCTGCCAGCAGCGGCGCGCGGCCGTCCACGAGTCCCGCGACCTCCTTCACCATGGTACAGGCCTCGTCGGTGGTGAGGGCATAGAATTCGCCCGTGTTGCCGTTCACGACCGGCATGTGCAGCCCCGCCGCCAGCGCACGGTCCAGGATCGGCGCCAGCCGCGCCGGCGCGATGTCGCCCCGGTCGTCATAAGGGGTGACGAGGATGCCCGAGATGCCCGTCAGGGCCTGATCCAGCGCCATCATCAGAAGATATCCGGTTCGCCGGCGGCGCGGCCAAAGCCCCGCTCGAGGTAATCGAAGTCGCAGCCCTTGTCGGCCTGCGTGACATGGCGCGAGAACATCCAGCCCCAGCCCCGTTCAAAACGTGGATCGGGTGCCTGCCAGGCGGCGCGGCGCGCCTCCAGCTCGGCCTCGTCGACCAGCATGTCCAGGCGGCGCGACGGCAGGTCCAGCCGCACGATGTCGCCGGTCTTCAAAAGGGCCAGCGGCCCGCCCACATAGGCTTCGGGCGCGACATGCAGCACGCAGGCGCCATAGGAGGTGCCGGACATGCGCGCGTCGGAAATGCGCAGCATGTCGCGGTGGCCCTGCTTGATCAGCGCCTTGGGGATGGGCAGCATGCCCCATTCCGGAAAGCCCGGACCCCCAAGCGGCCCCGCATTTCGCAGCACCATGACCGTGTCGGGCGTGACCTCCAGGTTCTCGTCATCGACCGCCGCCTTCATCTCGGGATAGCTGTCAAAGACCAGCGCCGGTCCTTCGTGGACGTGATATTTCGGGTCGCAGGCGGCGGGCTTGATCACCGCGCCATCGGGACACAGGTTGCCGCGCAGGACGGCCAGCGAGCCTTCGGCATAGACCGGGTTCGACAGGGGCCGGATGACGTCGTCGTTGAAGACCACGGCGCCTTCCAGGTTGTCGCCCAACGTCTTGCCGGTGACGGTCAGGGCCGACAGGTCCAGCCGGTCCTCGATCTGCTTCATCAGCGCGCGCAGGCCGCCCGCATAGAAGAAATCCTCCATCAGGTAGTCCTTGCCCGAAGGGCGGACATTGGCCACCAGCGGCGTGACCCGGCCCAGTTCGTCCAGCTGGTCCAGCGTCAGGTCGACGCCGGCGCGGCGGGCGATGGCGATCAGGTGGACGACGGCATTGGTCGAGCAGCCGGTGGCCATCCCGACGATGGCGGCATTGCGGACGGCGGCCTCGGTTACGATGCGGTCTGGAGTCAGATCCTCCCAGACCATGTCGACGATGCGGCGGCCGCAATCGGCCGACATGCGCTGGTGGCCCGCATCGACCGCGGGAACCGAGGAGGCGCCGGGCAGCGTCAGCCCCATCGCGTCGGTGATCGCGGTCATCGTGCTGGCCGTGCCCATGGTCATGCAGACCCCGGCCGAACGGGCAATGCCGCCCTGCAGCCCCTGCCACTGTTCGTCCGAGATGTTACCCGCGCGGCGTTCATCCCAGTATTTCCAGGCATCCGAGCCCGAGCCCAGCTTTTGCCCGGCATAGTTCCCGCGCAGCATCGGCCCCGCCGGCAGATAGATCATCGGCACGCCTGCCGTGATGGCACCCATGACCAGGCCCGGCGTGGTCTTGTCGCATCCGCCCATCAGCACCACACCGTCCAGCGGGTGGCTGCGGATCTGCTCCTCGGTCTCGATGGCCAAGAGGTTGCGATAGAGCATCGAGGTGGGCTTGTTGAAGCTTTCGTCGACCGACAGCGCGGGCAGCTCGACTGGAAAGCCGCCGGCCTGCAGGACGCCGCGCTTCACGTCCTTGACCCGTTCGGGAAAGTGCGAATGGCAGCTGTTCAGGTCGGACCAGGTGTTCAGGATGCCGATGATCGGGCGGCCCATGAAGTCGGCCTCGGAATAGCCCAGCTGCATCATGCGCGAACGGTGGCCGAAGCTGCGCAGGTCGTCCGGCGCGAACCATCGGGCGCTGCGCAGATCGGCGGGTTTCTTGGTCGTGGTCATGTCTACCTCGGGTCGTCTGCGTGTCGGGTGGCGGGGGCGGCGGTCATTCCTCGCCCCCCAGCTTGAGAGGGTTGGCTTCGACCGGACCGCGCGAGACGCGATATTCGCTCCACAGCTGCCAGGCGATCGAAACCACGGCCAGCGCCAGGAAGGTCCCCGAGATGGGGTTGGTCAAAAAGCCGGTGAAGTCGCCGCGCGACAGCTGAAGGCCGCGGCGGAAGCTGGTCTCGGCCATCGGCCCCAGGATGAAGCCGATGATGAAGGGTGCGGTGGGGATCCCCGCCTTGACGAAGGCAAAGCCCAGCACGCCGAAGGCCAGGATGGTCCAGATGTCGAAGACGCGGCTGGCGAGGCCGAAGGCGCCCACGGCGCACAGCACCAGGATCACCGGCAGCAGGATGTGCTTGGGGATCGCCAGCAGGCGGATGAAGATGCGCAGGCCCCAGAATTCCAGCACCAGCATGAGGAAGGCCGAGACGATCAGCGCGGCAAAGATCGTGTAGACCAGCGGCGCCTGCGTCAAAAACAGCATGGGACCGGGCTGGATCCCGTGGATCATCAGGCCGCCCAGCATGATCGCGGTGACCGCGTCGCCGGGAATGCCCAGGGTCAGCAGCGGGATCATGGCGCCGCCGATGCCGGCATTGTTCGCGGTCTCGGAGGCGACCACGCCTTCGATCGTGCCCTTGCCGAACTGCTCGGGCGTCTTCGAGCGCTTCTTGGCGGCGATATAGGCGATGATGTTCGAGGTGCCCGCGCCGATGCCCGGCAGGATGCCGATGCCGATGCCGATCAGCGCGCTGCGGATGGCGTTGGGGATCTGGCCCGTGAACTCGGCCATGGAAAAGCCGAAGCCCTTGATCTTGACCATCGCTGCCGGCGGGGCGTGGATCGGGCTGCGCGAGGTCTCGGCCACCTTGATGATCTCGGCCACGGCGAACATGCCGACGAGGACCGTCAGGATCGAGAAACCGGCGTTCAGCTCGACCTGTCCAAAGGTGAAGCGGGTGATCGCATCCACCGGGGCAATGCCCACGGTCGAGACGGCAAAGCCCAGGACGCCCGCGAATATCCCTTTGGCCATCGAGCCCGACGACAGCGTGGCGATCAGCGTCAGCGAAAACACCGCGATCGCAAAATATTCATGAGGCCCGAAGGACAGCGCCACACTGGCCAGCGACGGCGCGATGAAGGCCAGCGCCGCGATCGAGGCGATGGTGCCCAGGAAGGAAAAGACGATACCCACGCCAAGCGCCTTGGCGCCCTCGCCTTTTTCCATCAACGGGCCGCCGTCGAAGGTGGTCGCGATCGAGGAAGGCGTGCCAGGGATCTTGAGAAGGATCGCCGAGATAAGACCCCCCGAGGTCGCCCCGACAAAGAGGGCGATCAGCAGGGAGATGCCCGCGGCCGGCCCCAGCCCATAGGTCATCGGAAGGCAGAGCGCGATGGCCATCACGGCGGTCAGGCCCGGCACGGCGCCAAAGACGATGCCGACGGCGACGCCCGCCACCATGAGCAGGAAGATCTGCAGCGACAGGACGGCAGCGAAGCCTTGGATCAAAAGATCGAACATGGATCTGCTTTCAGCTCAGCCAGGCGACCAGCGGCCCGGCGGGCAGCAGCAGGTCAAAGCCATAGCGGAAGGTGGCGAAGATAACGGCGGCCACACCGGCCGCAAGACCGGCATAAAGTGCGACCGGAGGGCGTTCGGCCCGGGGCGCCAGCACCATGAACTGGAGGAAAAGATAAATCGCCGTGGCGATGGGAAACCCAAGCGGGCGCAGGGCGGCAATGAAGCCCGCGATCAGCAGCAGGGTCAGGACCACGGTCACGGTCCCGCCCCATCCCGCCGCCGCCCCGGCCGTCGTGGCCGGACGACGCGAGGCGCCGACCAGTTCGATCAGGCCCAGGCCGATCATCATCCAGGCCAGCACGAACGGCACGGTCGCCGCATCGACGCCCTCCTTGGCCGGCAGCGCGCCCGCCATGCGCAGATAGCCGATCCCGGCGCCGGTCATGGCAAGACCGACGATCACGTCCTTGAGCCGCATCGCGCAGCCTCCCTTGCTGATTTGGCTGGGTGCCGGTGCGACCGGAGGGGGCCGCACCGGCGGGTGCTTAGCGCGCGGCCTGCAGCGCGTCGCGGTAGGGCATGTAGGTGTCGCGGATCTCGTTCAGGCGCGACATGGCCTCTTCCTGCGGCAGGAAGGCGACGGGCTGCTTGAAGCCCTGCTCCAGATCCTCGGCATAGCCCGGGATCTCGGTGATCTGCTTCATCACGTCGCCCATCTTGGCGACGATCTCGGGATCGGTGCCCTTGGGGAAGGCGATGATGTAGGGGTTGTTCATGACGAAATCGACGTCCTGCTCCGCAAAGGTCGGAACATCGCCCAGCAGCGCGTTGCGCTCGGCATTGGGCTGGCCCAGGACGACCATCTGGCCGCTTTCGACATAGTCCTGCACCGCGCCATAGGCGATGCCGGCCAGGTCGATCCGACCGCCCAGAAGCGAGGCGATCTTCTCGGAGGCCGAGCCGGTGTCCACGATGGTCATCTCGGCGCCGGTCTCTTCCTGGAAGATCAGGCCCTGCAGATGGGAATAGCCGCCGAACTCGGTGCCGAAGGTGATGCTGCCCGGTTCGGCCGCCTGCACATCCGCCACCGAGGTCAGGCCCGACGACTTGCTGGCGACGAAGACCGCGCCCTGGTCGATGGCGGGGACGCAGCAGATCTCGAAATCGGCGATGCCATAATCGGCCAGGCCCGAAACCTCGGCCACGATCAGGTGCCCGGTATGGCCGAACAGCATCGTGTACCCGTCGGGGTCGGCCTGGCGGACCGCCGAGGTGGCGATGGTCGCGCCGCCGCCCGGCATGTTGGTGATGACCATGCTGGTGCCGGTGATCTCTTCGAAATAGCGGGCCATGGTGCGGGCGTTGAAGTCGGTATCGCCCCCGGGGCTGGCGCCGATGATCACGTTGACCGTGCGCTGTGGCCAGTCGGTTTCGGCAAATGCGCCCGTCGCCGCGAATCCCGTCGCGATGACGGTGGTCGCAAGAATTGCTTTGAATTTCATCAGTCGCCCCTCCCGTGGGTCAGTCGAGAATTAATCCCGTGTCCAATGCAGTAATATATTTGTGCGTCAGCCACAAGTGCTTTACGGGGCGCCCTTCCTGCTGCTAGCTGAATGGATCATGCCCCTTTTGCGGGCTCTGGAGGAGCGGCTGTGCAGACGCAGACACGACGACGGTCGCGGGCGGACCTGATCCATGACAGGCTGCGGCACCTGATCGTGACGCTGGAACTGCAGCCCGGACAGCCGCTGGTCGAAAAGCAGCTGTGCGAGACCTTCGGCGTCAGCCGCACGCCGCTGCGCGAGGCCATCCTGCGGCTGGCCGAGCATGGCATGGTGACCGTGGCGCCCCAGCATGGCACCTTCGTGTCGGTCATCTCTCCGCGCGCGGTGCGGCTGGCCCATTTCCTGCGCGAGAGCCTGGAGTTGCCCGTCATCCGGCGCTTGGCCGCGCAGCCGGTGCGTCGCCTGGACCGGGCGGGGGAGATCCTCCTGGAGCAGAAGATCCTTGTGGCGCGCGGCGATCAGGCCGGGTTCATCCTGCTGGACGACCAGTTCCACCAGGCGCTGTTCGACATCGCCGGCCTGCCCGAGATCTGGGACGTGATCCATTCCAAGAAGGGCCATCTGGACCGCGTGCGGTTCCTGCAGGGCAGCATGCGCGGCTCGACGCTTCCGCTGGCGCAGCACGAGACGCTGCTGGAGGCCATCGACCGGGGCGCCGTCGACGAAACCGAGCGGCTGCTGCGCGAGCATCTGGGAGGATCGCTGGATTTCCTGGAACGGCACCTGCGCGAGCGGCCCGATCTTTTCGTGAGCGATCCCGATGGTCGGAGCGACCTTGAGTTGCCCTCGGCGGCGCCCTAGATGACCAAGATGCCAGACCGGAGATCGACATGAACGCCCTTGTCGGGACGGGGATCCTCGAGGATCTGCGGACCCGCATCCTTTCGCTGGAACTGCCGCCGGGAAGCCCGCTGTCGCGCGCCGAGCTGTCGGCCCGCTATGGCATCAGCTCAACGCCGTTGCGGGACGCGATGCTGCGCCTGCAGGACGAGGGGCTGGTCGATGTGCATCCCCAGGCCCGGACCTCGGTCAGCCGGATCGATCTGGAGCATGCCCGCCAGTCGCATTTCCTGCGCAGCGCCGTCGAGGTCGAGATCGCCGCCCGCCTTGCCAAAGCCCCGCCCCCGGGTCTGGCCGACGAGCTGTCGCAGCTGATCGCGATGCAGGTCGCCGAGGCCGATCGCGGCAACCTGCGCGGGTTCGCCCACCTGGACCAGGCTTTCCACGCCGCCCAGTACCGCCACGCCCAGCTGGAGCAGGTCCAGCGCGTGATCCGGCGGGAGAGCATCCATATCGACCGGCTTCGCGCGCTGCACCTGATGGAGCCTGAAAAGGCCCGCCAGATCCTGTCCGACCACCGGCGCATCGCGGACAGCATCGCCCGCGGCGACCCCACCGGCGCGGCCGAGGCCGTTCGCCAGCACCTGTCGCAGTCGATCCTGTTTGCGCGGATGCTGACGGCGCATAATCCCGACTACTTCGTGAACCGCCGCCCGGGGGCACATTCCATTCTGGAATGCATCACTCGATAGTTTCCTGAAGCTATTCAGGAGCATATGATGAGGCGCCCTTTCACCAACCTGACGCTGGACGAACGTCGCGTGATTGCACGAATGCTGCAAGCCAAGGTGCCGAAGACGAAGATTGCGCAGATGCTCGGCCGTGATCGCTCGACCATCACTCGCGAGGTCAAAAGGAACTGGTGGCATGACAAGGATGTCCCGCAGGCTGATGGCTATTGGCATGTGACGGCTCAGTCCCAGGCCGACCGCAGGCGGTCACGTCGGCGCAAGCTCGAGCGTTTTCCAGATTTGCGAGCCGAAGTGATCCGCTGCCTTCAGGAAGGCTGGTCTCCCGAACAGATTGCAGGCCGGCTCAGGATCGAACCTGGCGCCCCGCACAGGCTCTGCCATGAGACGATCTACCAGTATGTCTACTCGGCCGACGGCCAGTCCGCGCAACTGGCGCGCCTCCTGCCCGAGCGGCGCCGGAAGCGGAAACCACGCTATGCCCGCACACCCCGCAACCGGGTTTTTCCTGTGGAAACGAGCATCCATAACCGACCGTCCGAGATCAACGACCGCAGCCAGTTTGGAAATTGGGAGGGTGATCTGATGATCTTCGAACGCGCTCAGGGCGATGCCAATGTGGCCACACTGGTCGAACGGAAGACCCGCTACACCGTCCTGCTGCGCAACAACGATCGGAAGTCCAAGCCCCTCATGAACCGCCTGATCCACGAGATGTCACCCCTTCCCGCCGAGGCGCGGCGCTCGATCACCTTTGACCGCGGTCTGGAGTTCGTGGCCTGGCGTGAGTTGGAAACCGGCATGGGCACGAAGGCGTGGTTCTGCGACCCGCAGGCGCCTTGGCAAAAAGGCTCGGTCGAGAACATGAACAAGCGCATCCGCCGCTACTTGCCCCGGGATACTGCTGTGTTGCAGCTGACGCCTCATTCGATGAAGATGACATGTCGGCGCCTGAACGCCACGCCCCGCAAATGCCTGGGCTACCGAACACCCACCGAAGCGTTTCAAGATGAGCTGATAAGATTGGAGGCACCATGACAAGCCCTGCCCCGCAGGACTGGTGCATTCAGAATGGAGCCTGCAGGGCTGACCGGCGATCAAGTCTTGCAGCCCTCAGATCGGCTCGCCAGGGCTGGTCATGACCGCCACGTGGCGCATGATGTCCGACTGTCGGTGGCAACCGCTTTTCAGGTAGATGTTCTTCAGCTGCGTCCGGACCGTATCGGTCGAGGTCTGGCGGCTTGCGGCGATCTGGTCGATCGACAGGCCGCCGACCAGCGCCGCGACGATGCAGGCCTCGGCGCCCGACAGGCGGTGCATCCGGCAGAACGCCTGCGCGGCATCCTCCAACGACCGCGACGGGTCCGTCAGCCGGATGACGCAGTCCATCCCGCCGAAGATCTCTCCGCCGCCGTGCCCGGGTCGGTAGATGCAGGCCCGCAGCGGCAGGCCGCCGTCCCGGCGCTTGAGGTGGCGATAGCGGACCGCAGGCCCCGCCGAGGCCTCGGCGTCCAGCATTTGTCGCAGGAGATCCAGCAGATCAGTGTCCCGGCAGCAAAGTCGCCCCAATGAATTCACCGAAAGCGCCTCTGTCGCCTCGATCATCTGCAAGGCGTCGGGGTCAGCCGCCACGATCTTCAGGCGCCCATCGACCCGCAGCGTCCCGGAGGACGGTCCTCCCACCGGTGACGGCACCCGGCGCGGCTCGAACGCGCGGGACAGATGCGGCACAAGGGCCGCGATGGCCCGCTTGGCATCGCGGATATGCGCCCCATCCGCGTCGGCCCCGACGATGCTGAAAAAGAAATGCCGCTGCCTGTCGCGGCTGAGGGTGACGCCCAGACCCGTGACCACATCCTGAGGCCGCAGATATTCGTGATAGAACTGCGTCCGCAGCAACTGGTCGCGGGGCAGCATCTCGTCGGCCTGCATTACCTGCCTCAGCGGCCGGGCAAGGGCGTGATCGGTCCATGGGTTGAGGGCATAGTATTCGCGGTTGTAGCGCCTGACCGTCTCCTGGTCCAAGCCCCCCGCCAAGGCAAAGGCTCCGGTGCCGGATCCCTGGTCGTGACGCACCAGCACCGTCTGCCCGTTCGGAAGCAGCGCGCGGCTTTCTTCCATGAACACCTGCCACGATGTCTCGCCAAAGATCGCCGCATAGATGTGGTCGATCAGCGCATGCGTCTGCTGCGTCACATCCCGAGCCTGCATTCCAGGTTCCCCCCGTCACCTTCCGCGGCCGTCTACCCCGTGCGGGGTATTCTGAGATCTCATCGATAACCGCAGTCTGAGGGGACCGGTTCCCGTTGTCCACGACAGCCGATGCGGCAGGACCGATTAGCTGGGCTTCCGGTTGAAAAAATGTGCAGTAAATGGAGAATTTTTATGATCGAATTGCTGATCAGCGCCTGCGCCCTGTCGGCGCAGCTGGCCAAGCCCGCCCCCGAATGCCGCGACTTCAGTTTTCTCTTCGATGCAAGAGAGGTCAGCATCATGACCTGCATGATGCATGGCCAGGCCCATATCGCGCAGTGGAAGGAGACCCATCCGCGATGGGATGTCGAAAGGTGGCTCTGCCGGGCTCATGACACCCGGCAGAGCCAGGCGTAAGGGGGAATTTTCAACGGCGACCAGAGGTTCAAAGCATCAGGTTGTTGCGGCGCCGTTCAGGCGCCGCAACAAGACACGATTATTCCGCGGCCGTGTTCAAAGCCTCGGACAGCTGCGACGTCGCAAAATCCATGGCTTCCTGGGCCGTGGGCACCACGGCGCCCATGCCGAAGAATTCGTGCGTCACGCCGTCGAAGGTGCGCTGCGACACGGTCACGCCGGCTTCCTTCAGATGTGCGGCATAGGTCTCGCCCTCGGTCCGCAGCGGATCTATCTGGGCATTGATGACGGTCGCCGGCGGCAGGCCTTCCAGATCCTCGCGCTCGACCAGATCCAGACGCGGGTCGGCGGCCTGCGACGCATCGGTGAAGACCTGCTCGACGAACCATTCCATCGCCGCCTTGGACAGCGGCTGCGCCTCGGCGTTCTCGACATAGCTGTCCGTGGTCATGTCGTCGCCTGCGACCGGATAGACCAGAAGCTGGTGGTCGGGCTGGATCCCGCCATTGTCGCGCGCGGCGATGGCGACGTTCGCGGCCAGGTTGCCACCCGCGCTTTCCCCGGCCACCGCCAGGCGCTCGACATTGCCGTTCCATTGACCGGCATTCTCGACGACCCATTCATAGCTTGCGATGGCATCCTCATGCGCAGCAGGGAAAGGATTTTCGGGCGCCTGACGGTAATCCAGCGACACGACCAAGGCCTGCGCCCCGGCAGCCAGTTGACGCGCCGAGGCGTCGTAGGTGTCGATGTCGGCGATGACCCACCCTCCCCCGTGCCAGTAGACGATGACGGGGAAGGGTCCTTCGCCCTCGGGCGTATAGATTCGGGCAGGGACCTCGCCGGCGGCGCCGGGGATCATCACGTCGGTGGTCCCGATCGCCTGCAGCGCCGGATCAGGCTCGACCCCCTGCTCCTCCATCAGCGCCATGACGGCATCGGCGGGCGTGGGCTGCGCGCGGGTCTCCTCGACCGACAACGTGCCGATGGGCTTGGCCCCCAGTGCGGTCAGCTTGTCCAGAACGGCCTGCATCTCCTGCGTGGGCGCGGCCATCTGTGCGGTTTCGCTGCTAGGGGCTTCCTGGGCCGACAGTTGCAAAGGCATCAGGGCCGACGCCGCGACTGCGCCGATCATGACGCCGGCTGTGGTCGATTTGCGCATCTTGGTTCTTCTCCTGGAAGGGCATGTTCTGCCGGACCAACCGGAGAGCACGGCAAATGTTCCCGTGCAAATTAATCGCGAGCTTAATGATCACCATGTCTGCGGCCCCTTGTCGACAGCCGCGCGCACGGCGCCCGGAGCCGCAGATCAGCTCCCATCACGACAAGATGCGCCGAGCGCGTCTCACTGGATCGGGCGCGTTCATTCCAGGGCTTCTGTTTTCTCTCTGTCCGGCGGTCAGGTTCCTCGGCCCGTGCCCTCATCCGTAGGCGATGCCGCCGCCTTCGACGCAAGCTTCTGGCGGGCCGCGATCTCGTGTCGCATCTCCCGACGCACCTCGGCTTCGCGCCAGCGGCGTCGTGCCGCCTCATCCTCGGGCTGCAGAGGGGTCACGGGAACGGGATGGCCGCGCTCGTCGACCGCGACCATGGTGAAATAGCAGGAATTGGTGTGACGCCGGGTGGCGCGGCGGATGTTCTCGGCCTCGACCTTGATCCCGATCTCCATCGACGTGCGGCCGGTGTGATTGACGCGGGCCCGAAAGGTGACCAGTTCGCCCACGTGGATCGGCTCTTTGAAGGTGACCTGATCAACCGACAGGGTCACCGTATATTCGCCCGAGTACCGGCTGGCGCAGGAAAAGGCGACCCTGTCCAGCAGCGCCAGAAGCGCGCCCCCATGCACCTTGCCGCTGAAATTCGCCATGTCCGGCGTCATCAGCACCGTCATCTCCAAGCTCTGCCGCTCCACGCTGATCCTGTCCTTTTCCTGACGTCTTCGCGGATCATTACCGGCGAACCCGCAGGCGCGAAAGCCCGGCCCGCGCCCGTCGCCAGTCGCGGATGACGGCCCGGAAGACGGTGGCCGGGCCTGCCGCCTCTAGATGTCGAAGTTGCTGGGCAGGACAATCATGTCGCGGATGGTGACATTGCGCGGACGCGTCAGCATGAACATCAGCGCATCCGCGACCTCGGTCGGCTCGATCAGGGCACCGGCGTCCTTCATCCGCTGCAGGCGCTCCGGCTCCCAGTCCGACAGCAGCGCCGAGATGACGGGACCGGGCGACACCTGTCCGACGCGGATGCCATGCCCCATCAGCTGGCGCCGCATGGTCTGGACAAAGCAGGTGACGGCCCATTTCGAGGCCGAATAGACCGGTTCGACATGGATCGGCGCATGACCGGCGATCGAGCAGGTCACCACGATATCCCCCGTCTTGCGCCCGATCATGTGCGGCGCGACCGCGTGGACGTTCTTCATCACCGCGTTGACGTTCAGGTTCAGCATGCGGTCGATGGCGGCCGGGTCGGTATCCACCAGATCGCCGCCGATATAGCTGCCGGCATTGCAGGCCATGATGTCGATATGGCCGACCTTGTCCAAGATCTGCGGGACCATCGCGTTGCAGCTGTCGGGGTCCAGCAGGTCGGTGACCTGGGCCAGGGCATCGGGACCAAGTTCGTCGGTCAGGGCGGCCAAGGCGCCCTGGTTGCGATCGACCAGCACCACCTTGGCGCCTGCGGCCAAAAGCGCGCGGGCCGTGGCCAGGCCGATGCCTGAGGCCGCGCCGGTGATGGCGGCAACCTTGCCATGCAGTTCTGCGGACATGTCGTTCTCCTTCGTCCTGCGGGCCGGACCCGCCAATCGTTTCAGTCTTGGGCTCAGACCGCCAGAAAGCCGCCATCCAGGGGCAGGACCGCCCCGCTGATCATCGCGGCATCGTAGGACAGAAGAAGGGCGATGCCGCGCGCGACATCCTCGGGCTCTGCAAACCGGCCCATCGGGTGGCGTGGCCCGAGCCTTAGGACGCTGCCAGCGCACGCATCGCGCCGCCGTCGTTGACCGAAAAGATGCCGGCCAGGTCCGGATGCGACTGGATCATGTTCTCGACCACGCCCAGTGCGACCGAGCGGTCCTGGCGGCCGTTCTGGGTGTCGACCAGGGTGATGCCCTCGTGCTTGTCCAGCGCGGCCTTGCAGCCTTCGACCCGCTCGAGGACCGGAACCACCGGGATGCCGTCCAGGATGGCGACCTCTCCCGCGCCGCCCAAAGCTTCGGCCAGGTACTTGCAGGACTGGTAACCGGCATCGCGGTTCTTCGAGCCGACAAAGCTGTCCACCGGCCCGTTCGCATTGGCGTCGACCGCCACCACGACCACGCCCTGGTCCTTGGCCATGCGCACGGCGGATTCGACGCCGGCGCTGTCGGTCGGGTTCAGCAGGAGGATGTCGATGTTCTGCTGCAGCATGTCCTCGACATCCGAGATCTGCTTGGCGACGTCGTGGCCCGCGTCGGTCACGATGACCTCGGCGCCGATCGAGGCGGCGGCTTCGTTCAGCGCCTCCTGCATGGAGACGAAATAGGGGTTGTTCATCTCCTGGAACGTCATGCCGATCTTCAGCTGGTCGTCCTGGGCGGTGGCCAAGCCGGCGGATCGGCCACGCCAAGCGCGACGATGGAAGCAGTCTTGAGCAGGGTCTTCATGTGGGTCCTCCCTTTGATGAAGCTGGTGATCCCCCATGCGCGCGGGCGCGGGGAATATGGGGTGCCGGTCAGCCCGCCATGCGGATGGTGCGGTTGGCCGCGAAGGTCGTCCGGAACTCCGACGGCGACATGTTCTTCAGCTTGAGAAAATGCCGGTTGAAGTTCGACAGGTTCGAAAATCCGACGTCGTAGCAGATGTCCGCCACCTTGGCCTCCGGGTCCGAGACCAGCATGTGGCAGGCCAGGTCGATGCGCAGCTGGTTGCGGTACCGCACCAGCGTCGTGCCAGTATGCCGCTTGAACGAGCGGGAAAAGGCACTCTGGCTCTGGCCGGTCAGTTCGGCCAGCTCGGTTTCGCTCAGCGGTTCGTGCAGGTTCTCGCGCAGGTGGCCGATGGCGCGATTCATGTCGGATTCCTCGGCCCGCTCCAGGTCCAGAACAAAACTGAGGCTGGCCAGTGTCTGAGACCCTCGGGCATTGGCCAGCAGGTCCAGGACCTGGAAGAGAGCCCCAGTCTGCGCACGCCCCGCGCCTCGATCAGCTCCGCCATCAGCGGGCGGACGGCGCGGCTGGTCACCTCGTCGAACAGGATGCCCCGGCGGCTGCGCTCCAGAAGGTGGCGCAGGCTCTCCATCTCGGGGAAGGCTGCATGGGCGCCCTCGACGAAGCTCTCGGGGAACTGGATGACCTCGGTCCGCTGCGGCACGATCTCGTCCGGCGCGATCGCGCTGATCCAGTTCTGCGGCAGGTTCGGGCCGGTCATGATCAGCTGGCCGGGGCCGAATTCGCCGACATGATCACCGATATAATATGTCCCTGTCGTGGCCACGACCAGATGGATTTCGTATTCCGGGTGGAAATGCCAGCGCACCGTGCGGAACGGATAACCGTGCTTCCAGGCGGCAAAGGATTCACCCTTGCGGATATGCACCAGCTCCAGATCGGGCTGCATCCTGTCCTCCCCTCCGCGCCGCTGCGGCCCGCTGTCGCGATGCCGCGCCTCCTGTCGGCGCTGAACTGGAAGGTAGCATCCTGCAGGGTTTTGGTGCCACGACGTGTGACGAAATCTTCCGATACTTTTTTGACGCCGCGCGGCGGAATTTTCTCAGCCTCTGCCTGCTGCACAAGCGGTGGTGGATCCGCTTTTGTCCATCGAATGCTGCGATGCAGCGTCCAGACGTTCCAAGGATCCGGCGCGACAGGCCGAAAATGCGTCAGTTCAAGCTGCGCAATGTTGGATAGGTTTGCCGGAAAAGGGCGTACTTTTCGGCATAGCGCGCCGCCAGTTCGGGGTTGGGGGTGATCTCCTCGGCAACATCCGGCGCGGCGAAGATCCGCGTGGACACCTCTCCTTCCGCGCATGCGGCGGCCAGGCGGGCGGCCCCAAGGGCCGCGCCCAGGTCGCCCGACCGCGGCCGCAACAGGGTCAGGCCCGTCACCGCCGCAACGATTTGCAGCCACTGTGCGGACCGTGTTCCCCCACCCACGACATAGGCGGCATCCAGCGTGGTCCCCGCCGCGCGCATCGCGCGGTCGCAATCGGCAAAGGCCATTGCCACGCCTTCCATCACCGCCTGCACCAGATCTGGCAGGTCGGTGCCACGGGTCAGACCCCAGAACGCCGCCGAGGCGCCAGGGTCGTTGTGCGGCGTCCGTTCACCCGAGAGGTAGGGCAGAAAACCCGACCGTGCGGGCGCGTCGATGGTCGGCGGCAAAAGTGAGGCCAGTTCCGCCACAGGACGGCCGCAGATTTCCGACAGCCAGGTCAGCCCGTCGGTCGCCGACAGGAACACGCCCATCTGGTGCCATGTGTTCGGCACCGCGTGGCAGAAGGCGTGAACCGCATCCTGCGTATTCGGCCTGAAACGGTCGGTGGCCGCGAACAGCACCCCCGAGGTGCCAAGAGACAGAAAACCCGTTCCCGGCGCGATGATGCCCATGCCGCAGGCCGTGGCGGCATTGTCCCCGCCGCCGCCGGCCACGGGCACCTGGCCCATGCCCCATTTCTGCGCAAGCTCTGGCCTCAGCATGCCCGAGCGTTCCGTGCCTTCGACCAGGGCCGGCATCTGCGCGCGCGACAGGCCCGTCGCCCCCAGAAGTTCATCCGACCAATCGCGGCGGGCGACGTCCAGCCACAGCGTGCCGGCTGCGTCCGACATATCCGAAACGTGGTCCCCGGTCAGCCACAGCCGCACATAGTCCTTGGGCAGCAGCACCCTGGCCGTGCGCTCGAATATCCCGGGCTCGTTCTGCGCAACCCACAGCAGCTTTGGCGCGGTGAATCCTGCCATGACGATATTGCCGCCGATGCCGCGAAAATCGGCCCGTGCCTCCAGTTCGGCGCATTGCGCGCCCGATCGCCCATCGTTCCACAGGATGCAGGGCCGCAGCGGGCGATCGGCAGCGTCCAGCAGCGTGGCGCCGTGCATGTGGCCCGACAGTCCGATGCCGCGCAGGGCCGCCATCGCGGCAGGCTGCGCCCCGACCAATTGGCCGATGGCGCTGTCGCAGGCGGCAATCCAGCTGTCGGGGTCCTGTTCGGACCAGCCGGGGTTCGGGCGCGACACCGTCAGGGCCGCATGGGCGGCCCCGATTTCACGAAACCCGCCGTCCAGCAGGATCGCCTTGACGCCTGACGTGCCGATATCCAGTCCCAGATACATGCGTCTCTCCTATGCCCCAGGCATCTCGATCTGGATCTTGACGTCCGTTTCCCTGCCATCCACCGCGCGGTCAAAGGCGGCGATGCTGTCCCTGAAGGGCACCGTCAGCGAGATGAGCGGCTTCAGATCCACCTTGCCCGCAGCGATCAGCGATATCGCACGGTCGTAGACATTGGCATAGCGGAAGACGATTTCGACCCGCAGTTCCTTGGCCTGCAGGCCCACGATGTCAAAGGGCACCGGATCGACCGGCATGCCCACCAGCACGACAGTCCCCCCCGGACGCGCCAGTTGCGGGACGCCCAGCACGGCAGGCGCCGCGCCCGAGCATTCGAAGACGACGTCGGCGCCCCAGCCATCGCTGGCCCGCGCCATGGCCTCGGCGGCGGGCATGTTGCGGATGTTGATCGTCTCGATGCCCGGATAGGCGCCGATGATGTCCAGCTTGGGCTGGGCCAGATCGCTGACATAGACCTTGGCGCACCCTCCTGCCAAGGCGGCCAGTGCAGTCATCATGCCGATGGGCCCCGCGCCCGTGACGACGGCGATGTCGCCCGGCTGGATGCGCGCCCGCAGCGCGGCCTGCATCCCGATGGCAAAGGGTTCCACCATCGCACCCTCCGCAAAGGACACGTGGTCGGGCAGGCGATAGGTGAAGGCGGCGGGATGCACCACCTCGGGCGTCAGGCAGCCGTGGACGGGCGGGGTCGCCCAGAACCGCACGGCCGGGTCGACGTTGTAGATCCCCAGCTTGGCGGCGCGCGAGGCGGGATCGGGGATCCCCGGCTCCATGCAGACGCGGTCGCCGACGGCCAGGTGGCGCACCTGCTCGCCCATCTCGATGACGACTCCCGAGGCTTCGTGCCCCAGCACCATCGGCGCGTTCACGACAAAGGGGCCGATCCTGCCGTGGGTGTAGTAATGCATATCGGACCCGCAGACGCCGACGGTCCGCACGGCGATGCCGCACATCAGTGGGACCGAGGTGACTGTCCAGTTCAATATCGCGAATCGAAAGCTGCTTTGCCGCTTCAAGAACAAGTGCCGTCGCCATGAATCCCCCTCTTTCCAGACCCGCGCTTTGTCACGCCGCCCCGGGATGCGCCTTGCGCGTCCCAGTACGCATCATGCCGGGCCCCAGAAAGCCATTCCTAAACGTTCTGCACGAATTTCGTCTTTGGCAGAAAACATATCAGCAGGTTCATATCCACCCGTCCACTGCACAGAGAGGTGCCGAGACGGCCGCATTTGACTGAAGTAGCCTGAAGCCGCCCCACACAGACAGGGGGAGGAGTGTCGCCAGACTATGACCCCATAGCACCCGATGCATCAGGATGATCGGGAAGGGAACCAGGTGACGCTTCGGTTGCGCCGCCCAACATCACGTCCGGCAAGCATCGGTTACATAGACCGTCACCAACATGGACCAATGGCAGCCGCGGGCCCTGCTACAGCAGGCCCGTCGAGCGGAAAGAGACTTCCGCATCCTTGCCGATGACGACGTGGTCATGGACCGTGACATCGATCGCCTCGCAGGCCGCGATCACGCGACCCGTCATGTTGATGTCCTCCCTGCTGGGCGTGGGGTCGCCGGAGGGGTGGTTGTGGACCATGATGATCGAGCTCGCGTTCAGTTCCAGTGCCCGCTTGGCCACCTCCCGCGGATAGACCGGGACATGCCCAACCGTCCCGCTGCCCAGGGCCTCGTCCGCGATCATCATGTTCTTGCGGTCGAGGAACAGCACGCGGAACTGTTCGGTCTCGCGATGCGCCATGCAGGTCCGGCAATAGGCAATCAGCGCGTCCCAGGACGACAGGACCTCGCGTCTCAGCACCCTTGCCTGCGCCATCCTCTGGGCAAAGGCATCCACCAGCCGCAGTTGCAGGAAGACCCACCGGTCCGCCCCATCGACCTGCAGGATGCGATGTTCGGACGCGGCGATGACGCCGTTCAGATCCCCGAATGTCGCCAGAAGTCGCTTGGCCAGAGGCTTCACGTCGATCTTGGCAATGGCATTGAACAGGAGAAGCTCAAGGAGTTCGTATTCGGGCATGGGCGCATGCCCGCCCTCCAGAAAGCGCGTGCGCAAACGCTCGCGGTGGCCCCAGTAATGCGGACGCTCGACGCCGCTCCTGTCGCGCAGCAGGCCGCCGCCTGCCGCGGCGTCCGGCTTCAGCCGATCCGTCATGCGAAACGACGCCTGAAATGCCGGTTCGGTCGCGGCGTCCGCAGGTGGCAGGCGCGCCTCCAGCTCGGCCAGTCCCTTCAGCGCCTCTTCCGAGAAACCGTCCGAGGGGTTCGTCGCCCGCTCCTGCCGAGAATAACCCTGCGGTGGTCCCGAGACCCCTTCGGGCCTCTCCACCTTCGCATGTGAAAGCTGATCTGCCATCCTGAATGCCCGCCTGCGCAAAACGACGAACCTTGCGTCCAGTCATCGTCACCATTTCTGAAGACCCTGCGCGAAATTGGTAAACGAAGCCTTAACAAGCGCTTGGGGAAACGCGGCCATTTACCAGATGATGACGGTATTTCGAGGGTCGACCGGTGGCGCGTGCCCGAACATCACCCTCGGCCTCGATCGGCGGCGGGCGGCAGCTCCGGCCTTGCCCCGAGTTCGGGGGGTGAAGACCCGTTCCAGAGGATTTCGCGTCAGGCCGCCTTAAGGCAGGCGTTCCGACGATGGCGCGGCAAGACCCGGCTTTGGCATGACGTGCGGTACGGCCGCCAGGATCGCCAGCACGATGGCCGCCGACAGAACGGCGGTCGCCTCCAGCCCCAAGCCGGCCATGACGCCGATGCCTGCCGTCGACCAGATGTTCGCCGCCGTCGTCAGCCCCTCGACCTGGTGTCTGGAGGCCCGAACCATGATGGCTCCGGCACCAAGGAAGCCGATGCCCTGAACGATGCCCTGCAGGACCCGCGACAGATCCCCGATCGACATGCCGCTTTGCAGTGGCCCCAGAACAAAAAGTGCGGCCCCTACGGCAACCAGCATATGGGTCCGCACACCGGCACTCCGCCCCTTGCGTTCGCGCTCGAAGCCGAGGATCCCGCCTAGAAATGCCGCAAGAAGCAGACGCAGCGTGATACGGACCAGGGTGGACAAATCAGGCACGTCCGAAAACTCACTGACGACGGTACGCCATACCTCTTCTCCCATGGGAGCCTCCCGCGCTGATCCAAACACTGATTGAACTGGCATGACTTTCGACTGCAGTCCTGAACAACCAGAAAACGCTGCAGGGTCAGTTCCGGTTCGGAGCAGTTGGTGGTTGACATGATCTTGGCCGGAAGTCTCGACGCCGAAGCGGTCGGGAAGGCAGAACATCTGCATCGCCTTGTTCGGGAAAGGCCGCGGTTGCCGGCGATCAACGCTGTGGAGAGAGAATGCGCCCGGAATCACGATCGGTCGCCGGGCGCAGCTTGTGCCGGCTGCGTTGGACGTGCAGCGGCCGCCTGTCGTGATGTTGCCGCCAAAAGGGCGGTGGCGGGAGTGGTACAACACATCACCCAGTCTGAAAGACCACGCTGTCTCGTCCTCTTTAGCCTCAGCGCTCATCTGCGAAACCCTGAGGGTTAACCCAGCAGTCACCGACGCTTCCTTACCCACTCCAGGCGGATCCCCTGGTACGTCGACACAGCCTGGATGTCTGGCATCCCGACCGTGGTCCCTGCCCCGACATGTCGAACACACCCATCTTCCGTGTCACTTCTCATGTGATGACTGCGGCCGCAGGGGATAGATGACCTGACCGTCCTCCTGCCCGCGCGGCCATTGGCCGTCCCGGCGCAGGCGCAGTTGCTGCTGCCAGCCGCGGGGGCTGATGCCGATATGCTGCTTGAAGAGCCGCGAGAAATAGTAGCTGTCCTGGAAACCGAGCCGATGCGCCACCTCGGCCACGGTCTGGCCAGATTCGAGATACTGCATCGCCATCTCCATCCGTTTCATTTCCTGAAAACGCGCCGGGCTGGTGCCAAGCCGACGGCTGAACTCGCGCCTGAAGTAGTCGGGATTATAGGGCGCACCCGCGACCACCCTTTCCGACAGACCGCGCTGCAGCGGGTCCGACGCGATCTGCGTGGCCGCCAGGGTGACTGCGGCCGCAAGGCTTCCGGGCTCGTTCAGGGCCGGATCCTCATGCTCTGACCAGGCGATGAAGGCGTCCTCGATGAACTCGGTCAGGATGACCATGAAGGCATGATGCATGGCCAGCGTCACCGAGCCTGCCGGTGCCGTCGCACGATAATGCCGCACCAGGGGGCCGATGTAATGCCAGCGCGACAGGCGCAGCACCCGGCGATAGCGCATCCGCGACAGCAGATCGTGGCGGCCGAACAGCTCCAGCCGGAAATGCTGGGCAAGCCCCGTATAGGAGGCCCCCGGATCAGGATTTCGGCCTTGGAAGCGTGTTCCAGCAGGGATCATCATGGCCATGCCGGGGGTCAGGCGCAGCCGCTCCTCTCCCAGGATGTAATCGCCCGTGCCGGTCAGGCATATCACTAAGTCATGAACCGCGTTCACCTTGTCGATCGACCAGCTGTGCGAGTGCTGCATCCGGATCGCCGATCGCGTCAGCGTCAGGTCCAAGGCCTTTGGCGGGACAGCGGCCAGCACTCCCGGCCCCCTCTGCGTTCCAGTATTCTGTTGTTCGAAATCGTCCATCTTTTCCTGCGCGACCGTTCATTCATCTCCGCCTCCGAACTGGCATACTAGCTCATCACCGCGCCACTGTCGCGGAGAACGCCAATCGGATCGAGGAGGAGCGATTTGATGACGCTGCACCACATGGCCTGTGCCGGATCAAGGGCCTGCTGATGGAGAGCCGCTTTCTGGGCCTGGCCTACCTGGCACCCTATATCATCGGGCTGCTGGTCTTCACGGCGATCCCCTTTGTCGGTTCGCTCTATCTCAGCTTCACGGATTACAACCTGATCTCTACCCCGGTCTGGACGGGGCTGGACAATTTCCGAGAGCTGATGGACGACCGCACCTTCATGCGTTCGCTGCGCGTGACGCTGCTTTACGTCTTCCTGACGGTGCCGATCAAGCTGGCCTTCGCGCTGTTCATCGCGGTGATCCTGAATTACCGCCTGCGCGCCATCGGCTTTTTCCGCACCGCCTATTACGTGCCCTCGATCCTGGGCGGGTCGATCGCGATCGCGGTCCTGTGGCGCTACATCTTTGCCGATGCGGGGCTGGTGAACATGGTGCTGACCTCGATCGGGCTGGAGCCGGTCAACTGGTTCGGCGACCCGGTGAACGCGCTCTTTACCCTCACGCTGCTTCGGACATGGCAGTTCGGCTCGGCCATGGTGATCTTCCTGGCGGCGCTGCAGGCGGTGGACAAGTCCCTTTATGAGGCGGCGGCCATCGACGGGGCCGGCAAGTGGCACAGCTTCGTCTACATCACCCTGCCGCTGATCACGCCGGTCATCTTCTTCAACCTGATCATGCAGGTGGTCCAGGCCTTCCAGGAATTCAACGGACCCTACGTGATCACCGGGGGCGGCCCGCTGAAATCGACCTATCTGCTGCCGCTCTACATCTATGACGAGGCGTTCAAGAACTTCAACATGGGCTATGCCTCGGCCATAGCCTGGGTGCTGTTCCTCATCATCATGGCGCTGACGCTGGTGGCGTTCTGGTCCTCGAAGAAGTGGGTCTATTACGCTGGCGACAAGAGGAGCTGAGACATGACCGATCTTGCCGAACCCGCCACCATTCCGACGACCGCCGCCCTGACGCCCGAGGACCAGCGCGCCGCGCGCCTGTCGGCCCTGATCCGCTACACCCTGCTGACGGTCGTCGGGCTGATCATGCTCTATCCGCTGATCTGGCTGATCGGGGCGTCCTTCAAGACCAATTCCGAGATCTTCAACAGCATCGGCTTCATCCCGCAGGACCCGACGCTGGACGGCTATCGCAAGGGCTGGGAGACCTCGACCCCCTACACCTTCGGGCGGTTCTTCTGGAACACCTTCCTGATCATCCTGCCCAAGACGGTCTTCACCGCCATCTCCTGTGCGCTGGTCGCCTATGGCTTCGCCCGCTTCGACTTTCCCTTCAAGAAGGTGCTGTTCGCCAGCCTGATCGCGACGCTGCTTTTGCCGAACGTGGTCACGCGCATCCCGCAATACATCCTGTTCCGCGACCTGGGCTGGCTGGACACCTACCTGCCGCTCTGGGTGCCATCGGCCTTTGCGGGCGACGCGTTCTTCGTCTTCATGCTGGTCCAGTTCCTGCGCGCCATCCCGCGCGACATGGAGGAGGCCGCCCGCGTCGACGGCGCCAACAGCCTGCAGACGCTGATCCACATCGTGGTGCCGATGCTGATGCCCGCGCTGATCTCGGTCGCGCTGTTCCAGTTCATGTGGACCATGAACGACTTCCTCGGCCCGCTGATCTACCTGTCCTCGGTCGAGAAGTTCCCTGTCAGCCTGGCGCTGAAACTGTCGATCGACACGACCGAGGCCTTTGACTGGAACCGCATCCTGGCGATGTCGGTCCTGGCGCTGCTGCCCGCGCTGATCGTGTTCTTCATGGCCCAGAAATACTTCATCGAAGGCATCTCTGCCGGTGGGGTGAAAGGATAATCCGATGGCCCGTCTTCAGATCAAGAACCTGGAAAAGACCTATGCCAATTCGTTCAAGGCGGTGCACGGCATCAATCTCGACGTCGAGGACGGAGAGTTCATGGTGCTGGTCGGCCCCTCGGGCTGCGCGAAATCCACCACGCTGCGGATGATCGCGGGGCTGGAGAGCATCTCGGGCGGCGAGGTCCGCATCGGCGACAAGGTGGTTAACCGCCTGCAGCCCGGCCAGCGCGGCATCGCGATGGTCTTCCAGAACTATGCGCTTTACCCGCATATGAAAGTCCGCAAGAACCTGTCCTTCGGGCTGCGCCTTCAGCGCGCGGCCAAGTCCGAGATCGAGCGCCGCACCAACGAGGTCGCCCGCATCCTGGAAATCGAGCCGCTGCTGGACCGGCTGCCCAAGCAGCTGTCGGGCGGCCAGGCGCAGCGCGTTGCCCTTGGCCGCGCGCTGATCAAGCAGCCGCAGGTATTCCTCTTCGACGAGCCGCTGTCGAACCTGGACGCAAAGCTGCGGGCATCCATGCGGGTCCGGATCACCGACCTGCACCGCCGCCTGAAGGAAGAGGGCATGTCCTCGACCGTGATCTATGTCACGCATGACCAGACCGAGGCGATGACCATGGGCGACCGCATCTGCGTGATGAAGGACGGCCGCATCATGCAGGTGGCCGATCCCAAGACGCTCTATGACCGGCCCGCGAACGCCTTCGTTGCGGGCTTTATCGGCAGCCCCGAGATGAACCTGATCGAGGGCCGCCTGGACGGCGCCACCTTCCGCATCGGCGACCAGACCCTGCCGCTGCCGGACGAGCTGATGGCCCCCCTGCGCGGCTGGTCGGGCAGCGCGACCTTGGGCATCCGCCCGCAGCATCTGCGCCTGAACGCGGGACCGGGCATCAAGGCGCGCGTCACCGGGGCCGAGTTCATGGGCCACGAGGTCGTGCTGCATCTGGACGCCTCGGGGGCGCGGCTGGTCGCCGTGCTGCCGGCGGCGGATTACGCGGCGCTGGACCGGGGGGCCGAGGTCACGCTGACGCCCGAGCCGGGCATGGCGCATGTCTTCGATGGCGCGGGCGAGAACGTCTCGCTGCCCGTCACGCACTGACCGGAGGGGAAACCACATGAGATTGCTGACCACGACGATCATCGCCGGCCTTGCCGCCAGCGGCGCGCAGGCCGAAAATCTGCGCATGTCCTGGTGGGGCGGCGACGCCCGCCACGCGCAGACGCAGGAGGCGCTGGCCGTCTGCGGCGAAAAGCACGGCCACCATGTTGCGGCCGAATTCACGGGCTGGGCAGGCCATCAGGAACGCATCACCACCCAGATCGCCGGCCGGACCGAGGCCGACATCATGCAGATCAACTGGCCCTGGCTGCCGCTGTTCTCGCGCGACGGCTCGGGCTTTGCGGACCTGCGGCAGTATGCGCACATCCTCGACCTGTCGCAATATACCGACGCCCAGTTGGCCGGCGGCGAAATGAACGGCGTCCTGAACGGGCTGCCGATCGCCGAAACGGGCCGGGTCTATTTCTTCAACAAGACGGTCTATGACGCGGCCGGCGTGCCGTTGCCCACGACCTGGGACGAGGTCCGCGCCGCCGCCGGCCGCTTGGGCGAGGGCGTCCTGCCCTTCGAGGCGCAGGGGCTGAACGCGATCTTCCTGGTGTCGACCACGGTGACGCAGCAGACCGGCAAGGACCTGATCGACCCCGAGACGACCACCGTCGCCTGGACCCCCGAGGAACTGGCCGAGGGCATCCGCTTTTACCAGTCGCTGGTCGAGGCGGGCGCGATCCGCAGCTGGCAGCAGGTGGCGGGCGAAGGAAACATAGAGTTGTTCGAGATGCGTCCCTGGGCCGAGGGCCGTATTGCCGGCACCTATGAATGGGATTCGGCCTATGCCAAATATGCCGACCCGCTTGGCGGGCAGCAGCTAGTGCCGGTGCCGATGCTGCAGGTCGAAGGTGCAGTGAACGACGGCACCTATCGCAAGCCCTCGATGCTCTACGCGATCTCGAAGAACTCGGCCAATCCCGAAGCGGCGGCTCAGATCATCAACTGCCTGGTGAACGATCCCGAAGCGATCACCATCCTCGGCGACAGCCGCGGGCTGCCCGCCAACCGCCTGGCGGCCGAGCAACTGGCGGCCGAGGGCGGGATCGATCCGAACGTGCAGGCAGCCCATGACCTGGTGCTGGCCGGCGCCGGTCCGACGCCCTCGCCGCTGAACGAGCATCCGAAGGTGCGGGAGATCTTTGGCGATTACCTCGAGGCCGTCGCCTATGGCCAGATCGAGGCCGAGGATGCGGCAGTCGAGATGATCGACGAGATGAACCGCGCCATCCGCAGCTTCCGCTGATCCCCAAGGCCCGGCGGACTTCGTCCGTCGGGCATGCATTTGAGGAGCCTTCCATGGAATTGGAACTCGTGGCCCGCGCGCCGCGCTCGGTCGCGCTACGCCTGGCCGTGCCCGGCGCCCTCTACCACCTGCCGCGCCCGCTCGGCTGGCGCCTGACGGGCGCGGGTCTCGACCGTCAGGGCGTGACCGACCGGGCCGTAACCGCATTTCATGACCTGCCACCAGACAGCCAGCTCCGTCTGGAGGTCCAGGGCTTTGCCCCCCTGACCGTCGCCACCATGCCCTGCACGGGCGCGACCACGCTTGCCGATGCAGCCGACGCACAAGCGGCGCTGGATGCGCTACCCTTTGGGGGCACGCTGATCGTGCCGGCCGGCCGCTGGCAGGTCGCGCCGCTGCTGATCCCCTCGGGCCGTCACCTATATCTGGCCGAGGGGGCGGAACTGGCCGCCCCCGAAAGCCGCGATGAGTGGCCCCTCCTGACCGCGGATCAGGGCGGCAGCTGGGAAGGCCTGCCCGACAGCTGCCATCGCGCGATCCTGACCGCCATCGACGCCGAAGGGATCACGATCTCCGGCCCCGGCCGGATCGACGGCGGCGGCAGCCGCGGCGACTGGTGGTCATGGCCCAAGGAAAGGCGGAACGGCGCCCGCCGCGCCCGGCTGCTACATCTGGTCGGCTGCGAGGATGTGACCGTTCTTGGGCCCACGGTCGCCAATTCGCCCAGCTGGACGATCCACCCCTGGCATTGCCGCAACCTGACCTTTGCCGCCGTCAGCGTGGAAAATCCGCCCGACAGCCCCAATACCGATGGGTTGAACCCCGAAAGCTGCGACGGCGTGCTGATCGAGGGGATGCGTTTCTCGACCGGCGACGACTGCATCGCGATCAAGGCCGGCAAGCGCAGCGATGACGGCGACGGCGCGCATCTGGCACCGACCCGCGACATCCGCATCCGCCATTGCCGGATGGAGCGCGGACATGGCGGCGTCGTCATCGGCAGCGAGATGTCGGGGGACGTGACGGACGTGGATGTCAGCCAGTGCGAGATGATCGACACCGACCGGGGCCTGCGGATCAAGACCCGGCGCGGGCGCGGTGGCACGGTGGCGCGGATCGCGATGCGTGACTGCAGCCTCGATGGCGTGGATACGGTGCTGGCGGTGAACGCGCATTACCATTGCGATCACGACGGTCACTCACCGGTCGTTCAGTCCCGCGACCCCCAGACCCTCGGTCCGCTGACGCCGCATATCGACGCAATCACGATGGAGCGGATAGAGGCACGTGGCGTGCGGCTGGCCTTTGCCGCCTGCCTGGGCCTGCCCGAGGCACCGGTGACCGGCCTCAGCCTGACCGACATCACCGCCAGCTTTGCGCCCGGTCCCCCGGCGCCCCCCCTGATGGCCGACGGCATCCTGACAGTCAGCGGTGCCGGCCTCCTGGCCGAACACTGCCAGATCACCACCGCCTCCGACCTGCCGCGCGGCACCCTGACAGCCAAGGACTTTGCCCCATGCTAGATTATTTCGACGGTTTTGCCGAACGCTACCAGCCCTACAAGGACGGCGCCTGGTGCTACGAGGACGGTTGCATCTATCGCGGTCTGGAGCTGCTGCATCAGGCGACCGGCGAGGCGCGCTGGCGGGGCCACCTGATCCGGCTCGCCTCGGCGCAGGTGGCGTCGGACGGCATGCTTTCGGGCTATGATCCCGAGGATTACAACATCGACAACATCCTCTCCGGCCGCGTCCTCTTTGCGCTGGACCGCTGGACGGGCGATCCGCGCTGGATGGCGGCGGCCGAGCGGCTTGGCGCGCAGCTGGCCCGGCACCCGCGCACGGCCGGAGGCAGCTACTGGCACAAGAAGATCTATCCCCAGCAGGTCTGGCTGGACGGGCTCTACATGGGGCTGCCGTTCCAGATCCAGCTGGCGCAGCACCGAGGCGATCAGCGCGCGGTGCAGGACGCGCTGGCGCAATTGGCCGAGGCGTTCCGGCTGACCCTGCGCCCCGACGGGCTCTGCGCGCATGGCTATGACGCCGTGCGTGGGCAGGACTGGGCGGATCCGGAGACCGGGCAGTCGGCTTCGGCCTGGGCGCGGGCGCTTGGCTGGCAGGCGATGGCCCTGGCCGATTGCGCGGAACTGGTCGGGCCTGCGGAATTTGCCGCCGCCGGCCTGGCGGTGCCCACGACGGCGCTGCTTGCGCGGCTGGTTGCGCTCCAGGCACCGGACGGAGGGTGGTTCCAGGTCATCGACATGCCGGATCTGCCGGGCAATTACACGGAGAGCTCGGCAACAGCGATGCTGGCCTATGCCCTGATGTCGGCCGCCACGCTTGGCTTGGCCCCTGCTGGTGCGGACTCTGCCGCCACGCGGGCCTTGACCTTTCTGCGCGGCAGGCTGAAGGGCCGGGCCCCCGGAGACCCGGTCCAGCTGACCGGCATCTGCCATGTCGCAGGTCTGGGCGGCTTCTCGTGCCGCTACCGCGACGGCAGCCCGGGCTATTATCTGACCGAGCAGATCGTCAGCGACGACGCCAAGGGCACAGGTCCGCTGATGATGGCGGCCGCGCGTGAGTGGCAGGCTGCCGCGCAGGCGGCCTGAGGACGCCAAGGTTGACCGCCGCACCGTAGAGGACAACAGCGGAGGGCGTCAGGCCATCAGCCGCAGCTTTGTCCCTGCCAAGGCCTGAGGAACTGGTGTTTCGCCAGTGGAGCAGGCCGAAGTCATGCCAGAAGCGGATACATGGACGCGACCAGCAGCGCCGCCATGCTGATGTTGAAGACCCGAAGCCGTCGTGGGCTGGACAACCACTGCCGGATGATGGTCCCGAGCCATGCCCATAGGGAGATTGCCGGCAGGGAGACCACGGCGAATGCTCCCGCGACTATGGCAACCGACAGCAGCGAGCGATCCGGGGCATAGATCGTGATCGCGGAAAGGCACATGGCCCAGGCCTTGGGGTTCACCCACTGGAAGGCGGCCGCCTGCAGGAGAGACATGGGCCGCGCCTTGGCAGAACGATCCTCGATGGGCGCGGCTGTGGCAATCCTGAACGCCAGCCAAAGCAGATAGAGCACCGAGACCACCTTCAGCACAGCATTCAGGACAGGCACGGCTTCGATCAGCGCCATCAGCCCCAGGCCGACCAGCAGGGCCATCAACGACACGCCCCCCGCGATGCCCAGGATATGGGGCATCGTCCGGCGAAACCCGAAATTGGCGCCCGAGGCCATCAGCATCAGGTTGTTCGGACCCGGCGTGACGGTGGTGACGAAGGCAAAGCCGAACAAGGAGGCAAGGATGGCGGGTATCATGATCTGTCCCTCGGAGAGTCTTTTCCCTCAAGCCATACAGCTTGTGCAGCGCAATGCCTTGCCGAATGTTGATCGCAGTGGGCGAACCACACAGAAAGTGGCGGTCATGGGCACCGCTTGAAGCAAGAGGAGCAAGTGATCTGTCGCGGAACGGGTAAATCGATCTTCCGTTAGCCGCGCAGTCAGCCTGTCGCTACCGGCCTGTCTTCGGTCCCGTATTTTGAAATCTAGCAGGGCGGGTTTAGGGGCCGCCGCATTCGGATTAATCCTGAGCAGGCATGTCATGGGCTTGCTGGCTATCTCACGACGGACCCCTAGACCCTTCCAACGTTCTTCGGGGCAGCAGCCTCAAGTTTTTCGATATCAGATCATGCTGCCATCCCTTTGGCTAAGGTGGAGCCGGGAGCCATCGCATTGACGAGGTCGAAGTTAGCGTTCAGCTTGCCGAGGGGCTCTCACCAGAGACTGTGGCCTGAAGGGCCATAAGCCGTCAGGAGGGGAGCACATTGGCCGCTGTTCCAGCCTGATCGTGCGCACTGGGTTCGCGCAGCCTTGCCATGGCACGGCGGTGCTCAAGGCTTCATATATCATACCCTTCGCCATGTCCCCTCGCCATGAAGTGTGTTTGAATGCGCAAATCGCGCAGGAGACGTGGTCATGAACAGAAACATTGGCGGGCTCGGCGCGGCGAACATGGTGCCGATCTGCGCAATCGGCGCCTCGGCGGGCGGGATCGGCGCATTGCGCAGCCTGTTCCGGCAGCTGCCGGACGACCTGGGCCTCGCTTATGTCGTCATCGTCCACCTTGCACCCGAGCATCCAAGCGCCCTAGCGGAGATCCTCTCTGCCTGCACGAACATGAGCGTGCACCAGGTGACGGACACGCCCGAACTGCGCGCGAACTGCATCTTCGTCATCCCGCCCGATGGCGAGCTGGTGATCGAAGGCGACAATGTCCATGCCCGCCCCTTCACCGCGCCACGGGGTCGGCGCGCGCCGGTCGATCTTCTGTTCCGATCGGTCGCTGCCGCGCGGGGTGACGGGATGGCGGTGGTTCTGACCGGCGCGGGCTCGGACGGCTCGAACGGGGTCCGGGCCATCCACGAAGGCGGCGGCGTCGTCTTTGCGCAGGACCCGGGCGAGGCCGAGTTCAGCGCCATGCCGCAGAACACCATCGCCACGGGCATCGTCAACTTCGTCGCACCCCTCTCTCGCCTGGCCGAGCACATCACGGAGGTTGCCAGAAGCAAGGGCGCGGTGCGATCGCTGGACGAACACGGCACGGCGAACGACCTGCGGCGGATCATCGGCTTCTTGCGGGCCCGCACCGGGCACGACTTTTCCAGCTACAAGCGCGCCACGGTGATGCGCCGCGTGCTGCGTCGCATGCAGGTCTGCCGGGTGACCGATCCCTCGGATTATGCGGAACTGGTTCGCACCACGCCCGAAGAGGCGCAGGAGCTGTTCAGTGACCTGCTGATCTCGGTGACGCAGTTCTTTCGCGACGAGGCCGCCTATCAGGCCCTGGCCGAGAAGATGATCGGGCCGCTCGTCGAGGATGCGGGCGAGGATGGCCTTCGCGCCTGGTCGGCAGGCTGCGCCACCGGCGAGGAAGCCTACAGCCTGGCGATCCTGTTTCTTGAAGAGGCAGAGCGGCGCAAGCAGAGGCTGTCGATCCAGATCTTTGCCACCGACCTCGACGAAGGCGCGCTGGCGACGGCCCGGGAAGGACGTTACCCGCGCAGCATCGAGGCCGATCTGTCCGAGGAGCGTCTGGCGCGCTTCTTCATCGACGAAGGCACGCATTACTGCGTCCGCAAGGAGTTGCGGGATGTGGTGCTGTTTGCATCCCACAGCGTCCTGAAGGACCCGCCCTTCATGCGCCTCGACCTGATCGCGTGCCGGAACCTGCTGATCTATCTGGAGCGGACCCTGCAGGAGCAGCTTCTCAGCCTCTTCCATTACGGGCTGAAGCCTGACGGCGTGCTGTTTCTAGGTTCTGCCGAAACGGCGGATGCGAGCGAATTCTTCGTCACCGTGGATCGTGAAGCGCGGGTCTATCGCGCCTTGCCGCGGACCCGGCGGCACATGCCGCTGCTGCCGCGGGACGGTTCGCTGCAGATGCATGGCGCACTGGCTCCGATCGTCGATGTCCATCGCGACCGGCATCGCCCGCCGCTGGAACAACATGTCGAAGCCTTGGAAAAAGTCGCGCCGCCCAGCATCCTTGTCGATGCCAGCGGTCAGATCATCCACCTGTCGCCCGCGGCCGGGCGGTTCATCCAGCATTCCGCCGGCGCATTTTCCGCAAGGCTTTCGGACATCGCCCGACCCGAACTGCGTCTCGACCTGAAGGTGGCGCTGGACCGCGCCCTTCAATGCGGGACGGCGACGATAACCCATCCCACGCCGATCCAACTGGACGGTGACAAACGGCGCATTGCCATGCAGATTGCCGCCGTGCCGGGAGACGAGGGCATGAGGCCGCAGGCGATGGTGCTGTTTCTGGATGCAGGCCCCGTGCAGGACCAGCCCGGGGACGACATCCCGTCGGAACAGGTCCCGGATGACCAGGTGCCGCGGCTTTATGCGGAGCTGAAGTCTGCCCGCGAGGCGCTGACCACAAGCCGTGGAGAACATGAGGCGGCGATCGAGGATCTGCGGGCCGCAAACGAGGAACTGCAGTCGATCAACGAGGAATATCGCTCCACCTCGGAGGAGCTTGAGACCTCCAAGGAAGAGCTGCAGTCGATGAACGAGGAACTGCAGACGGTGAATGCCGAACTGAAGATCAAGTTGGAAAGCATCTCGACGGCACATAACGATCTTCAGAACCTGACGGCCGCCAACGAGATCGGCACGCTGTTTTTGGACACCAAGCTGCGCATCCGGATGTTCACGCCGCCGATCGGGGACCTGTTCAACGTCACCTAGATGGATGCCGGGCGCAGCATCACCGATTTCACGCATCGGCTGCGCTACGACGGCCTCGAGGACGATGCGCGCCGGGTGCTGCGCGATCTTGTGCCGCTGGAGACCGAGGTGCAGGGACAGGACGGGCGCTGCTTCATGATGCGCCTCAGACCCTACCGCACGCTCGAGGACCGGATCGACGGCGTTGTCGTGACCTTTGTCGACATCACTTCGCGCCTCAGGATCGAGCAGCAGCTGCTTGAGAGCCAGAGCCGTTACCACACGCTGTTCAACTCGATCGACGAAGGTTTCGCGGTCTTCGAGATGATCCTGTCGGAGACGGGCGAGCCCGTCGATTACCGGTTCATCGAGGTCAACGAGGCCTTCTCGCGCCAGACCGGCCTGGAGAACGCGGTCGGCCGCACGGCGCATGAGCTGGTGCCCGATCTGGAGGAACATTGGGTTGCAACCTATGGGCGCATCGCGACAGCCCGCGAGGCCGAGCGCTTCGAGGCCCCCGCGCCGTCCCTGGGGCGCTACTACGAAACCTTCGCCTTTCCGGTCGGTGCCGCGGACGAGCTCCGAGTCGGCGTGCTGTTTCGCGACATCTCGGATCGCAAGCGCGCCGAGGATCAGCACCGCATGCTGACGCACGAGTTGAGCCACAGGGTCAAGAACACGCTGGCGGTCGTCCAGGCGCTGGCACGGCAGCCCGGATCGGCCGCGCTGACGGTCGAGCAGTATCGCGACCGCTTCATCGGTCGCATCCAGGCCCTGGCGCGCGCCCATGACCAGCTGCTGGAAACGAACTGGCAGTCGGCCGACCTCGCCACCCTGGTCCGGGCCACTCTGTCCGCTTATGACCGCGACGGAACGACGGATCACGTCACGGACGGCCCGCCCATGCGCCTGTCCCCCAAGCAGGGCCTGGGCCTCGCACTGATCCTGCACGAACTGGCCACCAATGCGTCCAAATACGGTGCGCTTTCGACCGCTGACGGCAGGCTGCGGGTCAGCTGGGGCGCCTCACAGGCGGGGGCGCAGCGCCAGATCCACCTGACCTGGCAAGAGCGCGGCGGCCCGCCGGTCCCGGATGGCGCGCGCCGGGGCTTTGGAACCAAGCTGATCGAACAGGCTTGTGACTACGAGCTTGGCGGCTCCTTGGACCTGCGCTTCTCCCCCGAGGGACTGACCGCAGAGATTGCATTCCCCGCAGGTGAGGGAGACTGATGATGCCGGCCGAAACGGTTGAAAAAGTGCTGTCGGGACGCCGGCTGCTGATCGTCGAGGACGAGATGCTGCTGGCGATGGATCTGGAGCTGCTTCTGGAAGAACAGGGCTGCGAGGTCCTCAGGCCCGCCAACAGCGTCGAGCGCGCGCTCGGCCTGCTCGAAACTGAACGGCCGGATGCCGCAACGCTCGACATGAACCTCAACGGGGTCTCGTCCGCGCCGGTCGCGGCCGCCCTGCAGGAACGAAACATCCCCTTCGTTGCGGTCACGGGCTATTCGCGCCACCCTGACGAAGACGCAGCCTTCCGCGATGCGCCGATCATCAAAAAGCCTTATGATTCGCGCGAACTTGTGCAGACACTTGTTCGCCTGCTGAAATAGCTCTCTTCTGTGATCTACTCGGCGGCATTGCAACAGAAATTCCCGCTGACACCGCTCCTGCCCCCAATGGCCTCCTTGCCGTTATTCGCGAAAGAGGCGTCCATGAAAAATCCGGCCGTCCAAGCAAGGCATGGGTCAGAATTGGGCGGCCTTGATGAGACGGTGCGCGTCGTGGTCAGCAGGTATTGCCGTCGCCAAGTGGGCTAGCCAAGCCAGTGAGTGGGTGGAACCACTATCGTCGTGCAATCACTCACCTGACCCGGCGGGCTGCTGTGACGGATATTTCCGGTCTTTCCCCTCCCTGCTTCAGCCGAACCCCTAAATGCCGACCTTTAAAATCTGACAAATCATGCAACCTCACGTGATGTGAGTGATTGGTCTTGGCAGCAAGCATTTGACATGAACCCGAACCGGGAGGGACCCATATGCCACGCGACGCAGGGCTGACGCCCATCATCCTCATTGGCTTGATGGCCTCGTTGCCGGTCCTGCCCGCATTTGCGCAGGAACCCGCCAATCTGGACAAGATGCGCGATGCCGCACTGGAATTGACCAATGCCTCCCGAGACAAGGCCGGTCTGGGAAGCCTGACCCGCAGCGATGTTCTTGATGAAGCCGCTCAGACCCATGCCGCCGACATGTTGGAGCGTGACTATTACGACCATGTCACCCCCGAAAGGCAGACACCCTTCGACCGCTTTCTCTCTGCGGGAGGCAACAACTGGGCGGTCAGCGGTGAGAACATCGCGACCTGCACGGGATGTTCCACACCGCCGGATCTGCCCCGTGTCGAAGCCTTCCATGAGGGCTGGATGCAGAGCCCGGAACACCGCGACAATATCATGTCCCAAGGATTCGACAGTTTCGGGTTCGGGATCGCCGGCAAAGGCAACAACGTCTATGCTGTCCAGACATTTTCCGGCCCCGGTGAAGACGAGGGGGGCACGGGATCAGGCTTGGCCCCTGCAGAGGCGGCCGATGCGGCGGTCCAGCAGATCAACGCAGCCCGAAGCGCCAAGGACCTCGCCCCGCTCGAACAGAGTGAGGATCTGAGCGAGGTTGCCGCCCGTGTTCTGGAGCGTCTGGCACAGGATCCTGGGGCGTTGCCGCAAAACGTCTTCGATCTTCTTCCCGAGGGCGCGACCGGCTGGACCAGTCTGGCCCTTCAGTCCGCGACCGTAGGAGGGTCTGGCGCCTCGGTCGGACAGCAGGATCTTGCCGGGATCATCTCGGACTGGGGAGGTGCCGGCGGGGACCAGGTCCTTGGCGGCATGAATGCGTCGCATGTCGGCTTCGCGGCCGAGGCCGCAGGCGACGGGCGGTTGTCAGCGGTCGCCGTATTCGGCGGCCGGTAGGATCATAAGGGCGAACGCGCGTCGGCAGACCGACGGCAAAGGGGCCATGCGTTTTTCTGCATCGACGTCGCGGTCGGTTTCTTGGAGTTGCCCCCCGGGGATACACAGGAAGCCATGCAAGTCTTTACAAAGGTGGCGTCAGTCTTTGAAGCCCTTTGCAGCAAACAGCGTTGCCATCGACTGCGTCTGGAGGAACAGGCCCGCGAGGCTGCCGGTCGTCAGAAATCTTTCCCGCCGGCCTCACCGGTTGGCGGCGGCACTTCGTTATCGTCGGGAGGCCAACCAACGACCCATGCTTCGGCTCAATCATCCCGGCGGGCAGATGCCTATCCCACTGCTGCCGGGCACCCGCGCTGCGGTACAGTTTTCCCGGCCAGCCACTCCGGCCACGTATGGCAGAGTCTGCCGTGGTTGCTGACTTAGCAAGTCGAGCGAGCTCAACCCTTCTCCAAAAGACGGATCTTCATTGCGCGGAAGGCGCTGCGGGCCCGTGACTCGCGCTCGTGCTCAAGCATTTGCTCGATCTGCCCGCCCAGTTCTCTCAGCCTTGCCTCTCCAAGCCGTTGAGCCTCCTTGAACATCGACTTCTCCTCGGACGAGGCATGGTGATCGACGGCCTCGTGGAGCGCGCGGAGCTGCTGTTCGAACTCCGGCGACGACGGCCCGAGGCGCAGCGCCAGTGCCAGCATGTCTGCAAGCTGCTGGTGTTCCGCATGAGCAACGGGAACATCCTCGCTGACGGGCCGTACGGCGGGATAGAAGATCACGTCCTCCACATGCTCGTGGATCTCGAGTTCGCCTGCCAAAAGCCGCATCATGTCCCGTCGTTCGGGGTCATGTGCGTCCATCGCCTCCACAGTTTCGAACAGCCGGCGAAGCAGCTGGTGATGCTCGAACAGAACCTCATCGGCCTTGCGTGACCCGGGCCGCGCTTCTGCCCTTGCCTCGGCCTCAGCATGCCCCACCGCGATGTCTTGGGGCGTCAGCGCCTCGTCGCCGGGCTCTGGCACATGCCGGATCTCGACATGGTGGTTCCTGATCCGGACATCATAACGGGGTTGAGGCGCAGTCGAGGGCCCATCAAGCACCCTGCCGCTAGCGAGGCAGTAGCGCGAGCCGTGCCAAGGGCATACAAGCCCCCCGTTCTGGACCCAGCCTTCATCAAGCGGCCCCCCCATGTGCGAGCATCGCGATCCCATGGCATGGACGCGTCCCTGATGACGCACCAGAACGACACCCACCATCGCCCGGGCCGCCTCGTCCCACAGCTCGACGCGGTATGGGCGATCCTCCCTCAACTCGGCGACGGCAAGAACCGGTTGAAAGCCCCGCGGCTCGGGAGAGCGGTCCGCCTGGTCCACGCCGACGCGCCGGCGGTAGACGAGATGCCCACCCAGATAGGCCCCTGCCATAAGGGCCAGCCAGCCCGCGCCGCTGGCAATCTGGCCAAGCCCGCGACGGCCGCGATAGCGCAGCGCAAGTGATCCGATGTTCAGACCCAAGGCCGCCGAGTTGAGCGCGGCGTGGCCGAGCCCGGTCCGCCGGTCGCGCCCATGAACCTGACGCCAGTCCGCCATCCCGGCGGCAGCGGCCGCAACGGCCCCCACCACGCCCGCTTTCAAAGCCAGGTCCGCGGCTTGGCCCACCTGCCGCCGCGGCGCAAGCCCGAGCGCTTCCGACCCGTCGAGCGCCAGCGCCATCGTCCAGGTGCCGATCGGAAAGGTCGCAAGCGCCGGATGAAGAGGATGGCCCAGCCAGGTGCCATGCAGGGCGTTCTGGATCGGCTGCGAAGCCGTGCCCGTCAATTCGAGCGCTGTGGAAACCACGTCGGCCACAGCATAGGCGGGCGCGTCCAGTTGCTCGGCGGCTTCCAGTGAGGCAGCCATACGCTCTGGCAAAGACGTCATGAGGGTTCTCCATCTGTCGGGTGTCATGTCATGCCGAAGGGCCGGGCGCGCGGCGTGGCGAAGCTGTCCCGGTCCGCCTCCAGCAGTGGCCGCGCGTGCTGAGCGATCAGCAGCAGGCGTAAGGATGATGCATGGGCCATCAGAGCGGCTTCCCGCTGCGATCCAAGGCTGCCGTCCGCGATTGGGCGGGTCCAACACTCCACATGTGCAGACAGTGAGCCCGCTCCCATGTGGGTGTTCGGCGCTGCCTCAACCCCTGCCGAATGCGGAAACCGCCTGCGCCGTAGCTGCAGCCTGCAAGATCGGTTAGAAGTTGCAGGCTGCCCGATGGGTTACGTGCGGTCATTCAGGTATCGGCTGCAGGCAGGCAGTCCTCTGGATGAAAAGTCAGAAGCAAGTTCTTCCAAGCAGGTGCAAACATCCGGTCCTTGCAGCGCCGGGCCATGGCCTGAGACGACGATCTGCGGCCTCAGATCGGCCAAGCGCTGCACCGAATGATGCGCTGCCTGCCAGTCGGGGGTGAAATAGGCAGGCGGCCCGTGAAGGCGCCCTTGCGGGAACAGCGCGCGCAGCATGGACTCCTGTTGGGTCGTGACAATGGCATCGCCCGCGACCAGAGTTCGGCTACCTTCATTCCAGAACGAGACATGGCCTGGCGTATGTCCGGGCGTGTGAATCCACTGCCATGCCTCAAGCCCCGGGATGCGACCATCCGCGGGCAATTCGCGGAGATGGGCCGAGACATCGATCGGCCCGCGGGGGAACAGCCAGGACAGTTCCGCCATCGCCCCTCCGCCCACTTCGGGAGCTGCGGGCGCATAACTCTGCTGTCCGGTCAGGTAGGGATGTTCAGCGGGATGGGCGTAAATCGGCGCGTCCCATCCCCTAGCCAGAAGCTGCAGCGCGCCGACATGGTCGAAATGCCCATGTGTCAGAAGTATGGCAGCAGGTCGCGCCCGACCAAAGCGCTTGCGCGCCGCATCGCGAATGGCAGCTGCGGATCCTGCAAGGCCGGCATCAACCAGGAACCACTCTCTGTCACCGGCGCCTTCGGCACCAATGAAGGCGACGTTGACGATACCGCAGCGAAGATAGGCAACCTCTGCGCCAAGGCGCCTGGAGGAATGAACGCCCTCTTTAGGTACCCCGACTCCAGGAGGGCCCGGAGGCGACGACACGGCTGCCACGGCCAGAGAAAAAGCGCCGTAGCTGCGAAGAACGTTGCGTTCCACAAGGCGCTCCGCGCTCCGCGCCAATGCCAGACATGCGGCCCCCTGGGCAGCATCCAGCAGGCGATGCGCGTGCATCGGGATGGGACGCCCTGCGCCCAGAGAATCGCTGTAGCGTGTGGCGAGGGAGTAGCCTGCCACGGCCATGCCGACGATGCCCAGAGGACCTTGAATGGGAGTGCGCCTTGCAGCTGCGGCGTTCAGCAACAGTGCGGCAGCCGAAACAGCATCCAGCGCGGCATGCAGTCTGGGGGGTAGCATTGCGGTTCTCCTTCATTACCGGCACCGGTGATCACCACATCGCAGAGATTGCCTCTGGCACAGCCGTGATCCTGCAGGGCCGTGGGCTTCTTCGGCGTGATGCAGGTGCTGCAACCAGCGGTCGCCGCGATTGTTCCGGACCAGCGTCGGACAGGGAAGCTGGAGCTGTCGGTCTTTCGCGGCGAGCCTTCCGCCTGCTTCACGGGCTTTGGCTGGAAGGCATTTGGGCTTGGGAAACCGAGGGGAGGATGCCGTCCAACGGGGTGAAAGCGCGTTTTGGCCTGCCGGAGGGAATGGCTCGCAGCCGGCCATGGCAACTTCGGCCTCGTCTAGAAGAGCGTCCTGACCACTGAGGCGCGATGGCTGTTCCCGCGTCCGACGGTCGACAGCGCATCACGGAACGTGTCAGCCTAGGAAGCAGCGCTGGCAGACCTGCAAGGCAGTGCACATCAGGATGATCGGAAGGCTGGCCTTCTCTGCACCGATGAAAGCGTCGTTCATCAGGGGATCTTCATTGCGAAGAACGCAACTGCCTGCTCGGTAGGATGGGAGTTTGCAGAGGCATTGCTGCCCAATGCTCCATCTCCTGGATCATCGGCTCGGTTGCCAAGGCCCCAGAGACGTCAGCCGGAGTAGTTGAACCGGCGCAGGCCCGGTCACAGCAACTGGGCCAAAACGCGGTTGGCCGCCAAGCCTGCCACACGCGTGGTCAGGAACTAGGCGCTGATCCCGCATTTCCTTGCGCGTCGCGTTACGTGTCGCTCGCCGCGTCCTGCCGGTCCGGCGGCTGTGACGCAGCCAGGCCGCCGACATTCACGGGCCGCTCACGCCGCGCTCATGCTCGGATGGCACAGTCTGAGTCGCGGTCGTGCAGGGCGCCCGGCCGAGGGTGCAGCGATGCCCTGGAACACCGTCATCGCAGAAGGCACCCCTCCTATCGCCGCTGGCGGTACGTGAACGTTCGGGAGACGCGACATGGCGAGTGAAAAAGCAGACGGCGCCGCTGTGGTTGTCCTTCGGCCGCGATCCCGATCCGTGATCGCAGGGCTGCAAAGCCGCATGAAAGGCCCGGGCGGCTACTACAACCTGGGCAACATCATCGCCTTCTCCGTCGCGGCGTTGCAGGCCATCGTCGCCGGTGGCGCAGCTTCCGGAGCGGGCGGATCAATGTTGATGTCGCTTAAGGAGTATCTTGTCGGAAGCCCATCAGCCTCCGCCATAACCCTTGCCATGCTGATCTTCTTCATGAGCGGCGAGGCCTATTACAGGGCTTGGCGCGAGCCAACGCACCCGAGCCCGAACCTCGTCCGCCTTGGGGACGCTCTTTCCGCGGTGGCGGCGCTCGCTTTGTCTGCGTCCTTGGTCCTGATCGGCAACACAGCGCTTGGGCTGGCGTCTTCCGCCCTCCTTGTCGGCGGAAAGCTGGGCAGCGCATCGCGGCCCGATGCCAGCTGGATCCTGTGCCTGAAGGGGGTGCCAGAGTTCGATCCGTTTCGCGCCGCGGTCGTGCTGAGCCGCCTGCCCGCCCTTCTTGCCATTGCGGCGGCTCTTTCGGCTGCGGAAGCTGCGCCCGCGATCCTGGTCCAACAACTGACCCTGCTGGTCTGCTACGCGCTGTGGCTGCGGGCTGATCTGATGCTGTTTCGCGCCCGCTGACAAAGCGGCCGCGGTGTTGTTCATCCCTGTCCGGAGAGGGTCCAATGCTGGAACTCATCATCATCGCCTGCCTCAACGGGCAGTGCCGCGAATTCTCAAACCTCTACAGCGCCGACGATGTCTCGCTCCTGACCTGCATGATGTCAGGCCAGACCGAGGTCGCCCGGTGGCACGCGTCCCATGGCGAATGGCAGGTCCAGCGGTGGCGCTGCGATCTCGCGCCTAGGCGGGAGGTGCGCCTCTAGGTCTGCCACGCCGACTGCAGCCGAAAGAATGTCCGGAGGATACTGTGGAGATCCTGTCCTACGCCACCGCCCTTGCTCTCGTCGCCGCCGCGCCGGGTCCGATCGTCGCGATCCTGCTGGCACGCGCGCTTGCCGGCCAGCAGCGCGCCGCGGCCCTGTTCGCGGGTGGCGTGATCCTTGGCAAACTTGCGACTCTGGTTGCCGTGATGAGCGGCCTTTTCCTCTGGCTCGGCAATCCCCTCGCAGTCATCCTGATCGCGAAGGCTGCCGTTGCCGGCTACCTCGGCGTCATGGTCCTGCGGCTCTGGCGACGTGCTGATGGACGATTGGCTCTGGCCGGACCTCGGGAAGCATCTTCATGGGCCGCGGATCTGGCCGCTGGCGTGGCTGCGGGAATGGCCAGCCCGCTCAGCTTGCTGTTCTTTGTCACGCTCTTCTCCGCAGGGAGCGTCCAACAGCAGGACGGATGGCCACCCATGCTGATAATCGCCTTGGTCACGGTGGTCGCGCCCGGTGCCGTGTTCGGCGCCTATGTGATGCTTGCCTGCCGGATGCAGCGCCTGCTGGTTCGGGCAGACTTTGCGCGCCGCTTTCAGCGCGCCATGGCCGTGCTGCTGGGTTGCACCACCCTCTGGCTGCTCGCGGGATAGGTGCCAAAGCCGGATGCGGCGACCGCAAGCAGAGTGCTAGGTCGATGTTTTCCTGTCTGAAGCTGTTCATGCCCGGTCCCGAAGCAGGCCCGGCCATCTCAAGCGTGGTCGCCTGATCGGGCGCACCAAAGATGGCATGAACACCACGCTGCACGCGCTCTGCGACGGCTACAGCCGGCCGATCAGATTGTTCGTGAGCACCGGTCAGGTAGCGACATCGGCCCGAACGCGTTGCTCGAGCAGCTTGCCTGATGTCGACTGGCCGCTCGGAGACCGAGGCCATGACGCCAACTGGTTCGGAGGCCCATTGGAAGATAAAGGCAGAGATGCCTGCAGCCTTTCGCCGAAAGCAGCGCAAGGCCACTGTGACTCACGACACGTGCCGCTGCAGACCCCGCAATCGCCTCGAGATCATGTTTGGCAGGCCTTAAGCACTGAAAGACGTATCGCCATACGCGATGGCAGATGTCCCCTATGTGTTTCTGTCAGCGACCGCCTTCGCCGCAGTCGTCATTTAATGCTGTGAGGTAAGAACTTGGGCACCTGACACCCCTCACAATGTGCCTCTTCAGACTGTCTTTTTAGCTAGGTATTCTCCTAAGAGGAATAAATACCTTGCACAAATAAATCGCCATACTTTAGGCAGAATATGTGTTTGCAGAGGTTATAACTATGGTGAGCTATCTTGCGGGCCCCTTCGTCGGTGTCTTAGTGGCAGCTTCCGCTCAAGCAGGTTGCAGGGGTTCGTCCCATTTCAGGACAATGCTGCGGGGTCAACCCGAACAGCATTTTTGCGACAACATCCAGTAACGGCAGTTGCACTACCGAGGCGGTTCGGGATATATATCCGGTACATATAAAATAGCCCAACTGATAGAAACCGCCATAACTTCGGATCTTTCGCCTGAAGGCGCGACGCTCAAAAGCTGATTTCGAAACGTGCAGGACTGACGTATAAGCTCAGTATGGCGACGATATGTCTAGGAACTAATAGTCAGGCGGGCCGAAAATCTATGACGCAACTGCGCCTCGGATTTACAGATTAGAGATCATTAGTTAAAAATCTAAATAGAGAAGGTATTTTTTTAAATGTCCTTGATCGATATTGTCAGGCTCGACGAAAATCCCCATGAAACGGTGAACGGTATCCGCCACGACACGACCTCGCGTGGGGTCGACCTGGATGGCGCTAAAATTACGGCATCATATGCTGACGGCACCACTGAAATCCTGACATGGCGTGCATTGGACACATATACTTTTGGTGCAGCGAGCGGAACGGATATCGCCATGTCCTTCGGCTCTGACTGGCACGAGCTATCCACGACCAAAACTCTGGCTTCGCTCCAGATCAATTTGCAGCCGGCCAACTCTGTATTCGATACGACTCTGGATGGGGATGATTATCCGGCCGGGAATTCTACACCCACCTCATTGATTGGCTACCCCTTCAAGCTGGCTCCCGAATATGAGGAAGCCATCGGCGACTTGACCGTGACATATTCAGGGATCGTGAATCTGACGGGATCTCTACCTGCAGGTGACCTTTATACTGTCATGGTTGTTGATTTCTCGAAGCTTCCTGAGGGTGGCCTTCTTGGCGATCTCAGATGGAACTCTGACATCGACACAATGAGGGATGCAGGGGACTTGGTGTCATCCAGCCAAGGCGATGACACCCTGATGGGCGGAGCCGGTGATGACATCCTCGATGGGGGCCAGGGCACGGATACGGCCGATTATCTGAGGTCGCAGGACGGCGTCCGGGTCGACCTATCGATGACCGGTGCCCAATGGGTCAGCGACTCCCAAGGCAACGACACCTTGATCAACATCGAGAACCTGACGGGCAGCCGCTTCAACGACATCCTGACGGGCTCGATCGGCGCAAATCTCCTGGCCGGCGACGAGGGCGATGACCTGCTCAACGGCCTGGCAGGCAACGATACACTGCTGGGCGGTACTGGTGACGATACCCTTTATGGCAACCTGGACGACGATCTGTTGGAGGGTGGCGAAGGTCATGACCGGATGCATGGTGAGGCGGGCAATGATCAGCTTTTCGGCAGTGCCGGGAACGACACCCTCGTCGGCGGTTCTGGAAATGACACCCTGGATGGCGGGAGCGGAATCGATTGGATCTCGTTCAGGGGCGCGAGCCTGGCGGCAAGGGTTGATCTGTCCGTGACCGATCCCCAGGACACCGGCCAGGGTTACGACGTGATCCGGGAGATCGAGAACATTCATGGTGGGACAGGCGATGACACCCTGCTGGGCAGCGCTCAGGACAATCTGATCAGAGGCGGAACCGGGGCGGACAACATCCAGGGTCGGCAGGGTTCGGACCTGCTGGAGGGCAATGCCGGAAATGACACCCTAATCGGGGGCCTTGGGAACGACACCCTGGACGGCGGGAACGGGATAGACTGGGTTTCGTTCAGGGGTGCGAGCCGGGCAGCAAGGGTCGATCTGGCCAAGACGGATCCGCAGGCCACTGGCCATGGTTTCGATGTGATCCGGAGCATCGAGAACATTCAGGGTGGGACAGGTGACGACATCCTGCTGGGCAGCGGGCAGGCCAACCTGATCCGAGGTGGAACCGGGGCGGACAACATCCAGGGTCGGCGAGGGTCGGACCTGCTGGAAGGCCATGCCGGGAATGACACCCTTATCGGGGGCCTAGGGAACGACACGCTGGATGGCGGGACCGGAATGGACTGGGTCTCGTTCAGGGGCGCGAGCCGGGCGGTTAGGGTCGATCTGGCCATGACCGATCCGCAGGCCACTGGCCATGGCTTCGATGTGATCCGGAACATCGAGAACATCCAGGGTGGGGCAGGCAATGACGTCCTGCTGGGCAATGCCCGGTCCAACCTGATCCGAGGTGGAGCCGGGGCGGACAACATCCAAGGTCGGCGAGGGTCGGACCTGCTGGAAGGCAATGCCGGGAATGATACCCTCATCGGGAGTAGTGGGAACGACACGCTGGACGGCGGGACCGGAGCTGACCGGCTGAAAGGTGGCTCAGACAGCGATACCTTCGTCTTCAGACACGGATATGATCGCGATGTCATCCTGGACTTTCAGGACAATATCGACACGATCCGGCTTCTCGACTTCGGAGTTGAGACCTTTGCGCAGGCAAGTACCTATGCCGCGCCAAGCGGAGCCAATGTTGTCTTCGATTTCGGAGATGGCGATATCCTGACAATCCGCAACACGACGATCAGCGCGCTCGGCAACGACCTGCTCTTCGAGTGATCCTATGGGCCTGCCGCTCGAAGCAGCAGGCCCGTGTTCGGCGGTCCAAGACCGGAATATGCATAGTGATGGATGCGACCTGCTCCGAGGCCCGAACGGCGAGGCGCCTGCAGGTGCCGCAGTCAGGAACGAGTCGTAGCCGTGCGGTCCGTGCGCAGCAGGGTGACTGGAACCCTCCCGCCTCGTCTCTGGACCAGCCATGCTGCGCCCGCGACACAAGGCATGAGCAGCAGGCGTGCAACCCGACCCGTGGTGCGCTCGGGATGGACCAGCCGGGCGATCCGGGGGCCGACGATCCAGTAGAGGCGGATGAACGCTCGTCCGGCCGTGTAAGGCGCCAAGACTTCATCGCGCAGCCGGCGCAGCATCACCACATCGCGGTGCATGCGGTCCCCATAGGCTGCCGTGGCGACAAAGCACGACCCGCCCGAGCCGTCTTGCTGCGGACTGTCCTCGTCCTGGACAGGCTCTTGGCCCGTGTCCTGATCCTCGTCTTCATCCTCCTGCCGGACGGGACGTGATGAGCCGTCGACAGCTTCGCCATCCACATAGGTGGTTGCGACCGTCTGCCCATCCACCTCCTCCTGAACCAGAACCGGCTGCGAGGTCGAACCAAAGTTCTGCGTCATATAGACCACGTCCTGCATCCCGCCGCCGACCTGCATCTGGCCGGTCGAAAGCCCGACACCAAGGTAATCGACATCAGGGTCCAGGATGTTGTCCTGATGCGAGCTGCTTTGCATCAGCGCCGCATGCATCTCCTCCACGTCATCGCGGGCAGGCTCGCCGCTGATCCCTTTGTAGGCGACATTCTCCGTCAGGTGCCAGCTGGCACCGTCGAGCGGAAACTCGGCGTCTCCGGCGCGATCCGCCGGACTGCTGCCTCCGGCTCCCCGATGGGACAGCGCCCCCGCCTCCGACATCCAGTCGGAATGCGTCTGCGCAGCGTGGTTGAGGTGCAGTTCCACATGCACAGGCGCAAGGTCGGCCTCGGCACGTGCTGTATTGACCAGATCCGCGACATGCAGCTCCAGTGCGTTGGCGATCTCTGTGGCCATGCGTTCGTTTCTTCCTCGGCACCGGGTTCAGGATTCGCAGGAACCGGTTCATGACCGGATAGTCCATCTGATGTCGACATGACACCTTTGTCGGGCGCATTCGAGCCAGCGGCAGGTCCCCTGCCCTCGACAGGCAAGGGACTTGCGCCCGCGCGGGGGTGTGTCATGGCTGAGAAGAAATTGTCGGCAAGTGCGCAAGACTTAGGATTTTCGATGTCTGCCTTGAAACCACGCCCGGGTTTCTCAAGATCTGGCGTATAGGGGAAGAGTTGGCAAAGGGCCCAAAACGGGTGGCCTTCCTTTTGGCCTGATCATGTCACAAAGACATCATCGGCTCTTTGCCGCCCCCTTCACAACAAGTGGTCGACACCAGATGATCATCACCGCGGCATTGCCCACTGACGCGAAGACATTGGCAGAGCTGCATCGCGGCTGCCGGCAGAAAGCGATGCCTTGGCTTCCGGAACTGCATTCTCCAGAAGAGGATCTTCGATACTTTGAAACCAGGGTCCTGCCGGTGGAGACGGTGCTAATTGCCCGCGCGGGCGGACAGGTTGCCGGCTTTGTTTCCTTTCATCAAGGATGGCTCAATCATCTTTATGTTGCCCCTCGTTACTGGCGACTTGGTTTCGGCACCAGGCTACTGGAAGAAGCAAGGTCGGACTTGAGTTACCTTCAGCTTTGGGTGTTCCAGAAGAATGCCCAGGCACGGCATTTCTACACCACCCACGGGTTCTGTGAAGGCGAGGCAACCGACGGACGCTACAACGAGGAAAGGGTGCCTGATCTTAGGATGGAGTGGGCGCGCCATGACCGAGACCAATAGTGGTGCTTCCGTCCGCCGCATCCCGCCTGACTGTCGGTTCAAGGAGGCGCCTCTCTGTCTGCCGAGCCACGAGATTTTCTGCTCGCTGCAGGTCACTCATGTGGCGGCCCTCGTATCGCATCGAATTAGGCTCTGCGGCGCGCGCAAGCTGAAGGCCGTGATCGGGCGCCCCGGGCCGCCGGCCATGATCGCCAGTAGCATCGGTAGGGCGTTCACCTCAGCCGCTGGCCCTGCCGGACAGAGGCGGGTGGCGCACAAACTCAGGCTGAGCCGCCAATCTGAGAGTTCCGCGGCCGTTTTCAGGACCAATACCTGATATGGTCGGCAATGGCATTAGAAGCAGATCTGGTCAGTCCTGGCGCCTCTGCCACGGCATTATGCGAACGCTTTCACCTGATCGACGGCAGCTGACCCGGCGCGCCACCTTCTGCCTCCAGAAACGCCCGGAGCCGCCGATCTTGGTCCCCGCTTCTCCAAGGCAGACGAAGGCATCCCGGTTTCAGACGCCACTACAGACCAAAGTAATCCAGGAAGTTGCCGTCTCGGGTGATGAGCCGAAGGCTGACGCAGCAACCTAATCGGTTTGCCCGAAGGGGATGCCCACTTCGACTGCCAGGCTCTCGTCACTCAGGTCGACGTGGGACGCGATCATCACCGGCGTCGGCGCGCCCTCCAGCCACAAGATGTTTCCGTCCTCCCGGATCTCGACCCGGTTCTGGTGGAAGATGCCCACGCTCGGCGTCACGCTGAGGCCGTCCAGGCCGGGAGGAATATCGAAGGTCAGCGTCAGCTCGCCTGCCTTGGTATCCGGAGCGAAGCCAGGTATCGCGGCAAAGATCCCCCGGCTCTGGCCACTCGGGGTGAGCAGCTGGCCCCAGACCGTGTAATCGTATCCCTCGACCATATTCTCGTAGCGCAGCGTCGCCTCGATCTTTCCACCGTCACCGTCGATCCGGTTGTCGCCATCCGACGCGTCCTTGACCGACAGAACATGGATGCGCTGGATCGAGTGGACCTGAATCGAACGCTCGGGATCCGCCGCGTCGCCGGTCATCTCGGCAAGGACCTCATCCTCCCCGGCCCGCCGCAGAAGGTTGTGGGTGACGTAATCGATGTTCAGGTCGCCCTCGTTCCGCGGAACGGGAAGGGTGACGACCAATTGCGCCTCCGCGCCTGCGGCCGTCAAAGGCGTCTCGACCACCTCGACCTTCTCTCCCGATCCGGCATCGAGCAGCGTCGTCACCAAGACATAGCCGGCACCCTCCTCCAGCCCCGAAATCGTCAGACTGTCATTGGCTTCACCACCAAGCCGGGTGAAGAACCTGTTCCCGTCCTCAGCGTCGGTCAGGACGCCGGACATCCTGACCTCCGCGAACACGCTGGTCGAGAGCGCGGCAGAAAAGGCTGCAGACGCAAGCAGCGTCTTGGTCAGGTCCGACATGAGCTTTCCTCCGGTTGAGTCGCGGTTTCGGAAATTCTTGCAGAACGCTCCTTCAGTGGCAATTCGGGCTTCATGGGGCGCGGCAGAACCCGTGGTAACTGCCCATGCATCCAGCATCGAAATCTTGGCGCTGCTCTCGTTGGCAACTGCCCGGGGCCACGATGCATGCTGCGCTGCCGTGCGGCTTGCCTCGCGCAGTCGCCGATCTCGCCCGCGCCCGGCGGTCGTAAGGTTGCTGCAAGGTTCGGGCGGCAAGGCTTACCGCATGAAATGCCTTTAGGGAGATTTCCATGCGCACGCCCCTTCTTGTCCTGATGCTGGCCGGATCGTCCTTTCCTGCCTTTGCCTCGGACCGCTGCGTTGTGCCGCAGGCCGATTGGCGCCCGGTTGAGGAACTGACCGCAGGCCTGACCGCCAATGGATGGACGATCAGCAACGTCAAGACCGAGGACGGCTGCTACGAGGTCTATGGCCATGACAAGGACGGCAAGCGCGTCGAGGTGTTCTTCGACCCTGCAAGCTTCGAGGCCGTAGGTTCCGATGACTGACAAGGTTCGGGTATGGGACGGCTTTGTGCGGCTGTTCCACTGGTCCCTGGTCGCGCTGATCGCGGGGGTCTGGCTGACCGCAGATGGCCCCAAGGTCCTGCACGAAGGCTTGGGCTATGTCATCGCCGGGCTTATCGCCGCGCGGGTGATCTGGGGTCTGATCGGGCCCCGCCATGCCCGGCTCGCGGACTTCATCCGCGGCCCGCGCCCGGTTCTGGCCTATCTTCGGGATCTGCGGGTGGGGCGGGAACGCCGCTATCTGGGCCACAATCCGGCGGGCGGTATGATGATCGCGGTGCTGCTGCTGACGGTCGCGGCCACGGTGCTGACCGGCTGGCTGCAGACCACCGACGCTTTCTGGGGGTCGTCCGGGTTGCAGGAGGTCCACTACGCGCTGGCCAAGCTGATCCTCGTGCTGGCCGCGCTGCATGTCGCGGGCGTGCTGTTCGAAAGCCTTCGCCATCATGAGAACCTCGTCATCTCCATGCTGACCGGAACCAAGCGCCCTCTGGCGGACAAGGACTACCGGTGAGGCGGCTGCTGGGACTGATTTCGGCCGTCCTGATCGTCGCCGTCCTCGCCGCGGCCGGATGGGCGGCCTGGCTGCAACAGACCGGCAATCTGCATGCGGTGCTGTCGGGGCAGGTCTATCGCTCTGCCCAGCCCTCGGACAAGCAACTGTCGGAATGGACGGCGGAATACGGCTTTCGCAGCGTGCTGAACCTACGTGGCAAGTCGAGGGCCGATTGGTACCGGACTGAACGTGACACCGCCGCCAGCCTGAACCTGCAGCACGCCGACTTTGCCATGCGCGACAACGAGGTGCTGACCCCCGAACGCGCCGCAGAGCTGATCGCGTTGCTGAACGCGCTGCCCAAGCCCCTGCTGATCCATTGCAAGGCGGGCGCCGATCGCACCGGCCTGGCAGCCGCCCTCTATCTGGCAAGCCAGGGTCTTGGTGAAGCACCGGCCGAGGCGCAGATCTCATTCCGCTATGGCCATGTTTCGCTGCCCCTCAGCGCAGCCTGGCCCATGAACCAGAGCTGGGAGGCCATGAAGTCCTCCTTCGGCTACGACACCTGAGGACAATGCAATGACCGCCACCTGTTTTCCGACCCGAGCCGTCCGTCCCGCCAACCAGCGTCGGCGCATAAACGTTCTTCGCGGGTTGTTCCTGACGGGACTGCCCCTGGTCTTGCTGGGCGATCCGCTCTGGTCTGCCGTGCCCGCGGCGGCTCTGCATGTGACGGGCACGATGCTGATTTTTGTCGCGATCCTGGGGCGGTTCTGGGCGACCCTGTATATCGGCGGCCACAAGAACGGGCAGCTGATGCGGGACGGACCCTATTCCGTCTGCCGCCATCCGCTGTACTTGTTCTCGATCATTGGCATCGTGGGGTTCGGGCTGGCTTTGGAAAGCCTGGAGCTGGCCGCGCTGTTCGGGGTCGCGGGGTGGTTGGTTCTGGCCACCATCGCGCGGCACGAGGAACAGTTCCTGCGTGCCCGTTTCGGTGCGTCACATGACGCCTATCGCGCCACCGTGCCGATGATCCGCCCGGACCTGTCAGGCTTTCGCACGGCAGAGCATGTGACAATCCAGCCTCGCCTGCTGTGGCGCAATGGGCGGGATGCACTGGTGTTTCTGTCGGCCCTGCCGCTGGCCGAGGCCATCGATCTGGCTCATCGCAGCGGACATCTGCACATGCTGGCCCTGTGGTAGGCAGGCTCAGAAATGCATCGTCACGGTGGCGCGGCCTGCGGCGATGGCATGATTGACCGTGATGCCCTGGGCGGCGGCCAGTTGCGCAACAATGGCCAGCCCCAGCCCCGCCCCTTGTGACGAAGCGGACTTGTCGAACATTGCATGCCGAAATACTGCGTCTGGCCCAACCGCGTTCGAGACCCGCAGGACAGGCCCTGCCGCCAAGGTGACCCGGACATCGCCGGTGCCGTGATCGCAGGCATTGCGCAGAAGATTGCGCAGGATCATCGCCAACGCATCGGGATCGACCGCCACCGGCAGCCGCGCCTTTTCACCATCGTCGAACACAGCCTCGGACCCGTGTTCCGCGATGACCATCCGGGCGATCTGCACCAGGTCACAGGGGCCCGTCCCGATCATCCCGGCCTCGGCCCGCGACATCTGCAAAAGACGCTCGACCAGCCGGCTCAAGCGGGTCAGCGCCCCGGCCATGCGCGCGGGCGCGTCCGGGTCCGCCAATCCCGCCGCCATCAGGTGCGCCTGTGCCGAGGCGGCGGCGATGGGCGTGCGCAATTCATGCGCGGCGTTGGTGACAAATTGGCGCTCGGCGTCGACATGGGTGCGGATGCTGGCCAGATAGAAGTTCAGCGCCTGCGGGATCGGGGCCAGTTCGTCCGGCAGATCGTCCGCCGCGACCGGCGACAGATCGCGTGCATCACGGCCGCGCAGCGCCGCCGCAAGGCCTGTCACCGGACGCAAGACGGTTGCGACCGTGCCCCGGACCGCGATCAGGGCCGTCAGCAGGACAGGCAGCATCAGCGCCACCAGCCAGGCCAGACTTTCGATCAGCTCGTCGCGTCGCCATTCGTCGCTTTGGCCGACCTCGACCGCGACCGGACCGTTCGACAAGCGGAACACCCGCCACCCGTCCACATCCTGACCGCCATTCTGCGTCAATGGCGGCCATGGGGCCTCTGCCACTACCTGCCCTGCTTCCAGTATGCGGATGGCCACGTCATTCCCGGCGCGAACCTGGCCTACCTCACCTGCACTTTGATACAAGGCCAGTGACAGCCGGGCCGAACCTCGCAGGCTGGCATCCATCAGTTCGGACATCTCATGCGCAATGACCAGGGCGGCCAGCCCGACACCCGCCAGCCAGGCAAGGCTTGCCCCCACCACCACCCGCCGCACCAGCCGCCCGCGCAGGGACCAGGGACGTGTCACGGGATCAGATATCCCAGACCCCGCCGGGTCTGGATCGCATCCGCACCCAGCTTGCCCCGCAAGCGAGAGACATAGACTTCAACCGCGTTGCCCTCGATCGCATCATCAAAGGCATAAAGGCGATCCTCCAGCACCTGCTTGGACAGGACGCGGCCCCGCGCCGACAGCAGCGCATCCAGCAGCGCCCATTCACGCGACGTCAGGCGAATTTCGGCATTGTCCCGAAACAACCGGGCCCCTGCCCGGTCCACCCGCAGCGTCCCCACATGGCTTTCGGTTGCCGGATTGCCGGTGGCGCGGCGGCCATGGGCGCGCAGCCGGGCCTCGATTTCAGCCAGATCGTAGGGCTTCACGACGTAGTCGTCGGCCCCTGCATCCAGCCCGGCGATCCGTTCCGTGATCTGGTCCCGCGCCGTCGCGATTATCACCGGCGCCCGGTTGCCCCGCCGCCGCTCTTCGCCAAGCAGCGTCAGCCCCAATCGATCGGGCAGCGCCAGATCCAGCAGGATCGCATCGAAGGCCGCAACATCCAGCGCCGCTCGCGCCGTCTCCAGATCGGGTGCGCGATCCACGGCATGGCCCTGCGCGCGCAGGAACAGCGCCAGCGCATCGGCGATATCGGCTTCGTCCTCGATCAACAGGACACGCATCCCATTACTCCTCCGGTCGCGCCCGAACATGGCGGGAGGCGGGTTTCAGTTCAACGGAAATCAAGAGCCGGCTGTCCTCAAGCGCGAGACGACTGCAAGCCTGCATCGAGGTTCAGCTGGGTCACGGAAGCGTGGACGAAATGGCAGAAACGCCATGCACGCACGCACCCGCCCGATGATGCCATGGGACGCCCGTTTTTCGAGACCGGTCGTCACGACTGGCGAGGCGCCGCTCTATCATCTCAGAGGACTCAGACCTCACCCAGACCGGCTGAAGCGCGGCTTGCTGTAGACTTGGTGCTGGAGCTTATTGCATTGCTCCCGCCGGGCATCCGGCGCGGAGCCTTGACCGCCATTTCAGCAGGTGCAGCAAACCGCCTGCCGACATGGCACCGAGGAGGACAAGGCGGACATCTCGGCTGGCGCCGTCAATCACGCGATCCTGCCCCCGGCTGCCAACGCGGACCAGGGCCCTCGCCGGGTCCCGCAGGCCAGCCCTCGCGCTGCCTGCCGCGATGGCCGTCAGTATGCTCGGTCTGGTCGTGCCACAGATGCACCTCCGTCGGGTAGGGCATGTCGATGCCTGCAGCGGTCAGGGCCTTGCTGGCGGCGATAATGACGCGCCCCTGGGTGTGGATGACGCTCACCCGGTCGGGCCTTGTCCACCAGCGCAGCCGGATGGTGTTCTGATAGGCGTCGATGCCGACGGGAATGGCTTCCGGTGCGGGATCGGCAAGAACCCCCTCGCAATTCCTCGCGGAGTCGATCATGACCTGCATCGCCTGTTCCCAATCGTCGCTGCAGCCGATGCCGATGTCATACTGCGATCGGCGCCTGTCGAAAGCCGTGTTGACGGTGAAGGTCCCGGTGTAGATCTGGGAGTTGGGGATGACCACCCGCCGGCCGTCATAGGTCTTGATGTAGGTTGCGCGGGTTTCGATGTCCTCGACGGTGCCCTCGAACCCGTTGGCGACGATTTGATCCCCCACGCGGAAGGGCTGCCGCAGAAGGATCAGCACCCCGGACAGCAGGTTCTGAAGGATGTCCTTGAACGCAAATCCGATCGCGACAGAGCCGATCCCCAGGCCGGACAACAGGTCGCCGGGACGCAGCGATGGCAGAACGATGGTGGCAGCCAGAAGAAACGCCAGGATCATGATCGACCAGCGCAGCAGCGCGGCACCGACATTCGCCAGGGCCGGCCTTCCACGGTAGATCAGCGTGCGGGTCACGGTATATCCCGCCAGGCGCGCCAGGACGTAGAAGAGCAGAAGCAGAAGTGCGGCAGCGACCAGGTTTGGCATGAGACCGATGAAGCCGTTGATCCAACCCTCCACCTTCTCGATGATCACCCCCACGTCCGCACTCACATCGACGTCTTCATCCATAACCGGTCCACCTTCAGGTACTGCTGTTTCCAGGCCGGGCATCAGAACCGCGAGGCGTCGCTGCTGGCATCAAACAGAGCCATCGTCGACAACCTCGGGAGCCTTCAGGAACCGCCCTGCCTACTGAACCGCGCCCGGTTTTCCGGAGGCTGATTGGGATTAGTTACGCGGCCATGTCTTCAGCTTCCAGAGCGGCGTAGAAGTTTGCCTCCGCTTCGGCCGGCGGGATGTTCCCGATCAGCTCGAGCAGGCGGCGGTTGTTGAACCAGTCTACCCATTCGAGGGTGGCATATTCGACAGCCTCGAAGTTGCGCCACGGCCCACGACGGTGGATGACCTCGGCCTTGAACAGGCCATTGATCGTCTCCGCCAAGGCATTGTCGTAGCTATCGCCGACACTGCCGACGGAAGGTTCGATGCCGGCCTCGCCCAGCCTCTCGGTGTATTTGATCGACAGGTATTGCGACCCGCGGTCGGAATGGTGGACGAGCCCCGCGCCCTTGGCTGGGCGGCGATCGTGGACAGCCTGTTCGAGGGCATCGAGAACGAAGCCTGCGTGGGCTGTTTGGCTCGCCCGCCAGCCGACGATCTTGCGGGCATAGGCATCGATGACGAAGGCGACATACACAAGCCCCTTCCAGGTGGCGACGTAAGTGAAATCGCTGACCCAGAGCATGTTCGGCGCAGGCACGCGGAACTGCCGGTTCACCTTGTCCAGCGGGCACGAGGCCTTCTTGTCGGGGATCGTAGTCTTGTGCGGCTTGCCCCGGATGATGCCTCGAATACCCATGTCCTTCATCAGTCTGGCGACTGTGCAACGGGCGACATCGAAGCCTTCCCGATCCAGCTGACGCCAGACCTTGCGCACGCCGTAGACGCGCCAGTTCTCTTCGAAGACACGCTCGATCTCGGGCCGCAGCGCTGCGTCGCGCCGGGTGCGATCCGACAATCGGGCCGGATCGGCCCGCTTCGCCAGGTGATCATAGTAGGTGGACGGGGCGATCGGCAGAACCCTGCAGATCGGCTCGACCCCCGTGCTTCCCTCGCTGATCGTCGATGAACCCGACCATCACTTCGACCGGCGGTCGAGCTCCGCCATCGCAAAATATGCGCTCGCCTTGCGCAGGATCTCGTTGGCCTGGCGCAGTTCCCGGTTCTCCCGCTCCAGCGCCTTCATCTTCTCTGCCATGTCGGTCGGGATGCCAGAGCGCTTGCCGCTGTCGACCTCGGCCTTCTTGACCCACTCGTTCAGGGTCTGCGGCGCACAGCCGATCTTCGCGGAAATCGACGTGACTGCCTGCCAGCGCGATCCATGCTGACCCTCATTGTCGAGAACCAGGCGCACTGCACGCTCGCGCACTTCGGGGGAAAACTTGTTCGTCGTCTTGCTCATGATGCTCCATCCTACTCAGGAGTTGGAGCCTCCGGCAAACCCGGAGCGGTTCATTCACTGAACTCAATCCAACCGAGTTTGGGTCAGCCCGGAACATCAACTAAGCTCTCAGCAAGCCGCAGCAGACACCCCTTCAGAAGCGCCGCAGGCTGTGCCGCACATCGCAGGGCTCATCGCAGCGGGCAGTGACGTCTTGCCCTTAGGCAAGGGAGCCGGCGGAACCGGCGGAAAGACGCGAAGCTCAGGCCAGGGCCCCGCGATTCAAATGTGCTTCCAAATAGCGACTGGAGGCAACTGGCGTCATTTGTCTAGGCTCCAGACCCATTGATTTTACGCCCTTTGCGTGATTCAGGCCGCCGCAAGGAGACCTGATCGATGAGCAACCTGTTCTGGCTGACCGAGGCGCAGATGGCGCGCCTTCGCCCCTACTTCCCCAAGAGCCATGGCCGTCCCCGAGTTGACGATCTGCGGGTGCTGAGCGGCATTATCTTCATCAATCGCAATGGTTTGAGATGGTGCGATGCGCCGAGTGAATATGGACCTGCCAAGACGCTTTATAATCGCTGGAAGCGCTGGAGTGACAACGGGGTCTTCGCCCGGATCATGGTCGGCCTGGCCGCCGAGAGCACCGATCCGAAGACAATCATGATCGATGCAACCTATCTGAAGGCGCATCGCACGGCTTGCAGCCTGCGGGCCAAAAAGGGGGGCGCAGTCGCCAGATTGGTCGAACGAAAGGCGGCATGAACACCAAGCTGCACGCCGTCACCGATGCGAAAGGCAGACCTATCCGGTTCTTCATGTCGGCAGGACAGGTCAGCGACTACACCGGCGCAGCGGCGCTTCTGGACGGCCTGCCGCAGGCTGATTGGTTCTTGGCGGACCGAGGCTATGATGCTGACTGGCTGCGAAAAGCGTTGCAGGACAGAGGGATAAAAGCCTGTATCCCTAGCCGGAAGTTGCGCAAGAAAACCGTGAAATACGACAAGCGCCGCTACAGAAGGCGCAATCGCATCGAGATCATGTTCGGGCGGCTGAAAGACTGGAGACGTGTCGCCACGCGTTACGACAGGTGCCCGGAGACATACCTCTCCGCAATAGCATTGGCCGCAACCGTCCTATTTTGGCTGTGATCAAGAACGAGTCCTGAGCCTAAACTGTACGGATAGCGACATGACCTTTGGATATACACATTTACCTGCCCCCTATACTGAAGAGATAATGCAGGGCTTACCTTTTTATTGCGAAGGTGACGTTACGGAACCACGGGCAGTCGTCTGTCGGTAATATCCAAAATTATATTAGCCAGCAAAAGGCTCAATTGTACGCAGCTTATGATCTTCAGGCAGATTGTCGAGTGAGTTCACACAGCTGCACCGCGAGAAATAGCTGATCAAGGTAGATCAATGCGTCGTCGCCAATACTTTATAGCCGCAGTTGCCTGTTTGCTGCCCCTGTCTCTGCAGGCGCAGACAGTCCGAACAGGCAGCTTCGATGTGCGCATCACCATATCGGCAGAATGTCAGATCACTTCGACCGAGACGCTTGATTTTGGCATGACAGGTGTCTTGACAAGCGCCACGAACACCACCGGCACCTTGCAGGTCGCCTGCACCAACACGACCCCCTACTCGATCGGTCTCGGCAGCGGCCTGGGCGCCGGAGCCACGACCACCGTCCGCAAGATGACCTCCGGCAGCGACACCATCGACTACCGCTTGTTCCGGGACAGCGCCCGGACAGCCAACTGGGGCAACACGATCGGCGTAGACACCGTAGCGGCAACCGCTACGGGCGCGGCTCAGTCTTTCACGGTCTACGGTCAGGTGCCAGCGCAGACCACCCCGAGGTCCGCGACCTATACCGACACCATCACCGTCACCATTACCTATTGAGCAGATTGTCCATCATCATGGTTCGAGCTTTTCGCGACCGCCTTCTTGCGATCCTGATCGCACTGACCCTTCCGACCCTTGTGGCTGCGGAAGGATTGCGCGTCACGCCGGTCGTGCTGGAGGTGCCATCTCCGGGATCCGCCACCACCCTGACGCTCAAGAACGAGAGCAAGGCTCCGCTGACGGTACAGGCGCGCGTCTTCCGGTGGACGCAGCAGGACAGTGCAGAGAGGCTTGAGCGGACATCCGACGTGGTGGTCAGTCCCCCGGCCGTGCAGCTGCCGCCGGGCGCCACGCAGACGGTTCGGGTGATCCGAACCGCCGGTGCCCCCGTACGCGGAGAGGAAGCCTATCGGGTCGTCATCAACGAGATTCCGGACCAGTCCCGTCGCAGCGCCGGTGCGGTCGCCTTTGTCACCGAACTGCGCATCCCGGTGTTCTTTGCTGCCGCCGACGTCCGCGTGCCCGATGTCTCTTGGACCTTGCGCCAGTCGAACAAGGCCACCTGGCTTGTCGCCATGAATCGAGGCGACAGCAGATTGCGGCTGGCCGACCTGCAGCTGCAGGGTGCCAGCGGCGCAAAGGTCTCGCATCAGGGACTGCTCGGCTATGTCCTTGGGGGCGCAAGCATGCAATGGCCGATCGCGTCGGCCGGCCGCCTCGGCGGCACGGCCCGGTTGAGGGCGATCACCAATGTTGGCCCCCTTGATACCGGCGTGGCATCGCAATAGCGCGGCGTTACGCGCTCTGATCCTGGCGTTGCTGCTGATGCCAAGCTATGGCCGAGGCGAGGACCTTTATCTGGAGGTGTTCGTGAACGGTGAGCCGCGCAACATCATTTCGCGCTTCACGGATCTGGGCGACGGCGTCCTGACAGCCGACGCCCAAGACCTGCGCAAAAGCGGCGTCTTACCCGGCGAAGACCTGTCCGGAGAAGTGCGCCTGGACCAGATCCCGGGGCTGGGCTGGCGTCTGATCACGGCCGAGCAGACGATCCGTCTCATCGTTCCGGAAACGGGACTGGCGCCGCATGAGGTTGACGCAAGGCAAGAGCCGGGCGCCGGTGATGAACTCCAGCCTGACGGCGGCACGGAGGCGCCTGGCATCGACCAGGGGCTGGGGGTCGTCCTGAACTATGGCCTCAGCGTGAGCCACTGGTCGGACACTGGAGGCGCAACCGGACGCGATCTTTCCGGCCAATTCGATCTGCGCTTCTTTACCCCGGTGGGCGCTCTGTCTCATGGCTTTGCCGCCGCGCCGCAGCAGGTCGGGGGCCACGGTCTGCTGCGTCTCGACACCTATTGGCGCAGTTCGTTCCCCTCCCGCGCATTGCAGGTTCAGCTTGGGGATATTGCCACCCGCGGTCCCGGTTGGGCGCGCCCCGTCCGCCTTGGCGGCCTCATGATCGAGCGGAACTTCGGTCTGCGCGCCGATATCGTCACGATGCCCTTGGCGGGATTCGAAGGGCGTGCCGACCTGCCCTCGACGGTCGAGGTCTATTCCGGATCGCTTCTTGCTTACTCGGCTGAGGTGCCGGCCGGGCCCTTCAGCATTCGCGACCTTCCCTTGGCCTCCGGCTCGGGCGTGGCGCGGGTCGTGCTGCGCGATGTCACCGGCAAAGAGACCCAGGCTGACCTGCCTTTCCTGGTGACGGACGATTTGTTGCGGCCCGGGATGGCGGATTTCGCCCTTGCGGCGGGCCGCCCTCGCCTTGGCGCGGGAACGGAAAGCGACAGCTATGTCAGCGGCATCTTTGCCACGGCGACGCTGCGCTACGGGTTTTCCGACGGCGTGACATTTTCGGCTCATGCTGAAGGCGGGCCGGACCTTGCCATGGGCGGCCTCGGAGCGTCGTTGCGGATCGGCCAGATCGGCACCGCCCATGTCAGCATAGCCCATAGCCGGACAAGCGAAGAGAGCGGCAGCCTTGTTGATGTCGCATCCAGCCTGAGTGTCGGCAAGGTGCGCGTCTCTGGCCGCGTGATGCGGACGCAAGGCACGTTCCGAGACATCGCGGCGCAGACTGCGGATCCTTTGACTGCCGGGATCGGTGGCAGCGACTTTCCGCGACAGATCGGACAGGTCAGCCTGTCACTGCCGTTGCAGAAGGATGCCGGTGCGAACCTGTTCTTGTCCAGCATCGAGCGGACTGACGGCATCGTGGATCGCAATTTCGGGGCGTCGTACAGCCAGGCGATCGGCCGGCAGAGCAGCTTGACCGTGAGCGCGGCTGCCGTGCGTGGGACGCGGCAGGATTCCGTGATCGGCCTGAGCCTGCATGTTCCCCTGGGCCCGCGGCAAAGCACCGGACTGTCCAGCGAGGGCAGCAGAGGCGGCTGGCGGCACTATGTTCATGCCGAAGGGCGCAGCGAGGGCAGGTCGCCTGGCTGGAACTGGCGCCTTCAGGCCGAGCGGACCGACAGCCCGTCCATCCGCGGCAGTGCGATGTACGGCGGCAACCTTGCCGAGGCAGAGATTGCAGGGCGCCTCCATGCAGATGGCACCTCGTTGGGCCTGCGGATCGAGGGCGCCGTGGTCGCGGCGGGCGGGGGCGTCTTCATGTCGCGCCGCATCGATGATGCCTTCGTCGTGGTCGATGCAGGGGCTCCGGACATCGAGGTCAGCGCCGAGAACCGGCCTGTCGGCAGAACCGGCCGATCCGGCAAGATCCTCGTCCCCGATCTGAAGGCCTGGGAAGACAACAAGATATCCCTCGACCCGCTTGGCCTGCCTGCAGATGAGATCGTGACCGCAACGGAAAAAACGGTGCGCCCCGCTTACCGATCGGGAGCAGTGGTCGATTTCGGTGTCGAGACCGGTGCGCAAAACGCTCTCGTTAAACTGGTCGATCAGGGTGGCACTCCGCTGGAGGTCGGGGGTCGCGCTGTCCTTCTCGGTCGGAACGACGAGTTCTTGATAGGTTTCGACGGCGAAATCTTCCTGACGCGGCTGGCCGCGGTCAACACGCTGGAAGTGACCTATCCCGACGGCAGGCGGTGCCGTGCCGAGATCAGCCATGATGCCAACGTCAACTCGATCACCGAACTTCGTGAGGTGCCATGTTCCTGACCCGCCTGCGCCTTGTCCTGGTGCTGTTGCTTGCTGCGGCACAGACTGCACAGGCTCAAACCTGCAGTTTCAGCGCGACCGACATCGTCCTCGGCTCCGTGGACGTTCTGGGAACCTCTCCAACCACTGCTACGGGCACTATTTCGGTCGACTGCACGTCGTTTCTCAATCTTCTGAGCTCGATCGAAGTCCGGATCCATCTGGGGGAAGGCCTGGGCGGACGGAGCGGATCGCTCCGACGAATGACCAGCGCCACAACCGCGACCGGCCTCTCGTACAACCTTTTCAAGGACGCAGGTGGAACCTCGGTGTTCGGGGGCGATTATGGAACCTTCGGCGGCGATCCCTTGGTGCTGAGCGGAGGAAGCTTCCTGTCACTGGCGACCAGTCAGCGCGCCAGTGTCCCTGTCTACGCAAGGGTTCCCGCCGGCCAGGCCAGCGTGCTTCCCGGATCCTACCAGTCCGCCTTCACCCGGGATCCCATCGATGTCCGCGTCGATTATCGGACCTGCCAGGCCCTGCTCTTGTGTGCCAACAGGACTGCCACCTTCAGCTTTGCCGTTCGCGCTCAGGTCCAGCCCGACTGCAGGGTGCAAGCCGATACACTGGATTTCGGGACCCATGGGATGCTGAACGGGCCTGTCGATGCGACCAGCCAGATCAGGGCGACTTGCACTCAGGGAACGCCTTACAGCATCGGGATCGGCTATGGCTTGTCCGGCACGAGTGCAGGCACGCGGGCCATGCGCAACCTTGGAGGAGGCAGGATCGGCTACAACCTCTTCAGGGACGCAGCCCGATCGCAGACATGGGGTCTCGCTTCAGAAGGGCTTGCTGCCCTTTCGTCAGGATCGGGGTCGAGCCAAGGCACCTTTGTCTATGGCCGGGTTCCGGCACAGGACACGCCCGCCCCGGGAGTCTATGCCGACACGGTCAACGTCGTATTGACCTATTGAGGTGGTCCAAAGGCCAGTGCGCCTTTCAAGGCCCTGTGCATCGGATGGGCTTGTCCACACAGCCGTGCGTCTGCTGACGTAGCTCTGTTCCCCGAATACCGCATAGACGACGCCCCTTCCGTTTCCCCCAAGCCTTCCTTGGCGCAACTAGTGGTCCTAGTTATTGATCTGGGCACGCAGGAACCTGCGGCCGTAAGTTGTCATGAGCCGGGCCGGCATGACAGGGCCGAGGTGACCGGGGTTCAGGCCATTTCGGTGGTGGACTTCGTTCGGCGCGGGCGAGATGACGTCATGGCCGGGGGCGCTCGAGATCAACGGAGGCCGGAAGACCTGCGTCGCCTTGGACACACATGCAGGCGATCACTTGCTGGTACCAGCGCCCCGCCGGCAGTTTCCATACCGGGCAAGGTGCGCCAGCATAACACAGGCTTAAGCCGGCTGCCAAGGTTTCGGCGGATGAGGGGCCTCGCAGCATCTCGCGGGCGTGAATCAAGCGAGCGGCCATCTTCTTCAGCCTGCTGGTCTTGTCCTAAAGCGCAACGACCCTAGCATCTTAGCAGGCAAGAGCCCGCCATTGCGGTCACTGAGGCTTCTTCGGATGGAACCGCAGGCGCGATGGCTCATTGAACCAGCACGAAAGCAGATCGGGAGAGAGCAAGATGCACGCAAATGTCGGCACGATCCTGCTGTTCCTTCGGCCTGCCCGACGAATGGCATCGCCTGTCCGGACTGCCATTCTTCTCTCAACCTGAAAGGAAATAACATGGCAGACTATCGCGATCCGAAAGTCACCAAGACGGAAGGCGGCAGCAGCATCGGCAAATGGATCGGCATCGCCGTGGCCGTTCTGGTGGCCCTTCTCCTGCTCGGCTGGCTTCTCGGTTGGTTCGCCGATGATGTCGAGGAAACAGAAGTGGCTGATCCAGTGGTGATCGAAGAGCCCGTTACGACAGATCCGGTCGCCACCGATACCGTGACGACGGAACCGGTGACCATCGAGCCTGCTGACACCGTCGGCACCGAAGCGCCCGCCGCAGTGGAATAACCGCCAAACGGCGAACAGCACGCCCGCAGGCCAGGTTGGTCTGCGGGTTCTCTACGCTTAAGCCAGCCCTCATTTTCATCACGGTCAGATGAGATGATCATGGTTGCGACCGGGTCTTGGGGGCTCCCGATACCCTTTGATGATCTGCCGATCTACGGTCGCGGAATGGGCCCCCAAGTTTTGGTTATGGGGCAATCTGATTACAACGGTGCTGTTGGGGAAGTTAACTGCCTCAAGGCCTCACGTTGCTGGGTTTTCACCCTGCTATTCCTTCCGACCTCATCGCGGCGCTCCTTGAGCTTGGGCCGTCGCCAGTCTTGTTCTTACGGTGATACCTGCCATCGCACTCAGGTTGACCGAGGCTACAAGAGCCGCCGCGAGGATCGCGCGGGCGGGGCTTGCACGCTCTTCAGGTTCCAGAGCTTGGGGACCGGCAACCTTGGAACAAAATTGGCCCCAAATGCTTGAGGACCACGTCAGAGCGAACCAAGGGCCGCCGTGCGTCACTGTCAGATGCGGCGAGATTTCAGCGGCCGTCGATTTGGGGCCCGACGCAAGAGAGAGAGTTACTGTGCGCGACAAGAACATCGAGAGCGAGACGCCTGGTCGGCCCGACGCAGATAGCAATAATAGCGGACCGAATGTGGAACTCCGGCTTCCTCTTGCCGAGGAACGTGTCGTCATCGACAAGCGCGAGGTCGAGAAACTGGCCGCCCATATTTCTCTGCGCACGCGCAGCGAGGATGTGACGGTGACCGAACCGCTTCGGACGGAGCGTGTCGAAATCAAACGCGTTCCGGTCGATCGTCTTGTCGCTACGGCCCCCGAAACCCGCGTCGAGGGCGATATGACGATCGTCCCTGTCGTCGAAGAGGTGCTGGTTCTCCAGTATCGCATCGTCGAAGAGGTGCAGATCATTCGCCACGTCGAGTCTGTGGAGCATGCCGAGACGGTCACGCTTCGCAGGCAGGAAGCCTTCATCGACAATCCTGACAGCGATGATCTTCTCCACGATCACCCGGCAGAGGATCGGTCACGCTGACCTCTGAGGGCCAAGATCATCATCAATCAAACACAGAGCAGAAAGCAGGATAATCATGTCCCATACAGTTACCGCCATTTTCCGGACCGCCGACGTCGCCGATCTCGTTCGGCGCAAGCTTGCCGAGGTCGGGGTTCCGGAGCGGCACATCCATGTCGCCGGTGGCACCGATCGTCATGACGAGGTCGACACGCTTCATTTGCCGGATGAGGATACTGTTTCCTACAAGCAGGCCGTGCGTGAGGGCAATTATGTGGTCTCCGCCGAGGTCGAGGACGCGCAGGTGGATGCCGCTGCGGAGATCATGCGCCACCCCGAGGAGAGCGTCGATATCGACGCCTATGAGGCCGACTACCGCGCCAGCCCGGACTATGCTGCAACCACCGGCATCGCCGCTGGTGATGTCCGCGGCGAACAGTCGATCCCGCTGGCCGAAGAGCGGCTGAACATTGGCAAGCGTATCCACGAGCGGGGCTCGGCGCATGTCCGCACCTATGTCCAGGAGATCCCGGTCGAAGAACGGGTGCGCCTTCGCGAAGAACGGCTTTCGATCGAGCGCCGGCCGCTGGATCAAACTCTGACGGGCGCTGACGCCGAAGCTTTGTTCCAAGAGCGCGACATCGACATCTCGACGCAGTCTGAGGAGGCCGTGGTCAGCAAGGAAGCCGTGGTCACCGAGGAAGTGGTCGTTGGCAAGGAGGTCACCGAGCATGACGAGGTCGTGCGCGACACTCTGCGCAAGACCGAAGTGGAGATCGACAGGGACCGGACCTGACATCCTTTAGAACAATTGAAGGGCGGGCAATCTCAATGAGACTGCCCGCTGCCTCCGTCAGGGGAGTGTCTGAAACTCTGTGTATCTGACCGGGCCCATGCGGTTTTCAGATACGGTCAGGCGTCGAAACGCCCGGCGAACATTATGGCCAGCTGATTACGGGCCGCAACCCATTCGCGCACCGCGCGGCCACCCTTTTCGAAGTTGCGGATCGCCAGGAAGATCAGCTTGATCGCGGCCTCCTCGGTCGGGAATGAGCCCTTGGTTTTCAGCGTCTTCCGTAACACCCGGTTCAACGATTCCACGGCGTTTGTGGTGTAGATGATCTTCCGGATCGCGGCACTGAAGGCAAAGAACGGGATCACCTCCGCCCAGGCCCGGCGCCAGGCTGGGGCGATGGAAGGGTATTTCCCGGCCCATTTCTCCTCGAACCCATCGAGCTGTCGGGCGGCCTCCTCGGCCGTTGGGGCCTGGTAGATCGGGCGCAGATCGGCGGCCACGGTCTTGCGGTCCTTCCAGCTGCAGAAGTTCATGGAATGTCTGATCAGGTGAACGATGCAGGTCTGAACTGTGGTGTCAGGGAAGGCCGCGGTGATGGCCTCTGGGAAGCCCTTCAGGCCGTCCACGACCGCAATCAGGATGTCCTGGACGCCCCGATTGCGCAGTTCGTTCATCACTGACAGCCAGAACTTGGCGCCTTCATTGTCGGCGATCCAGAGCCCGAGGACCTCGCGATCCCCGTCCCGGGTGACGCCCAAGGCGATGTAAACGGCCTTGTTCTTGACCATCCGGCTGTCGGCATCGCGGATCTTCACCCTTAGCGCGTCAAAAATGACGATCGGATACATCCGGTCCAGCGCCCGGTGCTGCCACTCGCGCACCTCGTCCAGAACGGCATCTGTGACGCGGCTGATCAGGTCAGGCGAAACCCGCAGGCCATAGAGATCCTCAAGATGGGCCTGGATGTCGCGCACTGACAGACCGGCGGCATAGAGACCGATGATCTTGTCATCCACCCCATCGATCCGGGTCTGGCCCTTCTTCACCAGCTCCGGCTTGAAACTGCCGTCCCGGTCGCGCGGAACGGATAGCGGCACCTCGCCATCCGAGCCCTTCACGCGCTTGGTTGAAATCCCGTTGCGGCGGTTGAAATGTTCCTGCGGTGCCTCGGCACCGGCCTCATAGCCCAGATGCGCGGTCAGTTCGGCCCCGAGCATCCGTTCCATCAGCCGGATCTTCAGTTCCTTCATCAGCCCAGCCTCGCCAAGCAGATCGTCAGGCCGCTTGCAGCCCTTCAGCAGCTCGTCCAGCAACTCGTTCGAAATCGTCATCGTCCTTGCTCCTCTCAGGAAGCATGGACCAGATCACGAATACACAGAAGGCCGGACACTCTCTCCGTCAGAGCTAAGAACAATCTGCCAGCCAATGTTTGGCTGCAGGCCAGCTTCAATACCGCTATCGCACTTTACTGCATCTTGTTTGTCTGGGGCTGACAGAACTAGGCTCAGGACTCGTTCTTGATCACAGCCAAAATAGGACGGTTGCGGCCAATGCTATTGCGGAGAGGTATGTCTCCGGGCACCTGTCGTAACGCGTGGCGACACGTCTCCAGTCTTTCAGCCGCCCGAACATGATCTCGATGCGATTGCGCCTTCTGTAGCGGCGCTTGTCGTATTTCACGGTTTTCTTGCGCAACTTCCGGCTAGGGATACAAGCTTTTATCCCTCTGTCCTGCAACGCTTTTCGCAGCCAGTCAGCATCATAGCCTCGGTCCGCCAAGAACCAATCAGCCTGCGGCAGGCCGTCCAGAAGCGCCGCTGCGCCGGTGTAGTCGCTGACCTGTCCTGCCGACATGAAGAACCGGATAGGTCTGCCTTTCGCATCGGTGACGGCGTGCAGCTTGGTGTTCATGCCGCCTTTCGTTCGACCAATCTGGCGACTGCGCCCCCCTTTTTGGCCCGCAGGCTGCAAGCCGTGCGATGCGCCTTCAGATAGGTTGCATCGATCATGATTGTCTTCGGATCGGTGCTCTCGGCGGCCAGGCCGACCATGATCCGGGCGAAGACCCCGTTGTCACTCCAGCGCTTCCAGCGATTATAAAGCGTCTTGGCAGGTCCATATTCACTCGGCGCATCGCACCATCTCAAACCATTGCGATTGATGAAGATAATGCCGCTCAGCACCCGCAGATCGTCAACTCGGGGACGGCCATGGCTCTTGGGGAAGTAGGGGCGAAGGCGCGCCATCTGCGCCTCGGTCAGCCAGAACAGGTTGCTCATCGATCAGGTCTCCTTGCGGCGGCCTGAATCACGCAAAGGGCGTAAAATCAATGGGTCTGGAGCCTAGTCTTTAGGCAAGAAGTTCAGCAGAATTGTGACACGCACTCGGCAGTGCCTTTTTTGGATGGACTGTTGGGCCACAGGCAACAGCGTCTGGTTCCTGCTGACAGTATCGCCGTCACCACCGAGGCAAATTCAAAGCCGCCGCTGCATTGGCGGAGGTCCAAGCTTATTACGGTAACCTCCATCATGGATCTCCTCGCTGGCCTGCCCATATCGAATGGTCCGATTTAAGTCTTAGGGCATCATGGGTCTTTGTGCCAAGGCAGGCGCCGACGGGGAGAGGGCACGTCTCGCTTTGATAGCCAATGAATGGCCTCGGGCGCGGGTGGTCTGTAGCCAAGGGACGAGTGTGGCCGCACTGTGTTGTAGTGGACGCGTCACGTCTCGATCACCACGCGAGCCTCGGCGAGTGAATAGACAACGCGCCATATTTTGCCGCATTGGTCGACAGCTCATGAAGTGCCAGCGCCAGCCCCATGATCTGCTGCGCGTTCACCTCGACGCTGTCCCCGTCGATGATGAAGCGGTGCCCGCCGTCGTTGTGAGGTGCCAGAGCGCCCTGGACGATCTCGTGGATGTCGGCCGTTTCCCACCTTTGCTCCGTCAGGAAATCCTGAGCGCGCGCCATCGCCCCGATCCGGTCGGCCACCGCGCCCGCGGCCTCCTCCAGCGTGGCGGCAGCCCGCAGGCTCTGGGTCACCACCGCCTGGATCATGCTCAGGGTGTTCTTCATGCGGTGGATCATTTCCCGCTGGATGACCCGCTGCTGACGTTCCCAGTCCCGCCGCTCCTCCAGCAGGCGTTCGGTCCGGGCGAGCTTGCGCTCGCCCTCAAGGTGCTGGCCGATCAGCTCGGCGAAAAGCTCGAAGGTCGCGATCGTCTGCGAAGACTTGAGCTTCCGGGGGGCGGGATCGATGGCGCAGAGGGTGCCGAAGAACGCGCCATCCGGAAGATGGATGGGAAAGGAGACATAGCTTTGGAAACCGTACATCAGCGGCGTGTCGTGGTCACAGTAGACATCATTCGAGGCGGACGTTCGTGCAGGTGCAGGTTCTGATCGGCTAGATCAATTAGCAAGTACCGATATGATCATTGGTCCGTTGCTGCGGAAGCCTCCCCCCTGCGCCGCGCCTCACGGCCCGACACGTTCAAACGAAACACCCGAAAGACGCGAGCAGGAACCATCTTCGTCATTTAGCGTGAAGCCGGCTCCATCAGCGGTGATGCGGCAGCGCATGGGAAACCGGGCGTCTTCCAGATCGCCATCTACACTGCTGAGGGTCAGGACGCCCTCGGACAGGGTGTATTCGCCAGTAGCTGACCTCTGCGTGTCGGCATTTGTCATCTGGAACCGGCCCTCCCGGTCGAACATGGCCGTGACGGATTTGTGCCGGTAGATTTCATCCAGAACGAGGCCAGCGGTCGCGGCGCGGGCCGGGCGGCCTGCCTCTTGCTGAAGCTTCCCGAGATGGGATTGCAGCTCTGCCAGACGCTCGCTGCGTTCGGCCACCGTGCGCGACAGGGTGGCCATCATCTCCTGCATTGTTCTCATCCGCTCCTCGGCGGTGGCGGAGTCCGCGGCCAGTTCCTCTCGACGCTGAACCAGCGCATCCACGGACTGGGACACGGTACTCCGGGTGTTCTCAATGCTGCTTAGGTCTTCACGGGCGGCGGCGACCTGAAGCTGAAGCTGCGCCTCGGCCTCGCGGACGTTCTGAACACGCTCTTCCACGCCCGCCGCTTCTTCGGTCAGCTGCGCGACCGTGGCCGTCAGGTCCGAAACACGGGACTGCAGATCGGCCTCTTGGCGCCGCGCCTCTTCCAGTCTCCCACCGACATCGGCAAAATCCTGAGAGGTCTGCGTGATCTGCTGTTGGGCCTGCGCGATCTCCTGCTGCAGGCCGGCCAGCGCGTCCTGGTCACGGGCGATCTCCTGCAGCAGGGCCTCGCGCTCCTCGCGCAGCGCCTGCGTCCGGACGTCCAAGGCCGCGGCGGCTGCCTGTGCGGATTGCAGTTGCTGCTGCAGGCGTTCCAGATCGCTCATGATCTGACCACGGGTGGCCTCGGCCTGGGCAGCCTCGCCGTTCATCGTCGCGATGCGCGTCTGCAGGTTTGTGGCCGTTCCGGCCAGTGCGACCTGTCGGTCAAGCTCGTCCTGCGTCTCGGCCGATACCGACCAGAAATAGAGCGCGAGCAACCAGCCAAGCAACGCGACGCCGGCGACACTGGCGCCGATCCAACGATACCGGGCCTCTCGCTGGCCTTGAAGAGAATTGTGGGGGGAATTTTCTTGGGCCAAGCTCGACCTCCTGCAATGACGCGAGTAAATCTGCAAGTCTTAGCCAACCCGAAGGGCCCGCGAATGTTCCGAAAGTGGGAGGGCGGCAGCCTCAGAACGGCACCGCATGGGACCAATTGTATCACACGGATCGCGAAGTGCCACGTTTGGCCTCGATGGCATGGTCAGCATGCGGCTTTCAGGTTTGAAGGCCGCCTTCATGGGCCAGGTTGCGAGCGAAGTTCTGAGCCAGAACTAGGCCGACGGTGCTGCATCCATCGGCTTGAGTTTATCCTTTCTTTTGCTGCTGCTCCTCTGCTGCTGCCGGTCTTGCCTTCGAAACCAAAACCTTCCTCGCCGGAGAAGCTGCCGCCCTCGCGACTCATGCTACGATCAAGCGTCAGTCTTTACTGGACGTCGTTCAGCGCCGCCTGACAGGCCTCGGCACAGCGAGTGCAGGATTTCGAAGAGATGCGGCAATGTTCGTGCATCTCGGCGTGCTGTCCGCATTCCTGCGCGCATCGCTGACATGCCACCGCACAAGCCTGGATGATGGCCCTGAGAACCTCCTCGTTCGAACCTGTGCGACGCGAGGCCATCGCCCCCGTGGCCGCGCAGATGTCAGCGCAATCGAGGTTCAACCGGATGCACTGCCGCAGTTGATCGACCATCGGCTCGGCCAGACAGGCATCGGCGCAGGCAGTGCAGGTCTGGGCGCAGCTGTAGCACTCCTCGATGCATTTCAGAAGGTTCTCCGCCACGTTTCCCTGAACGTCGGGGTGCGTGCTGATCATCTCTCGAACATGCATGGTCTTCCTCCTCGCAGTTGGTGAGGACGCGCAACCGGCGACGGAAGGGGATTGTTCCAATTCAGTTCAAGAGTAACCGTCCCGGCGCCTCAGTTGCGACCAGAGTCCGCCCTAGAAAGCGGGGCGACGAAGCGAACAGCTTCAACCGGGGGAGCAGATCCTCTGCATCTCTTGGCAGGGCTGGGGCAGCCGGCGGCGTCAGAGGCGACGCCCTCCCAAACCTCATTGCGTTTCGATCACTTCCCGATCGGGAACATGTCCTCGCCATAGTAGTGCAACTGGGTGTGGTGGCTGCGGCAGAGCCACCTGACCTTGAGGGGCTCATCATACCGATCGTGATGGGCGTCGACCACTTTTGCACCGCAAACCTCGCAGGGCTGCTTCTGAAGCTGCCCGGCCGCCAACGCCTTGTGCACGAGGAGATGGGCCCGGTACTTGAGCGGGTTGGCCCTGCGCCAGCCGGTCTGGCGCGTGTTGCTCTTCAACATCGCCAGGCCCGCCTCGGCGGCCAGGATATCGTCCGATTTGCTCATGTGCCCCCCTCTCCTCACATCGCACTGCGACAGTTTGACTCGCGCCTTGATCGCATATTCTGCTCATTCCTGCATTTTCGGCAGTTAGGGGATAATGTCCAGAACCGGAGGCGGCGAGAACCCGCACGTGGGGGCGATGCGGCCGCAAACTGCTGGAAGGAATACTGCCTGCGCTCGCCTTTCTCTACAGATGGGGCGCTGACATAATCGCAGACTGGAGCAGAACTCAGGAAGGAACTGGCTTTTGCGGATCAAGGTCACCGGCTCGACGCCTGCGATGGTAAGAGCCGATGACGTAGAGCTTCTCAAGCCGAACTTGCTCATCACCATATCGCGGGGCCGCCCGTTCACCCTCATTGAAAATGATACGCGTCGCCAGCTGCGACTTTGCCTGCACACCCCAGTCTTGGAAGCCGGGAGCTGTGACAGCCGACAAGCATCAGACCATGCTGCTCACCTTCAGGCGCGGCTTCTCTTTCTGGTTCAGCCAGCGGGCGAAACGGCCCAGGGTCAGACCCTGCACGAGGATTGAGAAGACCACGACGGCATAGGTCGCGGCAAGGATCAGGGCCTTCCACTCGCTTTCGGGCAAGGACAGCGCCAGCGCAACCAAGATGCCCCCCTTCAGGCCGCCCCATGTCATCAGCGGCACGACGTCCCGCCCTTCACGGCGAATGGGACGCAGCAGCAGGATCGGCAGCGCCACCGAAAGCAGACGGGCCAGCAGCGCGAGCCCGACGGCTGCAGGCAGAGCGACCGCCATGTCCGACGTGAAGCTCAGCTGAAAGATCTCCATTCCGATCATCAGGAACAGGGCGGCATTCAGGATCTCGTCGATCAGCCGCCAGAAGCCGTCGACATAGGTGCGTGTTTCCTCGGACATGGCGTCGCGACGGCCGACATTGCCAATCATCAGCCCCGCCACGACGGCCATGATCGGCGCCGAAACCTCCAGTGCCAGCGCAAGCTCGTAACCGCCGAAGGCCAAAGCCAAGGTCAGCATGACCTCCAGCGGATAATCGTTTATCCGCCGCATCAGCTGAAAGACCCCCCAGCCCAAAGCGGCCCCCAAGGCCGCTCCGCCCACTGCCTCCCGGATAAAGAGGAGCACCACGGCGCCAAGATCGAGGGGTGAGCCTCCATGCGCTCCCGGCGACGGGAAGGCCAAGCCCACAAGCAGCAGAAAGACCACATAGCCCACGCCGTCATTGAAAAGGGACTCGCCTGCGATCTTCGTTTCCAGGCTTTTGCGGATGTTCGCGTCCCGCAGGATGCCCAGGACCGCCACCGGATCGGTCGGCGAAATCAACGCGCCAACGACCAGAGCAATCAGAAGCGGCATCCCGCTGACCCATGAAAACCCTACGGCGACGATGGCGGTCGAGATCGCGACTCCGAGCGTCGCCAGGAGCAGCACAGGCAGTGCTTCGCGTCTCAGATCTTTCAGCGACACGTGCAGCGCCCCGGCGAACAACAGAAGTCCTAACATGCCATCAAGCAGAGAGCCCGAGAATTCCAGGGCCGCGACCCATTCCCGCACCTGGACGGCAAGATGCAGGCCGGGGTGGAGGTGATCCACTGCAAGGACGACGACAGATCCGAGCAATGCCGTGATCATGATCCCGATAGACGCCGGAAGCCTCAGGAAGAAATAGTTGAAGGTGCCGGAGGCCGCAGACAGGACAAGAACAACCGAAGCGATCTGAAGTGGTGTCATGAAATATCCTTTGAGACAGAGGCGCCAACTCGGACCATGCGGCGTGGCATTCTGCCAACGTGCTGTCCTGCCCATTTGGTGCCGATCGCCCGAGAATTTCGACACAGCCTGGTCGCGCCGCAACCTTCCGGGTCACCATTCGGCGGGTGGAATTGGCGCACCAACGGGCGTTTGGGGGCCGCTCAATGACGATCTCGCTCAAGCGTACCTTCTCTCCCTCCGCCATCATTTGGCACCGGGTATCCCTCGACCTGCAGTACGGCGTGTTCTACCGTGATCTCCGAAAAGTCCGGCGGAGCTGAGCTTCCGGGCCGACCCTGAGGCGATTAGCTAGCGAAAAAAGCGCTGCTTCTGTCAGGCCGCGAAAGATGCACGCCGCTGCAACCAATTCACAGAGACTCGGCGCTTGGACAAGACTTACATCAAGGTCAGGGACAGCCGGCATATATGAACCGCGGCTTGCGCAGGCCTAGAAACATGCCGAACGTCCGCAGTCAAGGCGCCGGAACAAGCCGGCCGGCACAAGGTTTCTGCCCGCACAACGAAAGTGAATGGGCAGACTGGTGCCATCATCAACAATGTAGCCGACGCGGACGCATTGCGGACGTCACCCGATGTTGAACTGCACCGACGGTGTCAATCCGATCAAGCTGATGCATACCAGCAATTCAGCGATCCGACAGGACAGCACTCCCGCTTCATTGGACTGCGGGTGAATTTCAGATGGGGCCTGAAGAGCTTCACGTCCGCCGATTCGCGATGGTCGGCCTCCCACTGGTGAAAACCATCCGCGGCGGCCCGTTCAGGTTTGAGCTTCATCCGATTTAGCAGTTCTGCAAATTAGTAATTTGGAGCCGAAGTCGTTGCTGGCTTCCGGTTTATTTCTGGACAATTTCCAACGACAATTTGCGTGCGACCCTGTCTGCAGGTCACTTCGGGTGGAATAATTTATCAGCACAGCCTGCCTTAAGCTTCCCATAACATCCATAATAACGTTTGCTGATTATTACATCTAAAGGCTTTAGCTAGGTCAAAAAGCCTCGATAACTACATGTTATCGAACCTCTTGCCGTCCTCCTTCCAAGGGCTCATTATCCTCCCATGATATCGTCCCTCACCCTGCCCCACCTACCCTTGGCTGACCAAGAGGCCTTGGCCGACCTCTTCCGGCGCGGCACGCCCGGCAATACGGCGAGGGCATGGGAGCGCGACCTGGCCTACATCACCGCATGGAAGCTCGCGGCGTTCGGTCAGCCACTGTCTTGGCCCGAGGATGAAGGTGTGGCACTGCGCTTCATCCTCGATCATGCTGACGATCTGACGGAGACGCCCTCGCCTGCGCGGGACGCGGCCGCGGCCTTGGTCGCCCAAGGCCTGCGTCGTTCGCTGTCATGTCCGGCACCCGCAACCCTCGATCGCCGCGTGGCCAGCTGGAGGGCGTTTCACCGGATGAAGAACCTGGCCTCGCCCTTTGACGCACCGCTGGTCGCACAGGCGCGCAGCCGCGCCAGGCGCGCTGCCGCCCGGCCCCCTGCCCCCAAGTCGGACCATCCGATCACGCGCCCGGTGCTGGAGGACATGCTGGGCAGCTGCGACGAAAGCCGCCGCGGCCGTCGTGACCGCGCGGCGTTGATGCTGGGATGGGCGTCAGGCGGACGGCGCCGGTCCGAGATCGTGGCCCTCAACCACGACGACCTGGACCTGCGCGAATGGGCTGCCAAAGGACTGATCCGGATACGTTTGCTGACCACCAAAACGACCGGGGCGGACGCCGCGCCGCGTCTCCCCTTGAAGGGTCGCGCGGCACGGGCGGTGCTCGACTGGCTGTCGACCGCGCATCTCGAAGAGGGACCGGTATTCCGCCCGATCAGCCAAGCGGATCGGGTTCTTGACCGCCGGCTGACACCAGAAGGCTTGGCGCGTATCGTGCGCCACCGGCTTCACATGGCAGGCTATCCGCCGGGCTTCGCAAGCGCACATGGCCTCCGAGCCGGTTTCCTGACGCAGGCCGCACTGGACGGCGCACCTCTCCAGGCGGCCATGCGGCTCTCGCTCCATCGCAGTGCAGCGCAGGCGCAGCGCTATTATGCGGATGTCGAACTGGCGGACAATCCGGCGGCCAACCTGCTGGGCTAGGGCCAACAAAAACGGCGGCGAGGGCCCTGCCCTGCCGCCGCATACGTTCTTCCCCGCGGGGAAGATCACTCGATCTGATCAAGCATCGACGCGACCGCCGCTTCCAGCTTGCGGCGATCCACGGCCGAGAAGTCTCGCGGCAGGCGGATCTCCAGCCGGCCGTTGGCAGCCGTGCATTTGGCGCTGCCCTGCGGGCGCTGAAGCTGGAACGTCGTCTTGGCCTTTGCGGCGGGCTGCGGCGGCGCAGCCGCGGCCTTCGGTGCCTCATTGGGGGCCAGCGGCTCTGCCCCCTGCCCCGCATAGCGTCGCAGAACCCCCAATTCGTCGGTGATCGAGCGCGTATCCCAGTCCTTCAACTCCGACTTGATGGCCGCGACCAAGCCCGGCACCTCGTCCAACCGCTGCGCCAGCGCGAGGCCCAGGGCGCGCGGGATCTCCTGCGGATAAAGCAGTACCTCGCCCAATCGCTCGACCAAAGGGATGAAGTTGCGGATATAGCTGCGCTTTTGATACCCGGCAGACTTGAAGAGGATCGCAACCGCCTTTTCGGCGTCCGATTCAGCCGTCAGAGGATCCATCGCATAATGGACGGCCAGTTGGGCCATTTCGGCAAAGGAGATGTCCTTGCGGACCAGGTTCTCGTCCACCATACGACGGTAAAGGCTCTCAATCTGATCGCCGCGGGCGGCGATGCCGGCCGGGATGCGCCCCCAGGTCTCGGCATCGCCCGTTTCCTCCAGCAGCTGCCGATAGGCGGACAGTCGGCGCCAGCCCTGGATCAGTTCGTACCGTCTCTCGCCCGCAGGTTCGACCCGGATCGGGTTCGAAAGGCCGATGTCGCGGATCGACGCGACCAGCTCCGCCAGCTCGAAATCGGCCACGGGCTTGCGGTCGCGGATCAGTTTTTGCGTATCGATCGCATCCAGCGGGATCATGTCGGTGATCAGGCCGGCGCGCTTCAGACGGACATGCTCTTGTGCCAGCGCGTCATTTTCCGCCCGGATTTCGGCCTCGACCTTGGCGCGGTCGCGGGCGGACTCGGCCGTTTCACTGATGGCCGCCGCCATCGGCCCCCGCCGGGCATCGACCTTCCCCGCGGGGAAGTCGCTGACATCGTCCTCCGGAATGTCGATATCGAACATGCGGCGCTTGCGGCTCATGGGTGATCCTCCAGCTGGGTCCAAGCGGCCAGGACATGGCCGCGGAATTCCTCATAGGCCTGATCAAAGGTCGCGCGCGCCCGGCGCCAGGTGCCGCGTGTCATCTCTCGGTAATCGATCTCATAGATCGAGCTGAGGAAGCGACCCGACTGCTCAACCGCGCGGGTAAGCTCGATCGGGTTCTCGGCCAGGCGATCGCCAAAGACCTGGCGAAAGGCCCCGAACATTGCTTGATGCAGCTCGTTTGAGGGCTCGAAACGGGTCATCAGGAAGCGCACATCGGCGAACGCCTTGGGAAGGGCGATCTTCCCCGTGGGGAAGTTCTCGAAGCCGTGGGACAGATCCTCCAGGGCCTCGGCCAGCTGACCGATGAAGCTGGTGGTCGAATCGTATTCCCAGTAGCCGGGCCCTGAGGGGATATAGAGCATGTCCGCGGCAAAGACCGCGTTCATCGACTGATAGCCGATCGCCGGCGGGCAGTCGAAGAGGATCAGGTCATAGGCATCGTCCGCCAGGCTGTCGAGAAAGCGCGACACGGCACCAAAGAAGGTCCATTCCGGGTTCAGGTGCCGGTATTGGGCGCTGGCGAACTCAACGAAGGCGGCGTTGGCGCAGCTGGGAACGATGTCGATGGTGGGCCAAGCCGTCGGCTTGATGAAGTCCGCCGGGCGCAGCGTGCCCAAGCCCATGTCACGGATCGAAGCCGGCAACTTGCGATGGGGCAGGGCGGTGCCGCTCTCCGCGCCGGCGGAGGCGGTGTTCATGCGGTCCGTCTCGCGCTCCAGGTCGCGGGCCATGATGCCCCAGACCGTATGATCCTCTCCGACGTCCGTCAGGCCCATGCTGTGGGACAGCGTCGCCTGCGGGTCGAAGTCAACGACCAGGACACGATAGCCATCCAGCGCCGCGGCATGCGCGAAGTGCAGGGCCACCGTGGACTTGCCGGCGCCGCCCTTGAAGTTGGCGATGGCGGCGCGGAAGGCGCGCTTGCCCTCAGGGCGCGGCGGCATAAGCGTCTTCTTGTTGATGCGGACCCGGCGGCGCAGCTCGTTCACTTCCTCGAGGCTGAACCAGCGCTGGCGACCGTCTTCCTCGACTTCCCCGAGGGGAAGGTTCGGGTCCGCGGCCAGCTTGCCGCGGAAGGTCGACTGGTTGATGCGAAAGATCAGCTCGGACACCTCCCAGCTGGAAAAGCGCCGCAGGGTCTTCTCGTTCGCCGGACTGAAGGTCTGGCGGCGGATCCAGCCCTGCATCTTGAGTGACTGGGATTGCAGCCGCGCGAGGTCTTCGTGAGTATACATGTTGTGCCTGTTTCAAAGGACGCAGATTATTGCTCCTTCCGCTTTTACGCCGGATTTGTGCTTTTGGCAAAAGCGTTGTTCACTAAAGCCGATACGACACCCGATCCAGCACCTGTTGCGCGAATCGCTAAAGGCTAACCCGCGCCCGTAGCGCATCCCGGACGGGAACGCAGAGCCAGAAATGGGGGACGCGACCGCCCCGCCCCCCACAAATTGGGGGACATTCCGGGGCAAATACGGGACATGTTGAACGTCCCCCTATACCAGTGATACCGGATTTCCATAATGATAAAGACCCGGATCCGGCGGCGCCGGACCTAGCTGCTTGACAGGGAGAAGAAACAGGACGCTAATGCAGTCAGGTTGGCGAAAGACGTTGGAGCACTTCCCTGAGGGTCCCCGGCAGACTCAAGCCAATGCAGGCAGACCGGGTGATCCGGCAGCAGGAGCGGCAATGCAGGTGACCCGGCCCGTCGGACGCGAGGCGGCGGCAAAGAAATACGACATCCTGTCGGCGCTGATGGCTCATGGCCTGGCGGGCGAGCCGCAGCTGCAGCGGCTGGTCCTGCGGCTGATGTCGCTGATCACCAGTCGCTACAACTGGCAGCGGGACGAGCTGACGGTCGGGCAGAGAGAGATCGCCCGGCTGTGGTGCGTCGACGAACGGACGGTCAAGCGCGACATGGCGCGACTGCGGGCGATGGGATGGGTTGTGGTCAAGCGGCAGGGGGCGCGGGGCAGGGTGTCGGTGCTGGGGCTGGACCTGCAGCGGATGCTGCTGGACAGCCGCCCGGCTTGGCCGAATATCGGCGAAGATTATGTCGCCCGGATGACGGATCGCGGTATGGGGCCGGAAGCGGCAGCCGACGGTAGTGCGAATGTCGTGCCCTTTCGCCGCCACGACATCGCTATCCAGGACGGGCTGTGGGGCGCTGTGCGGACGCGCCTTCTGGCCGAGGATCCGGTGATGTTCGACGCCTGGTTCGCGCCGCTGGTCGAAACGGCGGATGAGGCGGGGCAGGGGGCTGCGGTTCTGCACCTATCAGCACCGTCACGCTTTCATGCGACCTATGTGCGCACGCATCTTCTGGCACGCTTGGAGATGGCCGCGCGGCGCTGCGATCCTTCCGTCCACTCCGTCCGGATCGACACGCTCTGACCGATGTGACTTGAACGAGAAGACGGATCCGCGCTCAATCCGGCGGGTCGATCGACTTGCGCAGGATGGCCCGGGCGCGGGAGATGCGGCTTTTCACCGTGCCGATGTCACAACCCAGGATCTGGGCCGCGTCGATATAGCTTTCGCCGATGACGCCCACCAGCACGATGGCCTCGCGATAATGGGTGGGCATCTGGTCCAATGCGCGCCACATCTCCCTTCCGCGGATGTGCCATTCCTGAGTGGCCGGAGTGGAGGGTCCGAAGGAGACACAATCCGCAGCCCCGGTCGGCTCGCGCGACGACTTCTTGCGATTGGTGTAGAAGCGGTTGCGCATGATGGTGAACAGCCACGCCCGCATATAGGTGCCGGGCTTGTAGCTGTCGGCATGTTCAATCGCCCGCACCAGCGTTTCCTGGACCAGATCCTCGGCTTCGGTGGGGTTTCCGCAAAGCGATTGTCCGTAGGCTCGCAGTGCACGGACGTGGTCGATTAGGTCGTCTGACATCCCTGTCCTTCCGTCGGCGCGCCCCTGACACGGGCCAATGCAGGACGGCTTGCATCGGTTCCGCATCCGAAGGGGAACGCGCGTCTTTTTGCTCAATTGGTCTGGGACGCACGGCCGGCGGAGCAGGTTCTTTGCACGCGGCGCGGGAACATTCCGACAGACAGCCGGTTGGGACCGCCGAAGAGCAATGACTTCGCCGCCCCAAGATCCAGGAGCTCCTGATGACCGACTATCCCAAGCCGCCCTTCCCGCCGCAGACGCAGGATCTGCCTGGCAGCTTCGCTAAGATGGACCCGGTGCCCGATCACGGCGAGGAGAGCTGGCGCGGAGCAGGGAGGCTGGAGGGAAAATGCGCCCTGATCACCGGGGGCGACAGCGGCATCGGGCGGGCGGTGGCGATCGCCTATGCCCGTGAAGGGGCCGATGTGGCGATTTCCTATCTGTCCGAAAGCGACGACGCCCGCTCGACGGCCGAACTGATCGAGGGGGCGGGTCGCCGCTGTCTGCGCCTGGAGGGCGACATCGGTGACCCGGAGCACTGCCGCAAGATGATCGACAAGGTGGTCGGCGAATGGGGCCAACTGGACGTGCTGGTGAACAACGCCGCGCATCAGGACCTGTTCGACAGCATCGAGGAGATCTCGGACGAGGAATGGCGCAAGACCTTCGCCACGAACATCGACGCCATCTTCTATCTGTGCAAGGCCGCGATGCCGCATCTGAAGAAGGGTGCGTCGATCATCAACACGGCATCCATCAATTCGGACCAGCCCAGCCCGGCGCTCTTGGCCTATGCCACGACCAAGGGGGCGATCCAGAATTTCACCATGGGGCTGGCGCAGATGGTGGCGGAGAAGGGCGTGCGCGTGAACTGCGTTGCGCCCGGCCCGGTCTGGACCCCGCTGATCCCCGGCAGCTTCGAGGCCGAGGCCGTGTCGCAGTTCGGCGCGAACTATCCGATGAAACGCCCGGCGCAGCCGGTCGAACTGGCGGCCGCCTATGTCATGCTGGCCGAGGACATGGCCAGCTATGTCTCGGGCGCCACGATTGCCGTCACCGGCGGCAAGCCGATGATCTGATCAAAAGAAAGAGGTGTCGTGATGAGAGGTTCAGCCTCCGTGATTTTTGGGATCGGCGTCCTGGCCGGGTTGGCCATCCCGACCCTGCTGCGCGCAACTCCGAGCCGCCATTCGCAAGGGCCGCGCGATTCGGTCCGTGATGCCGGACCGGGACAGATGAAAAACCCCCCGCCCGATTGGGACGAGGTGGACGAGGCCGTGGACGAATCCTTCCCGGCCAGCGATCCGCCCTCGACCTATTGAAGACGGCGGGAGCATTCTTGTCGGCGCCGCATCAGCCAAGCGCCGGCAGGCTTGGGGGTGCAGGCTTGGCCGCGTTCCCGTTCGAAAGGAGGTTCACATGGACCGGAAAACCGAGACCGCCGAAACGCTGCGACAGGGGGTCGACCATGGTCAGGCGGCCGACAAGGTCGACTACCCCGACCCGGCCGCAGCTCCGCTTGGGACGGATGCCGAGGCCGGCGGACATCCGGTCACGGCCCGAGAGGCAGGAATTGCGCATGACCAGGAGATTCGGCGCCCCCCGGGCAGGACAGATGACGATCCAAACCCCGATCCGGGATTTGGCAGCATGGGGCGCTTGGTCCTGCCAGTCACGCTTGTGGTCGTGGCGATCCTTTTGCTGCTCTGGGCCTATTTCTGAGCCAAGGGCGAAGGGTCAGCCCCCTCTGAGGGGGGGGCCGAGTGCAGGTTGGCGTGGATCCCGGTCGCAGGTTCGCCCGTGGATTGCTGAGCTTCGAGTGCGGCAGCAAGCTGCGCTGTCAAGTCCAAGACGCGCTCGGACAAGGGTTCCGCATCCATCGCCTGCCGCAATGCGGTCAGGGCCTGTCCAAGTCGAGAATCCGGGCTGCCGCACATGCACTTGCTCCACATCAATCGCGCTAACTTACATCAGTTCCCGAAGGCTGGCGACCGGTTCTCCGCCATCAGGACACAAGAACCGGCGACTGCGGTCAAAATGTCGCGCGCAAATTAACCGTTCGTGCACAGATGGCTGTCACAACGGGGTGAGGGTTGCATCGACGAGGCGGCCATCCTCGTGTTTTTGCCTGCTTTCACTGCCAAAGCTCTGGATCGGAGGCCCGCCGAAATGACAGAAGACGAACGCCGCCGCGACGACCCCGTCGACCAGCACCTGGCGCAGTTGTGGGCGCAGTATGAGCAGCAGCCCCTTTCCGAGGAGCTTCGTGCCTTGGTGGCGCGCCTGCAGGCTGCGTTGAAGGCACAGGGCAAGCTGGCGTAGACGTAGAAAGAGGACTCGTTTCAGGAAGTTCATGAAATGACCGGGGTTTGCAGATCCCAAGGCCAAATATGTCAGAACGGCCAGTGCAGGCAGGCTTGAGGGTGGAACCTACCTGCTGCTGGCGAGGGGTAGAATCGGACCGCCGACCCGGATTGGCCCCACAGGTTCCATCGCTAATGGCGCACAGGTCGCATGGCGATCTGCGGCACGGGCCCAGCCCTATGGGCACGCTCTCTGGCGACTGTTCGCCCAGTCAAGCATATCGCTGAAGTCTTCGATTCCTCGTTGAGGGACAAGACGGCTGGCATCTACACGGTCTCCTATACATCAGCCTTCCTTAGGAAACGGATAGAAGTTGTACAGCGGCGCGGCGCTGAAGCGTGACATTGGCACCTCATGAAGGAGCGCCACCAAACTCGTGTCCTGACATTTGCGCCACATCCCCTCAAACCGGGGGCGTCATCCTCCGCATCGTCAGATCGAAGGCGTCCTGATCATCCTGGGACGGCATGGCACTTTCCATCAGCACCCGAACCTCCTTGCCATCGATTTCGATCTGCCCTTCGGCATATTGCGCCAGCTGGTCCTGCGTCATCTCGGTGATGGCACGGATCCTGATATAGTCGCCGCCGCTTTCGGTGATCTTGCCGGTCAATTGCGGGCCACCGTCCAGCGTCAATATGGTATCGCTCATCATCCACTCCTTGTGTTCGAACATCTTCGCTCCGTGAGGAAACGCTTGGCGGGCAAACGGGGTCCACCGGCACTGCAGGGCCATTCCCAGCTGCGGCTCAAAACGCAAAAAAGGCCCCGCCACGAAGGCGGGGCCGCGAAAGACGGTGGTCCTCAGGCGGCTTCGATCGCCGCCGGGTTGGCGCTGCCTTCGGCCAGCGTGGTCAGCTTCTCGTCGGTGGCCGATTCTTCTTCCAAGGTCTGGTTCAGCAGCGCGGCCGCATCGGTCATCTTCAGCAGCTCGGCCCAGGACTTCAGCGTACCATAGCGGGCGATCTCGTAATGTTCGACGGCCTGAGCGGCTGCAACAAGACCGGCATCCAAGGCGGGTGAGCCCTTGAACTCGTCCATGATCTCCTCGCCCTCGGAGATGATCCCGTCGATGGCCTCGCAGGTCTTGCCGCGCGGCGACTTGCCCAGCAGTTCAAAGACCTCCTGCAGGCGCTCGATCTGGCCCTGGGTTTCCTCGCGGTGGTGCTGGAAGGCGGCTTTCAGCTCTTCCGACTGCGCGGCACGGGCCATCTTGGGCAGCGCCTTCAGGATCTTGCGCTCGGCGTAATAGATGTCCTTCAGCGTTTCATGGAACAGGTTTTCCAGCGTCTTCGTACTCATCATGCATTCCTTGGTGAAGGGATATGGCAGGGGTCGCCCCCGCAGGACCGCTTAACCGGGCGGTCCGGGTTATGTTCCCGCCCGCCCGGTCAATCAGGGGATCGCGCGGTGTCAGCCGTTCGGGCGCAGCACGACCTTGATGCAGCCGTCGTCCTTGTCCCGGAACCTCTTGTAAAGCTCGGGTCCTTCGGACAGGTCGGCTCGGTGGGTGATCAGGAAGGTGGTGTCGATCTCGCCCTCCTGGATTAGGTTCAGCAGGTGGGGCAGGTAGCGCTGGCAATGGGTCTGGCCGGTGCGCAGGGTCAGGCCCTTGTTCATCAGCGCGCCCATCGGCAGCTTGTCCACGACGCCGATATAAACCCCCGGGATCGACAGCGTTCCTCCCTTGCGGCAGCACATGATGATCTCGCGCAGCACGTCGGGACGGTCCGTGCCCAGGTAGAGCGCCTGCTTGACCCGGTCCACTCGCGCCATCAGCCCGGAATCCGGCGCGGCTTCCGTGCCCACGCAATCGATGCAGCTGTCGGGGCCGCGGCCGCCGGTCATTTCCATCAGCGCGTCGTAGACATCGGTCTCGCTGAAATCGATGGTCTCGGCGCGGCCCTTGTCGCGCGCCATGGCCAGGCGCTCGGGCACCTTGTCAATGGCAATCACCCGGCCCGCACCTTGCAGCCAGGCCGAAAGGATCGCCATCTGGCCGACCGGCCCGCACCCCCAGATCGCCACGGTGTCACCCGGCTGGATATTCGCGTGTTCGGCCGCCATCCAGCCGGTCGGCAGGATGTCAGACAGGAACAGCACCTCCTCATCGTCCATCCCCTGCGGGACCGCGATGGGACCCACGCTGCCATAAGGCACGCGCAGATAATCGGCTTGGCCACCGGAATAGCCCCCCAGCATATGGGAATAACCGAACAGGCCCGAGGGCGACTGGCCCATCACCTTTGCCGCCATTTCGGCATTGCGGTTCGAGCGGTCGCAGAGCGAATAGAGCTGCTTCTGGCAGAAGAAGCACTGCCCGCAGGCCAAGTTGAAGGGGACGACGACCTTGTCGCCCTGCTTGAACTTGCTGTGGCCCGAGCCCGTCTCGACCACCTCGCCCATGGTTTCGTGGCCCAGGACGTCGCCTGACTCCATCGTCGGCATGCAGCCGTCCATCAGGTGCAGGTCGGACCCGCAGATGGCGCAGGCGGTCACCTTGATGATGATGTCATCTGGTTCCTCGATGCGGGGGTCGTCGACTGTCTCGTACCGGATGTCGCCCTTGCCGTGCCATGTCAGTGCCTTCATCAAAGCCTCCATCGTCCGAATTGGGTGGATGAACCGGGACCGCCGGATATTGTTCCCGCTTGTGACGCGGGGCAGGGCGCGCTAGCCCGACGCCACCAACAAGGAGGCTCCCATGACCCACCGCATCGCCCTGATCCCCGGAGACGGCATCGGCGTACCCGTGACCGAGGCCGCCATCGCCGTGGCGCGCGCGGCCGGGGCGGCGCTGGAGACAGAGACCTTCCCCTGGTCCTGCGACCATTACCTGGCCCATGGGCGGATGATGCCCGAGGACGGGATCGACACCCTGCGCGGCTTCGACGCGATCCTGCTGGGGGCGGTGGGCTGGCCCGCGCGCGTTCCCGACAGCGTGTCGCTGCACGGGCTGCTGCTGCCGATCCGCAAGGCCTTTGTCCAATACGCCAACATCCGCCCCCATCGCCTGCTGCCGGGCGTCGAGGGGCCGCTGAAGACGCGCGACTTCGACATCCTCTGCATCCGCGAGAACACCGAGGGCGAATATTCCGGCGCCGGCGGTCGCGTCCACCAGGGCACGCCGGACGAGGTGGCCGTCGAGACCTCGGTCTTCACCCGCACAGGGGTCGAGCGCATCCTGCGCTTTGCCTTTGAACAGGCGCGTGGGCGGCGCGGGCAGCTGGCCTCGGTCACGAAATCGAACGCACAGCGCCACACGATGGTCTTCTGGGACGAGATCACCGACCGGTTGGCGGGTGAATATCCCGATGTGACGGTGAGCCGCTATCACATCGACGCCATGTGCGCGCGGATGGTGATGGCGCCCGAAAGCCTGGACGTGGTCGTGGCGTCGAACCTGTTCGGGGACATCCTGACCGACCTCGGGGCGGCGATCCAGGGCGGCCTGGGCTTTGCGGCCTCGGCCAATATCAACCCGGATCGCAGCGCCCCCTCGATGTTCGAACCGGTGCATGGCTCGGCCCCCGACATCGCGGACAAGGGGATCGCCAACCCGATGGCGGCCATCTGGTCGGCGGCGATGATGCTGGAGCATCTGGGCCAGGCCGACCCCGCCGCCCGGATGATGGCCGCGATGGAGGTCGTGACCGCGAAGGGCGTCGGGACCGTGCCCGGCCGCGACCGGACCGACACGATCACCGACGCGGTGCTGAAGGCCTTGGCCTGACAGGAACCGGCAGAAGGCAGCGGCGTTGCCCCAGAGCAAAACCTGCGAGGCCCCTCATGTTGCGTTCCCTTTCCCCCCTGGCGCTGGCGCTGCTGGTCGGGCTGTCGGTGCCGGCCGCGGCCCAGGACTCCCGGCTCAGCGAGGCGCCGGAATGTCCGACCGCCGATACCCAGGCCCAGCCCGCCACCCAGCCCGACCCGTCCGAGGACGGCACGGCGCCCGAGAACACCGGCACGACCGGCTGGACCGGCGGCACGGGGGGGTCGCAGCTGGGAACGAATACCCAAGGCGCCGTGCCGGATTCACCCACCTGGCAGCCCCCGACCGCCCGGGGGCTGGACCTGAGGGGCAGCGCGGAACCTGTTCCCGAGTGCTGACCTAGGCCTCGTCCAGGCGGAGCCGCAACCCGTCGCGGTTCAGGAATTCGGCGTCGCGCAGCAGGGTCCGGTCGCCCTGCAGCGCCTTGACCAGCGACGCCAGCCGGCTGCGTGCCAGATCATCCGGCACCAGCCCCTCGCGTCCGGCACGATAAAGGGCCACTGCGTCCCACGGTACCTGCGCGCCCTCAAGATGCGCAACAAGCCCCGGCCAGTCCAGATCATCGCCGATGACATGCAGATGGGCGGATCGCAGGATGTCCACCCGGCCGCTGCCCAGACCGATCAGCACCAGCAGCATCGTGAAGCCGTCGCCCGAGGCGGTCTGCTCCCAGGTCTCGGCCAGCCATTCGTCGAAATCGGTTGCGTGCTGGGTCATCAGGGCCTGTGATCATTGTCCGATTGGCGGAAGGGAATGGGAGTCGAACCCACCCGGGACAGGCTCGCTGCCCCAACCGGATTTGAAGTCCGGCCGCCCCACCGGGGACGAATCCCTTCCACGGACGCAAGACAAGCGCCCGGACCGTTGATGGACCGGGCGCGCGGGGATGGCAAGGCCGGGGCCTGCTGTCAGCCTGCCAGCAGCGCGGCGTTGCCGCCCGCCGCGGTGGTGTCCACGCAGAGATGGCGTTCATGGCACAGGTATCCTGCATCGGGCAGGGCGTTGATCAGCGGCACGATCGGTCCCGGGCGTTCCGCCAGCGCCGCCGACAGCGCCCGCCCGGTCTCGGCATCGCCCCACCAGAGGACGCCCGTCACCCCCTGCAGCGATGTCAGCGCCTGCGGGTCCAAGGCGCCTTCGGCCGCCACCGGCTGGCCCCCGCCCGCCGTGACCGCGGCAACCTGTGCGCGGGTGGCATCGGCACCGGGACCCATGCAGAGGATCGGGCCACGTGCCAGGATCTGCAGCCGGTTCAGCTCTCCGGTGGGGCCAGGCATCAGCTGCTCGCTTAGGGCAGGGGCGGCGGGTGGCGTCGACAGGGCGCGCGTCAGTCGGCTGGTGTCGTCCTTTGACGGCCACGGCGTCGGTTTGGCCGTCGGCTGTTCAGGTGCAAAGAACCGCGGCAGGTAGAGCGGCCCCCCCGCCTTGGGCCCGGTCCCCGACAGGCCCTCGCCCCCAAAGGGCTGGCTGCCCACGGTCGCGCCGACCTGGTTGCGGTTCACATAGATGTTGCCGACATGGACCGCCTCGGTCACCTCCTGCACGCGGCTGTCGATGCGCGTGTGCAGGCCGAAGGTCAGCCCATAGCCGCGCCCGTTGATGGCCGCTACGACCCGGTCCAGGTCCCGCGCCCGGTAGGTCGCGACATGCAGGACGGGGCCGAAGATCTCGCGCTCCAGGTCCTCGATCCCCGCCACCCGCATCAGGGTTGGCGGCACGAAATGCCCGGTCGCCGGAGCGTCCAGCTGGTGCAGGATGCGGTCGCGGTGCTGGTCCAGATAGGCCCGGATCCCCTCCTGCGCCTCGGCATCGATGACCGGGCCCACATCGGTGGCCAGATCCCAGGGATCGCCCACGCGCAGCTGGTCCATCGCGCCCTGGATCATGCGGATGACATGCGGGGCCACGTCCTCCTGCACATAGAGGCAACGCAGGGCCGAGCACCGCTGACCGGCCGAGCGGAAGCTGGAGGCGACGATGTCGCGCACCGCCTGTTCGGGCAGGGCGGTGCTGTCCACGATCATCGCGTTCAGGCCGCCGGTTTCGGCGATCAGCGGCGTGCCGGGCTCCATGTGCCGGGCCATGCTGGTGGCGATCAGCCGGGCCGTGTCGGTGCCGCCGGTGAAGACCACGCCCTTGATGCGCGGGTCGCGGGTCAACGCTGCGCCAACCGTGCCGCCGTCGCCCGGCAGCAGCTGCAGCGCGGAGGTCGGGACGCCCGCCCGGTGCAGCAGGTGCACGGCATGGGACGCGATCAGGGGTGTCTGTTCCGCGGGCTTGGCCAGCACCGCATTGCCGGCCATCAGCGCGGCCGCGATCTGGCCCGTGAAGATCGCCAAGGGAAAGTTCCAAGGGCTGATCGCGGCGATGATGCCGCGCGGGGCCTGGTCGCTGCCCTCACCCTGCTGGGCATAATAGCGCAGGAAATCCACCGCCTCGCGCAGCTCGGCCACGGCATCGTTAAGGGTCTTGCCGGCCTCGCGCGCCAGGATGCCGAAGATCGGGCCGAAATCGGCCTCGTAGAGGTCGGCGGCGCGGCGTAGCATCGCGGCGCGTTCATGGGCGGGGGCGGTCCAGGGGGCAGCGGCGGCGATGGCATGCGCGACGGTCGCCGCGTCGGCCTCGGTCACCCGCGCGACGGCCGCCCCGGTGGCGGGGTTCGTCACGGGCGACGGCGCTGAGCCCGAAGGGGCGGCCTGATCATGGACCAGCGGCGCGGCGTCCTCTACGGCACCGTCGCGCGCCGCAAAGATCTGTTGCAGCACGTCCCCGGCCGTAAGGTCGAAGCCGCGCGAGTTGCTCCTGCCCGCGCCATAGATTGCCTGCGGGGCCAGCAGCGCGGCGGGCGCATGGGCGGTGGCCAGCGCGTCGAAGGGATCGCGGGCGATCTCCTCGGGGGTCACCTCCTCGTCGACGATCTGGTTGACGAAGCTGGAATTGGCGCCGTTTTCCAGAAGGCGGCGGACCAAATAGGCCAGCAGGTCCCGATGCGCGCCCACCGGGGCATAGATGCGGCAGCGCGTGCCCTGGTCCTTCAGGACGATGTCATGCAGCCGTTCGCCCATACCGTGCAGGCGCTGGAATTCGAAGGGCGTGTCGCCGGCCATCTCCAGCACGGCGGCCACGGAATGGGCGTTGTGGGTGGCGAACTGCGGATAGATCCGGTCGGACATCGACAGCAGCTTGCGGGCCAGTGCGACATAGCTGACATCGGTCGCCGTCTTGCTTGTGAACAGCGGAAAGTCCACGAACCCTTCGACCTGGGCGCGCTTGATCTCGGTGTCCCAATAGGCGCCCTTGACCAGGCGGACCATGATGCGGCGGTCATGGCGCGTGGCCATCTCGTGCAGCCGGTCGATGACCGCGCCCGCGCGCTTGCCATAGGCCTGCACCACGATCCCGAAGCCGTCCCAGCCCGCCAGCGCGGGGTCCGACAGCACGGCCTCGATCACCTTCAGCGACAGGGCCAGACGGTCCTGTTCCTCGGCATCGATGTTCAGGCCCATGTTGGCGCTCTTGGCCTGCCGCGCCAGCTCGCGCACGACCGGCACCAGTTCCGCCATGACGCGATCCTCGTGCGCCACCTCGTAGCGGGGATGCAGGGCTGACAGCTTGATCGAGATCCCGGGATTGCGCGCGACCGACCCCTTGTCGCAGGAGCCCGCGATGGCGGCGATCGCCTTGCGGTATTCGCTGGCATAGCGGGCGGCATCCTCGGCTGTCATGGCCGCCTCGCCCAGCATGTCGTAGCTGTAGGAATAGCCCTTGGCCTCCTGCCCCTTCGCACGTTCCAGCGCGGCCTCGATGGTCTGGCCCAGGACGAACTGGCGGCCCATCTCGCGCATGGCGCGGGTGACGGCGGTGCGGATCACCGGCTCTCCAAGGCGGCGGATCGCGCCGCGCAGGGTGCCGGCCAGGCCCGGCTGCGGATCGTCCAGCACGCGGCCCGTCAGCATCAGCGCCCAGGTCGAGGCGTTCACCAGGCTGGAGGCGCTTTCGCCCAAGTGGCGTCCCCAGTCCGAGGGCGCGATCTTGTCCTCGATCAGCGCGTCGATGGTGGCACGGTCCGGGACGCGCAGCATCGCCTCGGCCAGGCACATCAGGGCCACGCCCTCGCGCGTGGACAGGCCGTATTCGCCCAGCATCAGCTCCATCATCGTGGGCTTGGACTGGGCGCGGATGCGGCGGATCAGGTCGGCGGCGCGTGCGCTGATGCGGGCACGGGTCTGGTCGGACAGGCCGGCCTCGGCGATCAGGCGGGCCAGAAGGGGGCCTTCGGGCTGGAACTTGGCGGCGGAATCAAGAGCGGTCATGGCGTCCCCTTCGGCGGTCCGGATGGTCGGATTTACGCACAGCATACCGCAGCAGGTCTGGACGATGTGACCATTTGAGGTGCAGCATGTAGCCCGCATCACCAATTTCAGGCGGCTTTCCAGACCGTGACCGAACTTCTCGATCCCACCAACCGCCGCATCCTGGCCGAGCTGACGGCCAATGCGCGCATCCCCGTCACCGAACTGGCCCGCAAGGTGGGCCTGTCCAAGACGCCCGTGGCCCTGCGCATCCGCCAGCTGGAGGAGGCGGGGCTGATCACCGGCTATCGCGCGATCCTGTCGCCGGTGCGGCTTGGCCTGACCCATGTCACCTATGTCGAGGTGCGCATGACCGACACCCGCCAGAAGGCGCTGGAGGCCTTCAACGCCGCCGTCCGCACCATTCCCGAGGTCGAGGAATGCTACATGATCGCCGGTGGCTTCGATTACCTGCTGAAGGTGCGCTCGCGCGACATGGCCGATTACCGGCGCATCATGGCCGAGAAGATCTCGTCCCTGCCGCATGTCAACGCGACCTCCAGCTATGTCGCGATGGAGGCGGTGGTCGAGCAGGGCGGCGCCAGCCTCTAGCCGAACAGGTCCAGCCGGTGCGGATTCAGCCGCCGCAGGTCGCCCCGGCGCAGGGTGACGCCGTGCCGGTCGAAGAAGTCCAGGATCTCGATCGCGACCTTGCGGCCGTTCTGCACCCGGTCCCGGAACGCGGGCGCGGTGAACCAGCCGTCCTCCGTCTGCGCGGCCACGTCCCGCAGGATGCCTACCATCCGAGCCGTGACCTCCCGGGCAAAGAAGTGGTCATGGGCGATCTGGTCGGTGCGGCCCAGCTTTTGCGTCAGCTTCAGCAGGCGACGGATCTCACGTTCGTCCCGGCCCAGTTCCGTCGCGAAATCGCGCACGCGGGGCGGGCGGAACTGCAGCTCACCCAGCAGGGCCGGGCGGATGCGATCCCACAACGCCTCGTCCTCCGGGGTCAGGCGGACCTCGTGGCCGGGCAGGCGCAGGAAGGCGCCGTCCATGACCACCCGGCCCCCCGCCACCTGCTGGCGCAGGAGGGCCAGGAAGGCGTCCTGCGGCAGGCGCGGGGTCAGCGCCAGGCGCAGGCGTTCCCGCCCCAGACCGGGCAGATCGGGATTGGCCTCATGGAACTGCGACAGCTGCGCCTCGACGTCCCGGCGCAGCTGATCCAGCTGGTCCTGCGACAGCGCCAGCCCCGCGACGGTCGTCGCCCCCGCCTCTGCCAAGGCGGCGCCTGCCTGCTCCGGCGTCAGGCTGCGGTCGCGGGCAAAGGCCGCCAGCGCCACAGGGGCAACCTGCAGCATGGCGGTCAGCGCGCGGGCAGGGTGTAACGGACGGGCGGCCTCGATCAGGGCCAGCCGTTCGGGCGTCCGACGCTTGCGGGCCGGGGGCCGCAGGTCCAGAAAGCGGCCGCCGCCGATGGTCCGGCTGGCCGAGACGTCGCGCAGGATGAAGCGGTCGCCGACGGCGGCGGCGATCGGGCGGTCCAGCACGATCTGTACCGGGCCGGCCTCTCCGGGGGCGATGGGGTCGCCCAGGGGCACGATGCGGGCGCCGACCTCGGTCGCGTGGCTGTGCAGGCGGGCGGGAAACCAGGTGCCGACGGGACGGGGCTCGGCGGGCAGGACCGAAAGCCGCGCATCGATGCGGGCCGTGGGCGCATGCAGCTGGGGCGTCAGCACGATGTCGCCGCGGTGGATCGCGCTTTTGGCGATGGCCTCGCCGGCCAGGTTCAGAGCGCAGCGCTGGCCGGCCAGCCCCTCGGTCGCCGCGCGGTTCTGGGCATGGATGCCGCGCACGCGAGCCGGCAGGCCGGAGGGGCTGACGGTGACCAGATCGCCCACCGCCACGCGGCCGCTCAGCACCGTGCCGGTCACCACCGTCCCGGCGCCCTGAAGGGTAAAGCTGCGGTCGACGGCCATCCGGAACAGACCATCCGCCTGCCGCCGCGCCGTCGCGCCTTCGGCTGCGGCCAGCGCCGCACGCAGGTCGTCCAGCCCCTCGCTGGTGAGGGTGGAGACCGGGAGGATCGGAGCGTCCGCCAACCGGCTGCCCTCCAGGGCGCGGCGGATCTGGCTTGCGACCTCGGCGCGACGCGGGATGTCGGCAAGATCGGCCTTGCTCAGCACGACCAGCCCCCGCGACAGCCCCAAAAGGTCAAGGATCGCCAGATGCTCGGCCGTCTGCGGCATCACCCCGTCATCGGCCGCCACGACCAGCAGCGCCAGATCGATCCCGCCCGCTCCGGCCAGCATCGTGTGGATCAGGCGTTCATGGCCCGGCACATCGACAAAACCCGTGATCCCGCCGCCGCCCAGATCGGCATAGGCAAAGCCCAAGTCGATGGTGATGCCGCGGGCCTTTTCCTCGGCCAGCCGGTCGGCATCGGTGCCGGTCAGCGCCTTGACCAGCGCGGTCTTGCCGTGATCGATATGTCCCGCCGTGCCGACGATCATAGGTCCGCCAGTGCCGTCAGCAGCTGATCGTCCGAGGCCAGGCAGCGCAGGTCCAGGATCAGCGCGCCGGCGTGAATGTGGCCGATGATCGGCCGGGGCAGGGACCGCAGCCGCGCCGCCAGCCAATCCGGCGCATCGCCGCCGGCACCCGTCAGCCGCAGCCCGGCCGAGGGGATCGTGTCGGTGGGCAGCGCGCCCGACCCGATCTGGCTGGCGCAATCGGCCACCTGCGCATCAAAGCCATGCGGTGCCAGCAGATCCCTGACCAGCGGCGCCAGGCGCGCGGCCTGCTGCGCGATCTCGTCCTTGGGCCGCGACAGCATCCGCAGCACCGGCAGGCGTTCAGCCAGCCGGTCGGGGTCGCGGTAAAGGCGCAGCGTCGCCTCCAGCGCGGCGATGCGGATCTTGTCCAGGCGCAGGGCGCGTTTCAGAGGGTTCCTGTTGATCTGCGCGATCAGGTCGCGGCGCCCGACGATGAACCCCGCCTGCGGCCCGCCCAGCAGCTTGTCCCCCGAGAAGGTGACAAGATCCGCGCCCTCGGCCACCGCCTCGGCCACGGTCGGTTCGCGCCGCAGACCCCAGTGCGACAGGTCGACCAAGCTGCCCGCGCCCAGGTCGTTCATCAGGACCACGCCCGCCTCCCGCGCGATCTGGGCCAGGTCGGAGGCCGAAACCTCTGCCGTGAAGCCCTCGATGCGGTAGTTCGAGGTGTGGACCTTGAGGATCAGCCCGGTTCGGTCCGAGATCGCGTCTCTATAGTCGCGGGGATGGGTGCGGTTCGTCGTTCCCACCTCGACCAGCCGCGTGCCGGCGCGGGCCATGATGTCTGGCATGCGGAAGGCGCCGCCGATCTCGATCAGCTCCCCGCGGGACACGATGGCCTCGCGCCCTTGGCCAAAAGTGTTCAGCGCGATCAGAACGGCGGCGGCGTTGTTGTTGAGGATCGTCGCATCCTCGGCCCCTGTCAGGTCGCACAGAAGGCCGCGCAGGTGGTCGTCGCGCTGGCCGCGCCCGCCGGTCGTCAGGTCGAATTCCAGCGCAAGGGGCGCGGCCATCGCGGCGCTGGCCGCGGCAATGGCCTCCTCCGCCAGGATCGCGCGGCCCAGGTTGGTGTGAAGGACGGTGCCGGTCAGGTTCAGGATCGGCCGCAACTGCGTGACGGCGGCGGCGGCCAGATCTGCCGCCAGCAGATGCGGCAGGCGTGCCGCCTCGGCCGCGCCTTGGGCGCCTTCACGGATTGCCTGCCGGGCCGCATCAAGGCGCAGGCGCGCGGCGTCGGTGACCGGCTGGCGGCCGTGGCGGTCGATCAGGTCCGGCAGGGTGGTCAGCAGCTGGTCGACCGAGGGCAGTGCGCGGTATTCGGACATCAATAGCCGGTCAGGAAGGGGTTGAAGCCGCCGCGGCGCTTGTCGGTCTCGGCCATCATCAGATCCAGGCCCAGGCTGGCCACGTCGTCGGCCAGGGGTTCCAGGCTGTGGTTGCGGTTCTGGTAGAGGATCTTGACCCAGCTGTCGCATTCCGAACAGACCTCGGCGCGGACGGTCGCCTCGGTCGTCTCGACGCTGCGATAGCTGATCCCCTTGGTCGACCCGCAGCAGAGGCAGGTCAGCCGGACCTCGTTCCACTGGGTCTGGCAGCAGGCGCAGGCGGCATAGCGGACGCCGTCCAGCCCACCCAGGCCGATGACGCTGGACGTGGCAGGCCGGCCGCCGCAGGACGGACAGACGCCGGTGCGGATCGGCACCAGCTGCTTTGCGTCCAAAGTGGCGGCCAGGCGGGACAGGTGCAGCTGGACCGCGACGGCCGCGAACAGGTGCGGTGCGACACTGTCCAGCGGCACCTGGTCGGTCAGGATGTTCTCCAGCAGCCAGTGACGATCGGCCAGGGGCGCGGCCGTGACGGCCGACAACGCCAGGCGCGCAGGTTCGGGCATGTCCAGGGCCGCAGCCTCGGCCAGCACGCGGTCCAGAACGTCATGAAGGTCGGGATCGGCGGCCAGTCGGGTGCGGTCGATGGGCGGCATCCGGCTTTCGCGGGCCAGCCTGATCCGGTCCGCGGACACCCCCGTGACCTTGGGCAGATCGCCCGCCAGCCGCGCCTGAAGCGCCGCGAGGCCCGCGAGGAAACGCAGATAGGGGCCTAGGTTGCTGCCGCTGCCGGCCAGGAACTCCAGCCGCTCGGCGCGGGTCGCGAACAGGCGTGCGGGGTCCGGCAAAAAGGCAAGCGGCGCCTTGGGGACGCCGCCGATGGCCGTGGGATCGGGTTGGATGGTCGTGGTCATGTCGCTCTCCGGGCCGACCGGCCACTGGGGATGTCGGCGTGTGATGGCCGGCAGATTACTCTGCCGGTCCCTTGTTGTCGCGGCTGGCGATCTCTCGCAGCCATTTGCGGTGGTGCCGCCATGCCCATCCGCCGGTGACCGTGCCGCGCGTCATGGCGCGCAGCGTGCCGCGTGTCCAGACCGCCGCATAGACATGCAGGATGAACACCAGCAGGATCAGAACGGCCGAGATGGCATGAAGCAGGACGGCCACCCGGCGCACCGGAACGCTGACCAGATGGCCCACGACCTGCTGCCAGATCAGGACGCCCGTGATGATCAGCAGGACGATCAGCCCGGTCATCGCCCAGAAGACGAACTTCTGGCCCGGGTTGTACTTGCCCAGTTCGGGCAGCGCATCCTCGTTGCCTTTCACGACATCGCCGATCCGGGTGACCCAGGTCGTGTCCTCGGGCTTGGGCATGTTCAGGCGCCACAGCTTGACGAACAGCAGCATGAAGCTGAGGAACAGCACCACGCCCACGATGGGATGCAGCCAGCGCGTCGTCTGCCCGCCGCCGAAAAGACCAGTGAGGAAATACAGCGACGGGTCGAACAGGGCCAGCCCCGACAGGGCCAGCACGATCAGGCACAGCGCGGTCAGCCAGTGGTTCGCGCGGGTAAACCCCCGGTAACGGCTCACCGTTACCGGAGCGGTGCTGTCGATGCGATCCCCGCGTTCCGAGTAATAGGGGCGCGGCGCCATCAGACCTGCCCCCCGTGATGCGGATCATCGTCGGACACGCGTCCCTTCACCAGGGTATCTGCGGCCTGTTCGTCATGCTCCTCGACCTCGTTTCCGCGGGCGAAGAGGCCGTGCAGCGTCGCCCCGATCGCGGCCAGGCCGATGACGGCCAGGCCCGCGGTCTTGGTGACACCCTTCCAGCCCTCGACGATGGGCGAGATGCGCGGATTTTCCTCCAGATTGTTGTAGATCTGCGGCTTGTCGGCGTGATGCAGGACATACATCACATGGGTGCCCCCCACGCCCGCCGGGTCGTACAGGCCGGCATTCTCGTATCCGCGCGACTTAAGGTCCTCGATCCGTTCGGCGGCATGGGCTTTCATGTCATCCTTGGTGCCGAAAACGATGGCTTGGGTGGGGCAGGCCTTGGCGCAGGCCGGGCCCTGTCCCACTGCGATCCGGTCGGAACACAGGGTGCATTTGTAGCTCTTGTGGTCGACCTGGCTGATGCGCGGGATGTTGAACGGGCATCCGGTCAGGCAATAGCCGCAGCCGATGCAGTTTTCCTGAACGAAATCGACGATGCCGTTCGAGTACTGCACGATGGCGCCGGGCGCCGGGCAGGCCTTGAGGCAGCCCGGATCCTCGCAATGCATGCAGCCGTCCTTGCGGATCAGCCATTCCAGATCGTCCGTCTCGGGGTTCACCCATTCGGAGAACCGCATCAGGGTGAACATGTTCGGCGTCAGGTCGTGGGGGTTTTCATAGACCCCCACGTTTTCCTCCACATCGGGATGGGTCTGGTTCCATTCAATGCAGGCGGACTGGCAGGCCTTGCAGCCGATGCACTTGGACACATCGATCAGCTTGGCCAGCTTGGTCAGCTGCCGTTGGGGCGCAGGCACGTTGCGCGTGGCCGAGATGCGGACGATGTCGCCCGCATTGTAATAGGCCTCGGTCGGCTGGACCGGCGGGTTCGACGCCGCGGTCGTGGGGGCGGTGGCGATATCCTTCATGCGACCGGCTCCTCTGCTGCGGGTTCGATGTTGACCAGGAAGGCCTTGAATTCGGGCGTGTCCACATTGGCGTCACCCACGAAGGGCGTCAGGCTGTTCGGCCCCCACCCCTTCTTGGCGGCACCCATGAAGCCCCAGTGCAGGGGAATGCCCACGACATGGACGATCTTGCCGTCGCAGGTCATCGGGCGGATCCGCTTGGTCACGACCGCCTTGGCCCAGACCTGGCCGCGCTTGCTCCAGACCCTGACGCGCCCGCCCTTGGCGATGCCCCGTTCCGCCGCCAGTTCCTCGCTGATCTCCACGAAGAACTCGGGCTGCAACGCGGCGTTCACCGGGTTGTGCTTGGTCCAATAGTGGAAATGCTCGGTCAGGCGATAGGAGGTGGCGACAAAGGGGAACTCGTCGCTGGAGCCGAGCCGGCCCACGTCGCTCTCGAACATCCGCGCCACCGGGTTCCCGCGCATGCGCGGGTTGAACACGTTGGCCATCGGGCTTTCGAAAGGCTCCATATGGGTCGGGAAGGGCCCGTCCCGCATCATGCCCCGGCTGAAGAGGCGCGAGACCCCTTCCTGGTTCATGATGAAGGGCCCGACCACGTCCGGCGGAGCGGTGGGCGAGATGTCGGGGACGTCATAGCCCACCCACCGCTCGCCGTTCCACTCGATCAGCTTGCGGCTTGGATCCCAGGGCTTGCCCTGAAGATCGGCCGAGGCGCGGTTGTAGAGGATGCGCCTGTTCGCCGGCCAGGCAAAGGACCAGTTCAGGAACATGCCGGTGTCGTCGGGATCGGAATTGTCCCGGCGCGCCATCATGTTGCCGTCCTCGGTCCAGCTGCCGGCATAGATCCAGCAGCCCGCCATGGTCGTCCCGTCGTCGCGCAGCTGGCCAAAGCTGGACACCTGCTGGCCCGCCTGAAGCACCGGCGCGCCCGTCGCCGGATCGGTCAGATCCGCCAGCGCACGGCCGTTCATCTCGCGGGCCAGTTCCTCGGGCGAGGGTTCGTCGGGATCGGCATAGTTCCAGGTCAGGTTCAGGATCGGGTCCGGGAAGGCCCCGCCTTCCTGGCGATAGAGCTCGCGCACCCGCAGGAAGATCTGCGCCATGATCCAGGTGTCGTACTTGGCCTCGCCCGGCGGGGTCGCGCCCGGCCAGTGCCATTGCAGCCAGCGGCCCGAGTTGACCAGAGCGCCCTCGTCCTCGGCAAAGCAGGTCGTGGGCAGCTCCAGCACCTCGGTCTGGATGCTGGCGGTGTCCACGTCGTTATGCGCGCCGTGGTTCTGCCAGAAATGCGAGGTTTCCGTGGACAAGGGGTCCATGACCACCAGCATCTTCAGCCTGGACAGCCCGCGCGTGACCTTTTCCCGGTTGGGGATGGACAGCATCGGGTTGAAGCCCTGGCAGAAATACAGGTTCACCCGGTCATGGTTCATCAGCTCGAACATGCGCAGGATGTCGTAGGCGGGGACATCCAGCTTGGGCAGGTATTCATAGGCCCAGTCATTCTCGGCCGTGGCGGCATCGCCCCACATCGCCTTGAGGAAGCTGACCATGAACTTGGGATAGTTCTGCCAATAGCTGGTCTGGCCCGGCTGCAGCGGCTTGAAGGTCCGCGTGGACAGGTAGGTCTCCCAGTCCGTTTCCTTTTCCGTCGGGATGTTCAGGTATCCCGGGATCAGGTTCGACATCAGGCCGATATCGGTCAGGCCCTGGATGTTGGAATGCCCGCGCAATGCGTTCATCCCGCCGCCGCGGACGCCGATATTGCCCAGGATCAGCTGCAGCATCGCCATGCCGCGGATGTTCTGGGCGCCCTTGGAATGCTGGGTCCAGCCAAGCGCGTACATCGAGGTCATGGTCCGGTCGGGCGCCGAGGTCTCGCCGATCATCTGGCAGACGGTCAGGAACTTGTCGCGCGGCGTGCCGGTGATGTTCTCGACGAATTCGGGCGTGTAGACATCGACATGCTTCTTCAGCATCTGCCAGACGCAGCGCGGGTCCTCCAGCGTCGGGTCGCGCAGCGCAAAGCCGTCCTCGCCGATCTGGTAATCCCAGCTGCTCTTGTCGAAGTCGCGCTTTTCCTCGTCATAGCCGGTGAACAGCCCGTCGGACCAGCCAAAGTCCTCGCGGACCAGGAAGCTGGCATTGGTGAAGGCGCGCACATAGTCCCAGTGGACCTTGTCGTTTTCCATGCACCAGCGGATCGCCCCCATCAGGAAGGCGATGTCGCTGCCGGGACGGATCGGCGCATAGTAATCCGCCACCGATGCGGTGCGGGTATAGCGCGGATCGACCACGATCAGCTTGGCGCCACGATGCGCCTTGGCCTCGGTCACCCATTTGAAGCCGCAGGGATGCGCTTCAGCGGCATTGCCACCCATGACGATGACAAGGTCGGTATTCTTGATGTCGGTCCATGCGTTCGTCATCGCACCGCGGCCGAAGGTCGGGCCCAAACTGGACACCGTGGGGCCGTGTCAGACGCGCGCCTGGTTGTCGAAGCCGACGATCCCCATGGAGCGGACCGTCTTGTAGGTCAGCCATGCGGTTTCATTGGTCGAGGCCGAGGCCGCAAGGAATCCCGTCGTCGTCCAGCGGTTGACGGGAACACCCGCCTCGTTGGTGGCGATGAAATTCGCGTCGCGATCATCCTTCATGGCGCGGGCGATCCGGTCCAGCGCCGCGTCCCAGGTGATCTCCTCGAAGCGGTCGCTGCCCGGCTTGCGGATGCGCGGATGCGTCAGGCGCGTCGGCGCATGGACGAAATCCTTCAGCGCGGCGCCCTTGGGGCACAGCGTGCCGCGGTTCGTCGGGTGATCGGCATCGCCCTCGATGTGCAAGAGCTCGGCAGTCTCGCCGGCCTTCACGTCACCCTTGGAATACATGATGATCCCGCAGGCGACCGAGCAATAGGGGCAGGTGTTGCGCGTTTCCGTTGTCGTGGCCAGCCGGAAGGTGCGCACCTGCGCCGCCTCGGCTGCCTCGGCCTCGCCGAAGCCCATGGCTCCAAGCGACGTTGCCGCAACCCCCGCACCCGCAAGCCTCAGAAAGCCGCGGCGCGAAAGGTCGATATTCATGGGGACCCCCTCTGCCTGTCGAATAGATAGGTACAACCATATCGTCCGCCGCCACGCACGCTAAGTCAAGATGCGGCCGCTTGCGCCTTGGGGCCGGGGCTTGCTAGAAGGGCGCGACAAGCCGATGCGCCGGGCGCGCTCGGGCCGATCGGTTCCGCCGCGACGCGGGGGCTTGACGACACGGCGCGAGGCCCGGCCATCGGGGGCCGCCTTCCGCATGTCCCGTCCCACCGCAACAGGTTCCTTACACATGACCGTTCGTTTTCTCGCTGCGCTTCTTGCTGCCTCCGTTGCCCTGTCCGGTGCAGCCAAGGCGCAGGATACCCTGTATTTTTCCGCCATCCCGGACGAGGACGAGACGCGCCTGACCGAGCGTTTCAGCGCCGTCGCGGAGTACCTGTCGGAGGAGCTTGACGTGCCCGTCAAGTTCGTCCCGGTGAAATCCTATCCCGCCGCCGTCACCGCCTTCCGCAACGACCAGGTGCAGTTGGCCTGGTTCGGCGGCCTGTCGGGCGTGCAGGCGCGGCTTCTGGTGCCGGGTGCGCGCGCCATCGCGCAGGGTGATGAGGACACGCAGTTCGTCAGCTATTTCATCGCCCATACCGATACCGGGCTGGAGCGGTCCGAGGATTTCCCCGAGGCCGCCCGCGGGATGACCTTCACCTTCGGCGCCAAGACCTCGACCTCGGGGCGGCTGATGCCGGAACACGCGATCCGCGAGAATACCGGAGAGGCGCCGGAGGAGTTCTTCGACCGCGTGGGCTTCTCGGGCGATCACAGCCAGACGCTGCGGCTGGTCGCTTCGGGCGCGTGGCAGGTCGGTGCGCTGAATTTTGCTGCCTATGATCAGGCGGTTGCCGATGGTGCCCCCGAGGTGGAGACGACAAAGGTCATCTGGCAGACGCCGCCTTATCCCGACTACAACTGGACCATCCGCGGTGATGTCGATGCGCGGTGGGGCGAGGGTTTTGCCGATCGCGTGCAGGCGGCGCTGGTCGACATGGACGATCCCGACCTGCTGGCGGCCTTCCCGCGCCAGGCCTTCATCCCGGCCGCGAACGGGGATTATGCCCCGATCGAGGAGGTCGCGCGTCAGCTTGACCTGCTGGAGTGAGACCTGTCCATGCAGCTGCTGGACGGCGCCGATCTGGGCTATGGCGGGACCACGGTCCTGCAGGGCGTGCGTCTTAATGTCGCGCCGGGAGAGCGACTGGCCCTGCTGGGGCGCAGCGGCTCGGGCAAGTCGACGCTGCTGGCGGCGCTGAGGGAGGCGATTCTGGCGCGCGGCCTGCGGGTGGCGCTGGTGCCGCAGGACACCGCGCTGGTCCCGCAGCTGAATGCCCTGCGCAACGTGCTGATGGGACGGCTGGACGATCACGGGGCGCTTTACAACCTGCGCACGCTGATCCGCCCCCGACCGGCCGACCGCGATGCGGCGCTGGAGGCGCTGGACCGCGTCGGCCTGCGGCCCGAGGCGCCCCGTGCGGTCGAGGGCCTGTCGGGCGGACAGAAGCAGCGCGTCGCCCTGGCGCGCGCGCTCCATCGGGGCGGCGAGCTCATCCTGGGGGACGAGCCGCTGTCCGCCGTCGACCCGCGCCAGGCCGAGCTTCTGGCCGGGGTGATCCGCAGCGCCTTCCCGACCGCTGTCCTGGCCCTTCATGACGTGGCCATCGCCCGCGCCTTCGCCACCCGCGTCATCGGGCTGCGGGACGGCGCGTTCCTGTTCGACCTGCCGGTGGCGGAACTGGATGCGGCGCGGATCGAGGCGCTCTATGGGCGCTAGCCTCTCGCGCCTTGGCGTCGTCGCCGCCTTCCTGGCGGTCGCCCTGCTGTGCCTGCCGCTGGCGGACCTGGCCGTTGCGGGCCACGACCCTTGGGCGGCGCTGGCCCGCATGGGGCGCGGTTTCCTGACGCCCGACTTTGGTGCCATCGAACAGATCGCCCGCGCCGTCGCCCTGACCCTGGCCTTTGCCATCGCGGGCGTGGCCTTGGGCGGCCTCGCGGGGCTCTGTCTTGCGCCCTTCTACCGACTGCGGGCGGTGCGGGGGCTGGCGATTGCCCTGCGCTCGGTCCATGAGCTGTTCTGGGCGCTGATGCTGCTGCAGGTCTTCGGGATCAGCGTCTGGTCGGGCATCCTGGCCATTGCGCTGCCCTATGCCGGGATCTTCGCCAAGGTTCTCTCCGAGATCTTGGACGAGGCCGATCCCCGCCCGGCCGCATGGCTGGGGCCGCGCGCTGACCCGCTGACGCGTTTCCTGTGGACGCGCATCCCCCTGGCCCGGCCCGAGATGGTGAGCTATGCGCTCTATCGGCTGGAATGCGGGCTGCGCTCCTCGGCGGTGCTGGGCTTCATCGGGCTGCCGACGCTCGGCTTCCAGCTGGACAGCTTTTTCCGGCAGGGCGACTACGGGGCGGCGGGCGCGGTGATGGCGGTCTATATCGCGCTGATCGCGACCGTCAGGCTGTGGATGCGCCCAAGGCTGGTGATCCCCTGGCTGGGCGCGGCCGTGATGATGCTGGCCACGGTGCAATCGCCCCCGATGGGGCAGGGGGCGCTGTGGCGGTTCCTGTCCGACATCGTGCCGGCACCCCTGCGTCAGGGCGATCCGGCGGGGCTGCTGCCCTGGCTTGGCAACCTGCTGGGCGGGGCGATCCTGCCGGGGCTGCTGGCGACGCTGGTGGTGGCACAGCTGGCGCTGATCCTGGCGGGGGCGGTGGCCTTTCTGGGGCAGGCGGTGATCGTGCCGCGGGTGACCGGGCGCGCGGGGGCCGCCGCGGGCCATCTGCTGCTGGTGATCCTGCGGTCCTTTCCCGAATACATGCTGGCCTATCTGTTCCTGCAGGTCTTCGGGCCGTCCATGCTGCCGGCGATCCTGGCGCTTGGCCTGCACAACGGGGCGATCATCGGCCACCTTCTGGGCCGTCAGGCGGCGACGCTGGCGCTGCGGCCCGATGCGCCGCGCGGGCTGACCCTGTGGGGATGGGAGATCGTGCCGCGCCTCTTCGGCAACTTCCTGGCGCTCTGCCTTTATCGGTGGGAGATCATCATCCGCGAATCCGCGATCATGGGCATTCTGGGCATCGCCACCCTGGGCTTCTACCTGGACGACGCCATCGGAGAGCTGCGGATCGACCGGGCAGTCGCGATCCTTGCCGCCACCGGGCTGGTGACGGTCGGGGTCGATGCGCTGTCGCGTGCGATTCGCGCCAGGCTTGGCGCGGCGTCGTTGCGGATGTCGGACAGCCGGCAGGCCGTGCGGGCCCGCCAGGCGACCGGCTGCTAGGGCCTAGTGCAGGGACACTTGGGCGGCCGGCTGGCGCACCGCGCAGGAAAAGGCCAGGAACTTGCCGTCTTCGTTCGACACCAGGTCGCCCAGGGGCTGCGGCGTCCAGCCGAGGCGCGAGGCCATGCGCAGGAAGGCCGGCGGTCCCAGGAACAGGCATTCCGACGCGCCGACCCGGTGCAGGTAGTCGTTCGCCACCTCCAGGATCTGCTCGGCCAGCCCCGGCAGGGGCAGGGCGGCAAAGCGCGTCAGCTCCCAGGCCTGGGGATCAACGGGCGGCTCGTCATGGCAAAGGTTCGTCGGCATGCCCGGCAGCAGCCCCAGATGGGCGTCGCGGATCATGTAGGAATAGACGACCGCTCCGTCCCCCAGGGACTTGTCCGTGCGTTTCAACCGCGCGCCGCCGACCGCCTGCCCGTCGCGATGCGCGATGACATAGGCGGTGTCATAGGTGTCGTATTGCTCGAACTCGATGCCCTCGGCGTGGTGAAGCGGCCAGGCCATCCGGTCGACGAAGATCTGCTTGCGCAGCTTGAGAAAGCTCGTGACCAGGTCGAACCGGGCCATATCGCGCGGCAGGCTGATCAGCTCCACCTGCACGCGCGCCATGTCATGTCCTGTCATCGCGCCGCTCACTGCCGATAACCTTCCGGCAGCTTCGCCAGCCCCAGGAACTGGCGTCCCCCGGTGACCTTGTTGGGCAGCCACAATCCCCAGGACGTCACCTCGACCTTCAGGACGCCCTCTTCGGCATAAGCGTCGAAATAGGTCAGCATGGTTTCGACCATGTCGCGGCTGAATTCGGCGGTGGCCAGCTTCGGCTCCCTGATTCCAGATACCATCTGCGTGCTCCTTTGATTAACAGAAAGGTCTTAACGGGATGCTCCCGTCCGCGGCGTTTGTCGTGCCAAATCGGAGCAACCTGTCTTTTCAGCATGTCCGAAAAGGCATAACTTGTCTCGTGCGGCGCAAGAGGAACCCATGCTCACCGACCTGATCCCCAATTTCGACGAAGAGATTGCCCAGATGCATGCGCTGGCGCCGACCGGGTGGATCATGGGCTTCAACCTGACCTACAAGGGGCCGGAACACCTGTTCAACGCCTACCCGGAAGCCTGGCGGGGGATCTATGAGGACAGGAACTATTTCTTCGGCGACCCGATCGCGATGTGGACCATGACCCATGACGGCGCGGCGCGCTGGTCCGAGGTGCGCATCCCCGACCTGCGCGGAGTGATGTCGGCCGCCCGGCGGTTCCGGCTGAATTACGGGGTCGCCATCTCGCGCAAGGTGGCCGGCAAGCGGTCCTTCCTGACGCTGTCGCATCCGGACCGGGAATTCACCGATGCCGAGATTGCCCATTGCAGCGCCAGGTTCCAGCTGTGGACCGACCTCGTGCTGAACCGCGCCGCGCTGACGCCGGCGGAACTTGACGTGCTGCGGTGCTTTCGCGACGGGCTGGGACAGCTGGACACCGCCACCCAGTTGGGCATCGCGGAATCCACCGTCAAGCAACGCGCGGTCAAGGCCTGCAGCAAGCTGGGCGCCAAGACCCGCACTCAGGCCGTCGCCATCGCCGTTGCCCGCAACTATCTGTAATATGGCCTTTTGGCCATACGGTTTTCCGCGCCGTCGGTGCTGGTTGACCGCTGGCTGAGCAACCGCTTGACCGGACCGGCGGCCATGACCCGGCCATCCTCAGCCGAGGAAACTCCACCTGCACGCTGCCGACGCGCCCGCGCTGGTCCTGTCGATCAGGCCCGAACCGCATTCGCGGGCAGGGTCATGCGATCGTCACGCACGCCCGACTGCGCGATGATCTCGGACACCAGATGCTCGCGGCGATAGGCCATGACATGCACGCCGCTGACGCCGGCGATCTGGCGGATCTGCTGGATCAGCTCGATGCAGATGCGCTTGCCCTCCTCGCCCTGGTCGGTGGCCCCTTCCATTCGCGCGATCACCGCATCGGGGATGTGAACGCCGGGAACGTTGCTGCGCATCCAGCGCGCCGCCTTGGCCGAGGCCAGCGGGCCGACGCCTGCCAGGATGAAGACGCGCTGTTCCAACCCCAGATCACGGACGCGGGCCATGAACCGTTCAAAGACCGGCATGTCGAAGATGTAGTTGGTCTGGATGAAATCCGCCCCCGCCTCGACCTTCTTCGCCAGCCGATCGGGCCGCCAGTCCAGCGGCGCGATGCAGGGGTTTTCCGCAGCGCCCAGGAACATGCGGGGCGGACTGCTGATCCGGCGCCCCGACAGGAACACGCCATCGTCGCGCATGGTGCGGATCGTGCGCAGAAGCGAGATCGAATCGAGGTCGAAGACAGGTCGCGCGCCCGGCTGGTCACCCACGCCGACGCCATCCCCGGTCAGGCACAGCACGTTGCGCACGCCCATGGCCGCCGCGCCAAGGACGTCGCCCTGGATGGCGATGCGGTTCCGGTCGCGGCACGAGATCTGGTAGACCGTGCCCATGCCCGCCCGCGTCAGCAGGGCCGAGATGCCGATCGAGGACATGTGGCAGTTGGCGCCTGACGCGTCGGTCGCGTTGATGGCGTCGGCCACCTCGGCCAGCGGGCGCGCCGCCTCGAACACGTCGGCCGGGTCCGCGCTGTCGGGCGGGTTCAACTCGGCCGTGACCGCGAAATGCCCCTTGCGCAGCACCCGTTCAAGGCGGCTGCCCGACACGTGCCCCGGGGGCGGCTGGTCATAGCTGGGCTGCCAGCGCGCAAAGTCGGTCTGGGTCGTGTCGGTCAATGCCTGTTCCCCCTGTGGCTGGCGGAAGGCGGCTCGGGCGCGAGGGGTGCCGCGGCCGGTTCATGGGCGCGCGCGGTCGGAAAGGCCCGCGCGATTGTGTTGCGCGGCGCATCCGACGGTGCCCCCGGTCGCGCCGCCTTTTCCCGCGCCACCCGCAACCACGAGGAGGAGCCTTCGAGGCTGCGGTTGACCGGCGGCTGCACGTCATGGATCTTGCTGCCGCCCTGCATGCGCGCCGCGCCGTCCCAGGCCAGCACCCAGACACAGCGCATCTGCGGCTTGACCTCGCAGAAGCCGCCAGGCCGCACGCCGCCGCAGGGGCCGTTGCGAAGGTTCTTGGGACAGTTCATCGGACAGGACATGCCCGTCGATGACAGCACGCACTGGCCGCACATCCGGCAGTCGAACAGCAGCCCCTTGGTCACCTTTTCGACGGCGGCGACGGGACGTTCAAGCCGGTCGTAGCCGATCCGCCGGAACAGCGGGTCCAGCGCGACCAGGGCGGATTCGAAACGGGTATAGAACCATTCGAAGGCCCTTGCATGGCGGATGGCGAAAAGACGGATGCGATACATGGGTCAAGCCTGGTCCTTGTGCCTGTCCAGGGGCGGGCAGGGCCGCCCGATCCTGCCGTCCGGGTGGGGACATGGTCCATGCGTCATGACGGCACCGCTGTGTCGGAGGCCATCTGCCGTGCCTGGTCACGCAGGGCGAATTTCTGGATCTTGCCGGTGGAGGTGCGCGGGATCGGCATGAAGACGATCCGGGCGGGGATCTTGTAGGGCGCCAGATGCGCGCGGCACCAGGCCAGCAGGCCGGCGCCGTCGGCCTGACCCTCGGGCGTCAACTCGACAAAGGCGCAGGGACGCTCGCCCCATTTCTCGTCCGGCATCGCCACGACGGCGCAGACGGCGACCGCCGGGTGACGATAGAGCGCCTCCTCGACCTCGATGGACGAGATGTTCTCGCCGCCCGAGATGATGATGTCCTTGGACCGGTCCTTGAGCTGGATATAGGCGTCGGGATGGATGACCCCCAAGTCGCCGGAATGGAACCAGCCGCCCCGGAATGCCTCCTCGGTGGCCTTTGCGTTGCGGAAATAGCCCTTCATCACGACATTGCCGCGGAACATGACCTCGCCGATGGTCTGCCCGTCGCGCGGCACCGGCCGCATCGTGTCGGGGTCCAGGACGTCCAGCCCCTCCAGCGGCAGATAGCGGACGCCCTGGCGGGCCTTCAGTGCCGCCTGCCGGGCGGGAGGCAAGTCTGACCAGTCGGAATGCCAGTCGTTGACCACCGCCGGGCCATAGGTTTCGGTCAGCCCGTAAAGATGGGTGACCTCGAACCCGGCCTCCTTCATGTCGGACAGAACCTTTTCGGGCGGCGGGGCGGCGGCGGTCATGAACTGCACGCTGCGGCCCAGATCGCGCCGGACCCCGGCCTCGGCCCCGATCAGCAGCGACATGACGATGGGCGCCCCGCACAGATGGGTGACGCCGCGCTCGGCCAGCGCGCTCCAGATCGGCTCGGCCCGGACCTGCCGCAGGCAGACATGCGTGCCAATCACCGCCGACATGGTCCAGGGAAAGCACCAGCCGTTGCAATGGAACATCGGCAGGGTCCACAGATAGACCGCGTGCTTGGCCATCGCCGTGGTCAGCGCGTTCCCCTGCGCCAGCAGATAGGCGCCTCGGTGATGCGACACGACCCCCTTGGGGTCGCCCGTCGTCCCCGACGTGTAGTTGATCGAGATCGCGTCCCATTCGTCCTGCGGCATCAGCCAGTCGAACTCGGGATCGCCGCCCGCCAGGAACGCCTCATAGCCCAGCCCGTCCGCCGGCACCGGGCCGCCCGCAAACTCCGGATCGTCGCTCGTCACGATCAGGGGCGAAACCTTGGCCAGGTCGAGGGCCTGCCGCAGCAGGGGCAGGAACTCCGTGTCCACGATCACGACCCGCGACATGGCATGGTCCAGCTGAAAGGCGATGGTGGCGGCGTCCAGCCGGATGTTGATCGAATGCAGGACCGCGCCGCTCATCGGGACGCCGTAATGGCATTCCAGCATCGCCGGCACGTTGGGCAGCAGGACCGAGACCGTGTCGCCACGCCCCATCCCCTTCTGCGCCAGGGCCGAGGCCAACCGCCGCGAGCGGGCGTAGAAGTCCCTGTAGCTGCGCTGCAGGGCGCCGTGGACGATCGCCGTGTGGTCCGGGAACACGGTCGCCGCGCGTTCCAGAAAGGTCAGCGGCGTCAGGGGCTGGTGATTGGCCGGATTGCGGTCCAGGCCGATGTTGTAGGGATTGTCGACCATGGCCTCACCGATCCTCCCACTGGGGGCTGCGCTTGCCGATGAAGGCGTTGATGCCTTCGGCGGCATCTCGCGCCAGCATGTTCTCGACCATCACCGCCGAGGCATAGGCATAGGCCTCGGCCAGCGGCATCTCCTGCTGGGCATAGAAGGCGCGCTTGCCGGTGGCCAGGGTCATGCCGGACTTGGAGGCGATCTTGGTCGCCATGGCCTGCGTCTCGGACTGCAGGTCCTGGGCGGGGACCGCCCGGTTGACCAGCCCGATCTCGGCCGCGCGCGCGGCCGAGGTCATGTCGCCGGTCAGCAGCATCTCCATCGCATGCTTGTTGGCGACATTCCGCGACAGCGCGACCATGGGCGTCGAACAGAACAGCCCGATATGGACGCCGGGCGTGCTGAACCGCGCCGTGTCTGCCGCGACAGCAAGGTCGCAGCTGGCGACCAACTGGCAGCCGGCCGCGGTGGCGACCCCCGCGACCTCGGCGATGACCGGCTTGGGGCAGGCGACGATGGCCTGCATCACGCCCGAGCACATCGACATGATGCGGGCGAAATAGGCCTTGCCCCCGTCCGGGCCACAGCGCCCGGCGGTCAGCTCCTTCAGGTCATGCCCCGCGCAGAAGGCGGGACCTTCCGCGGCCAGGATCACGACGCGCACCGCCGGGTCCGTGGCGGCATCGGCAAAGGCCGTGGCCAGGCTTTCCAGCATCGCCTCGGACAGGGCGTTGCGCCGCGAGGGGTCGTTCAGGGTCAGCCGGAGGATGCCGGCGCCGTCCAGATTTCGCAGCAGGATCGAATTATCCGACATGGGCGGCCCCTGCATCCGTCTGTACGACGATATTGACCTCGACGCTCTCCGCCAGGCTGTTGGCAACGAAGCAGTAGCGGTGCGCGCGATCCTGCATCTGCTCCATCGCCCGCGGCTCCACTGCGAATCCCGTATCGAAGCGGACCCGGGGGTGCAGGTCGATGCGCGTCACGCACATCTGCCCTTTGGCGTTCTTGCCCAGATGGGCCACCGCATGATCGTCATAGCTGGCCACGGGCCAGCCCGCCTTGGCGGCGAGCGCCAGGAAGGTCATCATGTGACAACTGGACAGAGACGCTGCCAGGGCCTGTTCGGGATTGGTCAGGGCCGGATCGCCGCCCCAGTCAGGGGCGGCATCGACGGGAAGTTCGATGCGGTCATTGAACCGCACCTTGTGCGCGTTTGAATAGGCGCCAGGTCGAAGCGCGGGCGCCTCTCGCTGCCAGTGCGTTTCAATCGACAGATCGGTCATGTCCAGTCGTCCGGGTATGAGGGTTGCGGTTCAGGCGGCGGCAAGGGTCTTCTTGGGATCATAGAAGGGCTGTTCGACGATCGTGGCCTGCATCGACCCGGCCGGGGTCGTCACCTCGACCATTGCGCCGATCTGGGCCGCATCCGCCGACAGCATCGCCAGCGCGATGTTCTGTTCAAGCCGCGGCGAATGGATCGCCGAGGTGACCTTGCCGACGACGTTCCCGCCCTGGGTGACGGGCCAGAAGGTCGTGTTCGGGCCGGTCAGCGGCGCGCCCTCGATGACCAGGCCGACCTGACGGCGGGACGGGCCCTCGGCCTTGATCCGGCGCAGCGCCTCCTTGCCGATGAAGTCGGCCTCGATGTCCAGGTTCACCAGGCGGCCCAGCCCCAGCTCATAGGGGTTGGTGTTGATGTCGGCATCGGCGTGATAGGAGAGCATCCCGCCCTCGATGCGGCGGATCGAGGAGGTATGGCCCGGCTTCAGGCCAAAGGGCTTGCCCGCAGCCATGATCTTTTCCCACAATTCGTCACCGCGCGACCCGTCCTGCAGGAACAGCTCGTATCCCAATTCGCTGGACCAGCCGGTGCGCGACACGATCAGCGGGATGCCGTCCAGCTCGACCTCGCGCAGCCAGTAATAGCGCAGGTCCATGATGCTGTCGCCGAACATCGCGCGCATCACCTCGCCCGATTTCGGACCCTGCAACTGCAGGGGCGAGACGTCAGGCTCCCTGATCTGGACATCCATCCCGGAATGCACGGCCACACCCTGCGCCCAGAGCAGGATGTCGCTATCGGCCAGCGAGATCCAGTAATGGTTCTCGGCCAGGCGCAGCAGGATCGGGTCGTTCAGGATCCCGCCCTCGGCATTGGTGATCAGGATGTACTTGCACTGTCCCACGGCCATCTTGGACAGATCGCGCGGGGTCAGCATCTGGACGAACTTCGCGGCGTCCGGGCCGGTGATCTCGACCTGACGCTCGACGGCGACGTCGCAGAGGATCGCGTCGTTGATCAGGTTCCAGAAGTTCTGGACCGGATCGCCGAAGTCGCGCGGGATGTACATGTGGTTGTAGACCGAAAACCCCGTGGCGCCCCACCGGACGGTGGCGTCGAAATAGGGGGACTTGCGGATCTGCGTGCCGAAACCGAAATCTTTTGTTTGGGTCATCTGACGTGTTCTTTCGAAAGAAAGGCCTGAACCAGCCGGGGTGTCGTGAACAGCACGTAAATCTAAGCGCGGTTTACCCTGCGTCGCGGGCTGAAATGCGGCGCCCAAGCGTCCATCCGGACTGTTCTTGCGTCATCGCGCAGACCGTTCGGCCCTGTCGATCGCGCGCCCTTGCAGATGGTCCGCCGCCCGTATCTGGAACGGGCGGCGACGACCGGGCCCATGGCCGTTTGGGCAGGGCCCGGTCGCACCCTTTCCTCCGGTCTCAGTCGGGTTGCAGGCCGGGCGCCGGGATGTCGTGCAGGTGGCAGAAGGCCAGCAGCGTGTTGACCAGAAGGCAGGCGATGGTCATGGGGCCGACGCCCCCCGGCACGGGGGTGATGGCCCCCGCGACATGGCGCACATTGGCGAAGTCCACATCGCCCACGATCCCGGTTCGGGCGCTGCCGTCCTCCTGCAGCCCCAGTTCCGGCGCCGGGATCCGGTTGATCCCGACATCGATCACCGTGGCGCCCGGCTTGATCCAGTCCGCCTTGACCAGGCCCGGCACGCCTGCGGCGGCGATGACGATGTCGGCCATCCGCGCCAGCTGGGGAATGTTGGTCGAGGATTTATGCGCCACGATCACCGTGCAGTCCGCGTTCAGCAGCAGGCGCGCCATCGGCTTGCCCACGATGTTGGAATGCCCGATGACCAGCGCGGTCTTGCCCTTCAGGTCGGGGTGAAGACGCTGCAGCATCAGCATGCAGCCAAGCGGCGTGCAGGGCGCGATGGCGTTCTGCCCGGTGCCGACCATGCCGACATTCGAGACGTGGAACCCGTCCACGTCCTTCAGGGGGTTGATCGCGTTGATGACCAGCGACGAATCCAGATGCGCAGGCAGCGGCAGCTGGACCAGGATGCCGTGGACCAGCGGATCGTCGTTCAGCCGGGCGATCACCTCCAGCAGCTCCTCGGCGCCGGTGGTGGCCGGCAGGCGGAACTCGAACGAGGCCATTCCCGCCTCGACCGCCTGCTTGGCCTTGGAGCGGACATAGATCTCGGAGGCGGGATCGCTGCCGACCAGCACGACCGCAAGGCCGGGGGTCAGGCCGTGGCTGTCCTTGATCCGGGACACCGCCTCGCGGACCTTCCGGCGCACGGCTTCGGCATGGACGCGGCCGTCGATCAGCTCGGCTTCCGTCTGGCACTGGATCTCGGTCATGCCATGCCTCCGTCATGGGCTGCCCCGGCAGGGCACAGGATGAGGGTGAGCAGGGGCCTGCAATGGATCGAAAGCGGCAAGGTGGACATCTCCTGTCAATTGTGGTCCGGGGTCAGGCCTTGGCGGCCCACTGGTCCCGGCAGCGTGGTTATGGTGCGCCGAACCTGCTCGCGCCTTTCTTGCCGGATAGGGTCATCCGGACGCGCCGGTTCCATGCGCAGCTGCAGTGTTTCCCAATTCGGAAGGCGCGGCGGGCCGAATTTGCGGCCGAGACGGTCCGATCGGCCCGTCATGGCGCATCCGCGCGACCGCTCAGGCGGGACCGGGCTCCCGGCGCATCAGCGCGGCCAGATCGGGCCGGGCGGATTTCACCTCGCGCGTGACGATATAGGTCATGTATCTCTGTATCCCCAGCTCGGCCTCCAGCATCTTCTCCATCAGCTCCTGAAAGGCCGGCAGGCTGGGGGTGAAAATCTTGAGCACATAGTCCATCCCCCCGCCCGTCGCGACGCATTCGGTCACCTCCGTCATAGCGGCGATATGGGCCTCGAAGCGTTGAAAGTCCGACTTTCGATGTTGGGACAGCGACACGGTCACGACAACCTGGGAAAAATTTCCAAGCCGTTCCAGCGCGACATCCGCATGATATCCCCGGATCAGCCCCGCGGCCTTCAGCCGGCTCAGGCGCGCCCAGCAAGGCGTCGGCGACAGGTTGACCATCTCGGCCAGCTTGGCCTTGCTCAGCTGGCCGCATTTCTGAACGGCCGCAAGGATGCGAATGTCGGTCGCATCAAGACCAATCCTGCTCATCTGTCTGTACCCGCGCTCTTCTGCCCCGCCGCGGCCCGGGGGCTGCCGCCCACGGCAACCGCAAGCCTGCCCCGCACATTCTCAACACGCAGCGCCGCGATTTCACAAGCCGGTTCGGAGGCTGCGGTTACCAGGCGTCGATCTCTTCGGCGACCAGGCGCTGCAGCGTCCAGATATATTCGTCGTGGATGCCCCATTCGGCCAGCCCGCGGGCGGTGCGCAGCAGGTATTCCGCCCCCGAACCCGCAGCCCCGGCCGCATGGGCCAGCCTGCGCGCCTGTTCGGCCACCGTCAGCCGGGCGACAGGCGCATCCACCGGATCGGCATAGAAGGTCAGGGCAGATTCGCGCCCGCGTTCCGTCTCGACCTCGATCCAGCAGGCATTCGCGGCCAGTTCATGGGCGACCAGCTCGCGCCTGAGGATGCTTCGCAGGGACTGGGTCTCGGTCCCCTCGGCGATCTCCAGAACCAGCCCCTCGCAACTGCCGCCCGAGGCAAGGGCCAGCATCAGGCCGGGCCGCTCGGGCGTGCCCCGGAAATGGTCGAGGCTGAGGGAAAAGTCGCGGTGCCAGCCGATGGCCTGCCCCCGCCGCCGGGCCTGGACCTCGAAGCCGGGGTTCCAGATCAGCGATCCATAGGCGAAGACGGGGATGGGACGGGACCTGCCGGCCGTCAGCCGCTCGGCCAGGCGGTCAAGGTCCGCATCCTCCAGCATGCGCCAGCCGGCCTTGTAGAGCTCGCCCTCGGCCGGGGCGACGCGCATCACGTGATCGTCCGACAGCACGAGTGGGCAAGTTCTTTGCATCGCGGTCCCGCCTGCATGGTTGGCCATCGCGGCCCGGGATGCCGCATCAGCGCCCCGCCGCGTCGGCATGATCTATCGCAGGGCGAACGAAACTGCCAGCCGCGATCGGAAAACCGGAACACGACGCCCGATCAGTCTGAACGGGACTGCGCATCCGGGTTCTGTCACTGGTCGTGACGGAAGACGTCGTAGAGGAGGGCGATGAGGGCTGAGCCTGCCGGGGCGGACGGGTGGTTTCTGTCATGGACCAGTGGGCTGTCGGGGGCAGGTCGGTTTGACCCTCGGTGCCCGGTTCCGATGGTCAATCATCAACACAGTTTGTTTGGACATTTGCGGTAAGCCTGTGCCAGATGAAATCTTTTGGTGCGAGAGTTTCAGAGTATGGCGGTGGATATGTGGGCGGGCTTGCCGGTATCGGACGGCAGCAGATTTGATGCGATCGTTGTCGGTGCCGGGGCCGCCGGTGGGGTCGCGGCGGCGCGGCTGTGCGAGGCGGGGCTGAGCGTGGTGGTTCTGGAAGCGGGGCTGCCCCGGCCACGTCCCGTGGATCCTTTTACCAAATCCCTGACGGCGGTGGCGCGGTTTCTCGACCGAACTGATGCCGAGAGCAGGCTTCCCCCGCGCGTCACGCGCTTTGGAGAACGGGCATTCCGCCTGCTGGGGCGCGTCCGCCAGCCCGTCCAGTCGCGCTGTTTCGCTTGGGCCATGGCGCCCGATATTCTGGTCGATGACCGTTCCGTGCCGTACGAGACCGAAGAAGGCAGCCGCTTTCTGTGGTTCCGGTCCCGGCAGCCGGGGGGGCGCATGCTGGTCCCGGGGCATGGCCGCCAGTATTATCGGCTGGCCGGGATGGCGCGGGCTGCCGGCGACAGGGACACGGGCTGGCCCTTCGAAGTTGAAGAACTGGATGCCTCCTATGCTTGGGTCGAGGACAGGCTGCGCCTGAGCGGCAGCGCCCGCCCCACGCCCGGCCCGCTGAGCAGCCGGCTGGCCCATATCCTGGAGCCGACGAAGTCCGAGCAGGTGATCATGGAGGTGATCCGGTCCCGTTGGCCGCAAGCGCAACCCGTCCTGGGAAGCTCGGCCCCGCCCCTCGCCTGGCTGGATCTGGCCGCCGAGACCGGCCGCCTGACGTGCCAGGCGGGCGCCGTGGTGCGGCGTGTCCTAAAGGATGACCAGGGATCGGCCGCAGGTGTGGAATGGATCGACAGCCGCACTGGCGACATCCGCACGGTCCGCGCGCCGATCGTCTTTCTCTGTGCATCGACGATTGAAAGCACCCGCCTGCTCCTGTTGTCCCGCGGGGACGACGCGGGTTCTGGGGCGGATTCTGGTACGGGGACAGGCTCGCCCGCGCTCGGCGCCTATCTCATGGATCATGCAGTGATGAGCGGGACGGGCTTCCGGTCCCGGCTGGACGATGTCCTTCCCGCGCAGTCGGAGCCCGGCCGGTGCATCCATATCCCGCCGCACCCTTCGATGGACGGGTTCTTCAGCCTGCAGATCCACGTCCATTCCAGACCCGGCGGAGGCGCGCGAGTTGACATCGTCTGCTTTGCCGAGATGCTGCCGGACCGCATGAACCGGGTGACGCTTTCCCCGTCGCGCCGCGACCGGCACGGCATGCCGATCCCGGTCATCCGCTTCCGCCACTCCGAGGAACAGCATGCCATCGCCCGCCGCCAGGCCGAGATCATCCGGCAGCTGGCCGCGGATCTGGGGCTGACGGATGTGACCGTCAACAGCCGCCTGTCGCCCGGCGGAACAAGCGTGCATGAATGCGGAACCGCCAGGATGGGCACGGACCCTGCCACCTCCGTCGTGGATCCCCACAACGAATGCTGGGATGTTCCGGGCCTTTACGTGACCGATGGCGCCTGCTTCCCCAGGCAGCATGTCCACAACCCGACCCTGACCATCATGGCGCTGACAACGCGCGCCGCGGCCTATGCGGCGGCGCGCCAGTCTTCGGCGATGCAGGACGATCAGTTCGCGCCGGACAGCTTGCGGGCGATCAACGCCATCAGGGGGGTGGGATAACGCAGCCCAAGCGTCACGATGCAGGTCCTGTCCAGGATATCGAGCGTCCGGGCACACATGTCCGGCGTATAGGTGATGTCGCGCTTGGCCCAGGCCCAGGGGTTCATCTTGGGGTGGAAGGTTCGCTTCTGCAGGATCGGCTCCCAGTTCGTGTAGAGATGCTTGGAGCTGTCGCGCAGACGGTTGTGGACGCCGCGCCGGCCGGTCAGTTCGATCGCCTTCTCCCGCGTGGGCGCCAGGATCGACAGGCTGACGGCCGACCCCGGATCATTGTGCGGCGTGACCCTGAACTCCTGGCTTCCGGACAAGATCTCGGCCAGAACGGCGCGGCGCTTTTGCATCCGGCGCAGCATCGGGATGACCTTCTTCAGCTGGACGCTCAGCATGGCACCGTCGATCTCGGTGACCTTCATGTTCATGCCCACGAATTCCGGCTCGTTCAACCGGTCCCCGTGCTGGCGGACCAGAGAGCCCAGGTCATGATAGCTTCGGGCACGAATGAAATAGCGCTCGTCATTGGTCAGGACGGCCCCGCCCTCGCCGATGTTCATGTTCTTCATCTTGTTGAAGCTGTAGGTGCCCAGGTCCCCGATTGCCCCGCAGTACCGGTCCTTGTAGGGGACCCCGACGCTCTGGCAGGCATCCTCGATGACGATCAGCCCATGCTCGCGGGCGATCGACATGATCGCATCCATGTCGCAGGGCGCGTTGACCATGTGCACCGGGATGATGGCCCGGGTATAGGGCGTGATCTTGGCACGGATGTCCTCGGGATCCATCGTCAGGGTCTCGTCGATGTCCACCAGGACCGGGACCGCGCCGACCTGCACCGGCGCCGCCGCGGTGGCCATCCAGGTATAGGCCGGCACCAGCACCTCGTCACCCGGCCCGATCCCCGCCGCCGCCAGTGCCGCGACAAGCGCGCTGGTCCCGGAGTTGACGGCCAGCACATGCCGGGCTCCGACGGCCTCGCCCAGCTCCCGCTCAAAGCGGGAGGTCAGGCCGGCTCCCGGCTCATAGCGCAACAGATGACCTTTCGCGATGGCGCGTCCGGCTGCAAACCACTCTCTCAGGCCGACATCTGGCACTGGTCACTCCTTTTTCTCACCTGCACAGGAACGCATGCTTCGGGCGGTTGTTCAACGTCCCTACAGGGATATGAACAAGAGTTCTTCACCGGTCCTCGGACAGCACCTCGGGACACGACGTCTGCGGTCACCCCTGCTCTCCGGGACAACGTTCGTCTAGCTCGGGGAGAGTGTCGGCGACTTCTGCCCCGGCCCTAACCGGCCGCCCTCTGGCGTGCCCTCCGGCATATGCTCGAAGGTTTCAACCTGGTCCGTGATGGGCTCCCTGTCTCGATGCTGCCGATGGTCCCGGCTGCCTGATCATCTGTCCTCTCAAGCCGGAGAGCGACGAAGATTTGCATTGAGGCCCTGACAATATCCACGGCCGCGTCCAGCACCGCGTTGCGATCTATGGAAAATCCCGATTGCCGCAATGCGCGGGCCGAGGTATTTTGGGACAGCCGAGACGGGATGACCGGGCCTTGCCGATATCTCCCTGTTGTCGGACATCATCGGTCTGGAGTGCGTGTTCATGAACGAGGTGCTCAGGCTGCCAGGTCTTGCTTGGCGTCGCGCTGTCAATTCGCTGGCGCTGCTCCGGCATATGGGCCAGGTCGACGCCGTACTTGCCTCCTATCCGAAATCGGGACGAACCTGGTTCCGCTTCATCCTGTCGTCCTATCTGGCAGAGCGGTTCGGCCTGATGCCGGCGGTGGACCTGCACATGATGTTCAGGGTCATGCCGAATTTCGACATGGATCAGGCGCGCGGCATCCCGGCCTTTGTCTTCGGCGCGCATCGGCCCCGCCCGCCTCTGGTGGCGGTCAGCCACCTTCCCTGTTCCCGGCTGCAGTTCCGCAGCCCTCCGGTCATCTTCATGCTGCGCGATCCGCGCGACGTGATGGTGTCGGCCTTTTTCCACGCAACGCGTCAAAAGCATCGCTTTCGCGGAGGAATGGAGCCGTTCCTGCGCGATCCTGATCAGGGCATCGCCGCGATGGTCCGCTATCTGAACGGGTGGGCGCCCGGTCTGAAGCACCGTCGCCACCTGGTCGTCACCTATGAGGGCCTGACACGCGACCCGCAGGCCGAAACGGCGCGGGTGCTGGGTTTCCTGAACGTCGAGGTCGTGGCGGCTGAACTGGAACGCGCGGTCGTCGCGGGGCAGTTCCGCAACATGCAGATCCTGGAACAGGCCGCCGGCCTGCCGGGGCATGAGTACGACCTGAGCGACCGTGAGAGCCTGCGCATGCGCCAGGGTAAGGTCAGGGGCTTTGCGGATTATCTGGATCCCGCAGAGGTCGAGCTGATCCAGACCACCTGTGCCCGCGAGCTTTCCCCTGCGGCCCAGGAACTGCTGTCCCGCACCGGCTGGCGTGCAGGCTGACGAATGTACCGGTCCAGCGGGCGATGGACCGCCGGCGCCGACCGGGTTTCTGCCCAACGGCGTGTCATGAGGAGCGTTTTCATGGTCATCGAACAGACCCTTGGACCACGACCTGTGCGGATACTTCCCGCCTGGAACTGCGGCACGTGATGGGCGCGCAGCAGATCGTGCGGGTGCTGATCTCTTCGGCAGGGCGTCGGGCTGCGCTGTTGCAGGCATTCCGTGGGGCAGGGGGGGACAGCATCCGAGTCGAGCTGCACGCCTGCGACCTTGACCCGGGCCTGTCAGCCGCCTGCGCACTTGCCGACGTTGCCCATCGGGTGCCGCGCTGCACCGATCCGACCTTCATCCCCGCGATCGACCGCATCGTGCGCGACCATGGCATCGACCTGATCGTCCCGACAATTGATCCCGAACTGCCGGCATATGCCGCCTCGGTCGATCTCTTGGCTGATGCGGGCGCAAGGGTGCATGTCAGCGCGCCTGGCGTGATCCACACTGTCCGCGACAAGCTGCGCACGATGCAGGTCCTGCAACGGGCGGGTGTACCCGTCCCGCCCACTTGGGACGAGCAGGCAGTTCGCGCATCCACTTCCGACCTGCGCTGGCCGCTGTTTGCGAAGCCCGTCGCGGGCAGCGCCAGCAGGGGCCTGGCGGTGCTTGCCGATCCGGACGACCTGCCGCCCGCCTTCCCCGAGCCGATGCTGTTCCAGCCCTGCCTCATCGGTCCGGAATACACCGTCAACATGTTCATCGACCAAGGCGGTGCTCTGCGCTGCACGATCCCGCATCGGCGCCTGCAGACGCGCGCCGGTGAGGTGGAGAAGGGGAAAACCGAGCGTCGCGCCGATCTGGCCCACGTCGCCAGCCAGATCCACGCGGCGCTGCCGGGGGCGCGGGGCGTGCTGTGCTTTCAGGTGATCGATGACAGGGAAACCGGCCCCCGGGTCATCGAGATCAATGCGCGTTTCGGAGGAGGGTATCCGTTGGCCCATCACGCCGGCGCGCGGTTTGCGGACTGGCTGGTGGACGAGGTGACGGGCCGCCCCTGCCGGGCCCATGACAACTGGCGCGACGGCGTCACCATGTTGCGTTTCGATGATGCCGTCTTCCAAGGCTGACCGGATCGTCTTTGACCTGGACGACACGCTGTATCTGGAGCGTGACTTCGCGATCAGCGGGTTCCGCGCAGTAGGGCTCTGGCTGAACCGGGACGATTTTGCCGCGCGCTGTCAAGAACTGTTCGACGGCGGCTGCCGGGGCGACATCTTCGACCGGGCGCTGCAGGGCTCGGGGCTGTCGGCGCCGGTGGAGGCGCTGGTGCGGGTCTATCGCGACCATGTCCCGCAGATCGCGTTGTGCCCGGATGCCTCACGCTATCTGCGCGTCCATGGGGCGCGGGTCGGACTGATCACCGACGGGCCCGAACGCATGCAGCGGACCAAGATCGCCGTCTTGGGGCTGGAGGCCTATTGCGACGCCATCATCCCGACGGGCCAATGGCAGGGGAATTTCGGAAAGCCTCATCCACGCGCGTTCGAAATGATCGCCGGGCAGGCGGCCGGACGCCGCTGCGTCTATGTCGCGGACAATCCCGCCAAGGATTTCATCACGCCCAACCGGATGGGCTGGATCACGGTTCAGATCCTGCGGCCGCTGCGGGTGCATCGGGGCGACCCGCCGGATGCCGCCCATGCCGCGCGGCATCGCATTGACAGCCTGGATCACTTGGACGGCCTGCTGGTAGCCGGCCGCGACTGAACGCCGGCGCGCGGGCGGTGGTCTCCGGCACGTTGGGCGGCGGTGGCCATCGCTTCCTCGATCACCGCGTCCCACAGCCGCATGACCCGGTCGGGATGCAGATGCTGCGCAATGAGGTGAGGATGCCGGGAGAGGCGGTCGCGCAGGTCGGGGTTCAGGGCCAGCCGCGCCATTGCCCGCGTCAGGGCCGCCTCGTCGGCAGGGGCGACCAGCAGGCCGTTCAGCCCTTCGCGGATCATCTCCCGGGGGCCGAAGGGACAGTCGAACGAGACGATCGGCAGACCCGACGAGGCCGCCTCGGCCACCACGTTCGAAAACCCTTCAAAGCGGGAACTGACCACCAGCACGTCGCCAGCCTCCAGCCAGCCCCTGGGCGTGGTGACCGGGCCGGGCAACCGGATCCGATCGGTCAGGCCCGCGTCGCGCACTTGGCGTTCCAGGGCCGCGCGTTCGGGTCCCTCTCCATAGATGGTCAGGCGCGTGGCCGGAAACGCCGGAAGGGCGGCAAATGCGCGGATCAGGATGTCGAACCCCTTCTGCGCGTCCAGCCGTCCCACGGCGATGAACCGGCACAGGCCCGGTACGGGCGGAAGCCGCCGGAACTGCACCGCCGAGCAGACATTCGGCACGATCAGGGCACGGTCGCGCAGATCCGGCGGCAGCACGTCGCGACAGCCCTGTGTCTGCATCACGACCGCCGCGGCACGGCGGGCCAGGCTGTTCTGCAGGTTCGCCCAGAACCATGACTGCACCCGCGCATTGTTGCGTTCCGATATGGCCACCGGGATCCCGGTGCCGCGTACGGCCATCAAGGTCAGGCAGTTGATCTTGGTCAGGAACGACAGGATCATGTCGGGCCGCGTGTGGCGGATATGCCGCCGAATGGCGTAGAGCCTGCGCGCGTGCAGCAGCCTGTTGCGAGGGACGTGGCCTGCCAGCACGGTCAGCGGGATGCCGTCGGGATAGGGAAAGAAGGACCCCCCGTCCGGCATGTGCATCGCAACCACGTTCACCTGGTCGCCCTTGCCATGGCGGTGGGTCGCAACCTGGGCCATGATCTTTTCCGCTCCGCCGGCACCAAAGCCCCCCTGGATCATCATCAGCCTCATTCTGCGGCCTGCATGACGGTCTGGTCCGGGATGACGGCCTGGTTCGCCGGAGCGGAAACGTTCAGCGTCGCCTGCACGATCGGGACGTTGATGTTCTTGGTCTGCAGGAAGATGCGGCCGACATATTCGCCGACGATGCCCAGGAACATGGCGTTCAGCGTGATCGACATCAGCAGAAGGATGACCAGCGTGGCAAAGCCCGGGGGCCATTCCTGCCCAAGGATCAGCTTGCCGATCAGGTAGCCCAGCAGGACGAGGAAGGTCAGCAGCCCCACCAGGATCGAGGTCGTCGAGGCCAGCCGCAGGGGGACCAGCGAATGGTTCACCATCCCGTCCACCGCCAGCGACATCATCGCCCGAAGCGGAAACTTCGACGTCCCGGCCATGCGGGGGGCCCGATCATATTCGAGCCCGACCTGAGAAAAGCCCATCGCGCTGATCATGCCCCGCATGTAGGGCGACCGGTCCTCGCGCAGGCGTATCTGCTCCAGCAGGCACCGATCGGTCAGGCGGAACTCCCCGGCGTTGCGGGGCAGGTCGTCGGGGCTGATCCGGTCGATGACGGCATAAAAGCCGCGACGCAACGCCGCGACGACGGGCCCATCCGGCAGGCGGCGGCGGACGCCATAGACGACCTGGTGGCCCTGCCGCCACAGTTCCAGCATGCGGGGTATCAACTCGGGTGGGTCCTGCAGGTCGCAATCCAGCTGGATCGCGCATTCTCCCCGCGCCACCTTGTAGGCGTACATGACTGAATTCTGGTACCCGACGTTGCGCGAGAAGCGGTACACGCGAACCCGTGGATCCTCGGCCGCGATCCGGGTCAGCAGCGCAAAGGTGCAGTCAGTGGAGTGATTGTCGGTAAAGATGATCTCGGCCTCAAGGTCGGGCAGGGTGGCCAGGACCGCGCTGATGCGGCGGTGGCAGTCGTGCACCGTCGCCTCTTCGTTATAGGCGGGCACCAGGATTGAAATCAGCGTCATGCCAGTCGTTCCTTGTCCTGATGATGTCGGGCGGCGCGTTCCCAGGCCACGACCTGGGCCACCCCCCTGTCCAGGGGCATGGCGGGACGCCAGCCCAAGGCCCGCAAAGCCGGTGATGGATGGCAGGACAGCCGCCCCGCGAGGGGGTGCGGAGCGTCGGGAAGGAAACGGTCGGGACCGGGCGATCCCGTCACAGCGGATCGGATGATCCGGCACAGGTTCGCCATCCGCACGGGCCTTCCGGTGGAGACGCTCATCTGGTCCGGCAGCCGGCCTGCATGGCGCGCGATCAGCTGCAGGGCGGCCACGACATCGTCGACATGCAACAGGTCGCGTTCGGATCCAGGGCGCCTGACCGTCAGCGGCATCCCGTCCAGAGCCTTGGCGATGCAATCGGCGACCAGAAAGGAACGGTCCTGATCGCCCCCATAGGTCAGTGAAAGCCGCGCCGTCACGGAAGCATAGCGCCGACCGGGGTTTGTCATGCGCAACAGGTGGGTGCCCATCAGCGCCGACAGGCCATAGGCTGTCGTGGGGCGCTCACGCGCATCTTCGGTCAGGATGACGGGGGCCTCCCCTATTTCGGCCAGCGTGCCGGTGCGGACCAGGCTGTCGGGCGGAGGGTCGGCGGCATCCAGAACCTCCAGCAAGGCCTGAAGTGGAGCGAGGTTGGCGGCCATCGCATGGGTCAGGTCCGAGGCGTCGCCCCCAGCCAGGCGCGTCGCCGCTGCCAGGTGAAAGACATGGCGGGGCCGCACCTGCCGGACCAGCCGGGCCAGACCCGCGGTATCGAGGGGGTGCAACCGCACCAGGTCGATCTTCGCGGCCACTCCTGCCAGCCGCCATGGGTCCGAACCGGGACGCGAAATGATGGTGACACGATCACGCCGGGCCAGACAGTCGCGCACCAGATGCGATCCGATGAAGCCCGTTCCGCCCGTGATCATCACCTCTGCCATGGCGCGCCTTTCAGTCGACGATCCGGGGGCGGGGCAGCGGCAGGATGAAGCGGCTTCCCTGCGCCTCGAAATCGGCCAGCTGGGCGCGGATCTCGTCAAAGAAGTTCCACGCCAGCACCAGCAGATAATCGGGCCGCCGTTCGGCCAGTGCCGACGGGTCATGGATCGGGATCAGCATGCCGGGCGACAGCATCCCCTGTTTCAGCGGGTTGCGGTCGACCAGGAAATCCAACGTCTCGGGCCCGATGCCGAAAAAGTTCAGCAGCGTATTGCCCTTGGCCGGCGCGCCATATCCCGCGATGCTGGCGCCTTCGGATTTCAGCCGGGCCAGCAGCTGGCGCAGTTCTGCGCCGATGTCGTGGATGCGGTCGGCGAAGGCCGCAAAGCTGGCTGCGTCGCAAAGGCCTGCGTCGGCCTCGGCGGCCAGCATCCGTTCGACCTGGGCGCTTGGCGCGCCTGCGGCAGCGGCCTTGCGGATGAAGACCCGCATCGATCCGCCATGGACCGGCAGATGCGTCACGTCCACCACCGCCATGCCACACCGTTCCGCCAGCCGCACGACCGAAAGCAGGCTCATCTCCGACATGTGTTCGTGGTAGACGTTGTCGAACTCATTGGTGTGCAGGATGTCCAGGCACCACGGCACCTCGACAACGAACCAGCCGTCATCGGCCAGCAGGATGTCCACCCCCTGCAGGAACGCGACCAGGTCGCCGATATGGTTCAGCGTGTTGGTGGTCGAGATGACTTTGGCGGCTCCGTGCGCTTCGCGTACCTCGCGGGCGGTGTCAGGGCTGAAATAGGCCACATGCACCTGGACCCCGTTTTCCGCCGCGGTCCGGCTGAGGTTTTCGGCGGGGTCGATGCCCAAGGTCCGGCCGCTCATGCGGTTGGCAAAGCCCAGCATCAGCCCGTCGTTGCAGCCGATATCCACGATCAGCCCATCCGGCCGGGCCAGATCGACCAGCACCCGGGCCAAGCCCTCGAAGTGCCCGTGCATGGTGCGCGCAGCCGATGGCACGTAGAGATAATGCGTGAAGAAGCCATCAGGAATCTGGTCGGCCACCTGGATCATGCCGCAATCCAGGCAGGCCTGGGCGTTCAGCGGAAAGGTCGGCTGCGGCCTCTGACGGTCCTCCGGGCGGACGAACATGTTGGCGGGCGGATGATCGCCCATCGGCAGGAACAGCATTATCCGGCCTGATCCGCAGGCCCTGCAGCAGTCGAGCGTGCTGGCGCGCGCCTTCAGCGACATGTCGTTCATGGTCAGACCGCCTTTCTGGTGACGATGTTTGCGAACTCGGCGAAGCTGGCATGCATGAAGTCGATCTGCGCCTGTTCCAGCCCATGATGCAGCGCCAGCAGGATGCCGCCGCGCATCACGGCGTCGGCGACCGGGTAGCCGTGGGCATTTCGACGCATCGTGACATTGCGCATGGCAGGCTGGCGCAGGATGTTGCCGGTAAAGACCGGCCGGGTCTGGATGTCGCGCTGTTCCATCCAGATCTGCAGATCGCGGCGGGTGAAGGGCGCGCTGTCGCGCACGGTCAGCGGAAAGGCCAGCCAGCCGGTGCGCGAGGCGGGCAGTTGCCGGGGCAGGATGAACCAGTCTTCGTAGCGGGCGAAGAAATCCAGGTGCTGGGCGAAATGGGCCTCGCGCGCGCGGATGTTGCCGTCCAGGCGGCCCAGCTGGACCAGGCCGAAGGCGGCGCTGATCTCGGAGGGTTCCATGTTGTAGCCCAGTTCCTCGAACAGGAACTTGGCGTCATAGTCGATCCCGTCCAGTTCGACGTTGAAGCGGTTCTGGATGGTTTCGCTGTCGGTGAACAGCGATGACGTGCGCCCCCAGGACCGCAGCAGCAGCGCCCGCCGCGCCAGGGCGTCGTCGTTGACGCACAGCATTCCGCCATTGCCCGCCCCGTTGATGACATGGCTGCCGTAGAAGCTGGTGGTCGAGATGTCCGACAGCGTCCCGGTGCTGGTCCCGTCGATGGTAGCGCCTAACGTATCGGCGCTGTCCTCGATCACCATCAGGCCGTGGCGCTCGGCGATCCGGCGGATCTGCGGCCAGTCGGGCAGGTTGCCGATCAGCGAGGGCACCATGATCGCGCGCGTGTCGGGGCCGATCATCTCCTCGATCTGCGCGGCGTCGATGTTGTAGGTGGCCTCCGCCGCGTCCACAAAGGCAGGAACCAGCCCGTGCTGCACGATCGGCGCGACGGTCGTGGCGAATGTCAGCGCCGGAGTGATGATCTCCGACCCCTTGGGCAGATCCAGCAGCGCGACGGCGATGAAATTTGCCGATGATCCGGAATTGACCATGATCCCGTGACGCTTGGCGAACAGCGCCGCGACCTTGTCCTGCATCTCGCGCACGTGCCGGCCCATCTGGGTCGAACTGCGCAGAACCTGGACCACGGCCTCTATCTCTTCTTCGCCATGAACGGTCTGTCCGTAGTTTACACGCATCGGCGGCTCCTATTCTGCGGCCAGGCCATGGGGGATCGTATCGAGGGAGAGAGAGGTCAGCCGCGCCTGATAGGCGGCGATCTGGGCCAGCGTCACCGCGTGCATGTCGCGGCCGTCGGCATGTGCGCGATACCAGTCCGCCGTCAGGGCCAATGCCTCGTCCAAGGCAAGTCGGGGATGCCATCCGAGCCGCAGCCGCGCCTTGGTGCTGTCCAGCCGCAGCAGGCCGGCCTCGTGCGGCGCCGGACCCTCCTGGCCAAACTCGAAACAGGGAGCGTCCTCGCCCCAGTGGCGGGCAAGGCGGCGGCACAAATCGCCCACGGATACAGTGGCATCGGTATCGGGACCAAAATTCCACGGCCCTGCAGCTGATGGCCTGCAGCCGTCCAGCAGCCGCGCGCTCAGGGTCAGATACCCGGCCAGGGGCTCCAGCACATGCTGCCAGGGCCGGACGCTGCCGGGGTTGCGGATGACCGTCCGCTGGCCTGACCGCGTGGCGCGCACGATGTCCGGGATCAGGCGATGGGGGGCCTGGTCCCCGCCGCCGATCACGTTGCCTGCCCGCGCTGAGGCCAGTTGAGGTCCTGCGGGATCATGGAAGAACGAACGGCGATAGGCCTGCGCGACAAGTTCGGTACAGGCCTTGGATGCGCTGTAGGGGTCAGATCCGCCCAAGGGGTCGGTCTCGCGGTAGCCCCAGTCCCATTCGTTGTTTTCGTAGCACTTGTCGCTGCTGACCACCACCACGCCCGTCACAGAGGGTTGCCGCCGCGCCAGATCGAGCACATTGGCGGTGCCGACCACATTCGTGGCAAAGGTTCCCGCAGGGTCGGAATAGCCGTCGCGAACGATCGCTTGGGCTGCCATATGGATGACGATGTCCGGGCGGAACCCCTGTGCGGCAGCATCCAGAGCCTGCGGATCGTTGATGTCGGCCAGGCGGCTGTCGCAATGAGCCTCCACCCCCGCAACGGTATAGAGAGCGTCCCGGTTGTCAGGGGCCAGGGCGATGCCCCGGACCTCCGCCCCCAGGTGGTCAAGCCACAGCGTCAGCCAGCTGCCCTTGAAGCCGGTATGTCCGGTCAGCAATATGCGCGCGCCGGCAAGGGCGCCGCCAAAGGGGCGCGGCCCGGCAGGGTCGGGGGGCGGAACCGGCGTCATATCGCCACGACCACGCGCGCTTCGTGCCGGTCCCCCTCGGCGTCGAACTGCAGCCATGGGGGCGTCCCTTCGCAGCAGAGGGCGTTCAGGGAATTGCGGTCGCGGACCGTGTCCATCGGGTGCCAGAAGCCGTAATGCTTGTAGGCCATCAGCTCGCCGTCCTGGGTCAGCTGCATCAGGGGCGACTGTTCCAAGGGCTCCATGTCGTCCACCAGGTAGTCGAAGACGCCCGGTTCAAAGACGAAATAGCCGCCGTTGATCCAGGTTTCGTAGCGACGGACCTTTTCGGTAAAGGCGCTGACGCGGTTTCCAGACAGCTCCATGTTGCCGAACCGGGCGGGGGGCTGCACGGCGGTGACGGTGGCCAGCTTGCCGTGGCTGCGGTGAAAGGCCAGCAGACCGTCGATGTCGACATTGCCCAGCCCGTCGGAATAGGTGACCATGAACGTCTCGTCGCCGACCCAGTCCCGCAGGCGGCGGATGCGGCCGCTGGTCATCGTATGGGCGCCGGTATCGACCACGCTGACGTTCCAGCCCCCCGCGCTGATCGGCCGGAGAGAGATCGTGCCCGTGTCCACCGACACGCTGATGTCATTGGCAATCAGGTGATAGTTGGCAAAGAATTGCTTCAGCATCAGGCACTTGTAGCCAGCTGCCACGACAAATTCGGTTTGGCCGAACTGGCTGTAGATGTCCATCACATGGGCGATGATGGGGCGGCCGCCGATCTCGACCATGGGTTTCGGGATCGTGGTGGTTTCCTCGGCAAGGCGCGAACCAAGGCCGCCGGCAAGCAGGATCGTCTTCATGAGCTTTCTCCGGGCAACGTGGACAACGGGTCGGGAAGGGGGCGCTGCCACAGGGTGCCTTGGCCATAACGGTCGCTCAGGGCAGGCAGGACGGTGGCCTGGAACCCGTGGCGGCGGGCATAAGCGACCAGGGCGCGTTCCAGCCCCGGGTCGAAGCCCGTCAGGATGGCGGCGGGCGGGGTGGCGGCGAACAGGGCCTCAAGGTCACGGGGGCCGGCCATGACATAGAGGGCGCGCAAACCCGGTGGCGTCACATCGGCCACCCGGTAGGCAAAGGGGCCGGCTGCGAATTCGGGATAGATGGGCAGGCCGGCCTGCAACGGGTAGAGCGGCGACAGGGTGGCAACCGGACCAGGGGTCAACGTCGCATCGTTCAGGGCCTGCGCGCCGGCGGCCAAGCGGGCCGGGGTCAGCCGATCGGGATCGTGCAGCGCCCGCAGTCCCGGCGCCAGGCGCGGCGCCGCCAGCGTCAGCATCAGGGCGCAGGCGACAAGCAGCCCGGGCACCAACCGTGCCCGTTCCGCCGGATCAAGGCGCCCGACCAGCAGCGCGGTCAGCAGCGGCAGCCCGATCAGCGGTGGGGCAAAATACTGCGGAAAGCCAGGACTGGGCAGGAACCCCATGGCCGCAGCGCTGACCGTCGCCGCCGCCACCATGGCCACCGCACCCGTCAGCCGGTGCCACGCCAGGACGAGGGCCAGCAGCATCACGAACAGCGCCAGCAGGGAGGTGCCCGACAGCCACATCGTTTGGGCCAGCCGCAACTTGGCCTCCAAAGTCAGGGCCAGACCCGGCTCGCTCGACATGTTGGCCTGCCAATAGGCCACCTGCGGTCCCAGATGATAGCCCAGGACATGGGCCATGAACCGGTCGGGCATGGTGACCAGCAGCCAGAACAGTGGCAGCGCACCCACCGCCCCCCCAAGCGCCACGGGCAAGGCCAGTCGCCTGGCGCGCTGCCCGAGGGAAAGCTCCTTCGGGAGCAGGAAGCAGGCCACGGCCACGGCAGGAATGACGGCAGCCGCGCTGACCTTGAGGCCCGCAGCAATCGAAAGCATGGCCCCGGCGATAAAAAGGCGGCCAAAAGGCAGCTCGCCTTCGCTCAGCGACACCGCGATCAGGCCAAGGCCCAACATCGCGAAGGGCAGCGGCAGCAGGTTGTTCGTGGCCGCCATTCCGGTCTGGCCCAGCAGCACATCGGCCGTCAGAAGGCTTGCCACGCAAAACGCGGCCACGACCGCCGACCGCGTCAGTCGCCAGCCGAGCCACCCGGCCCCGCCGAGCAGCAGCAGCCAGGCCGCAAAGACCGTCAAGCGCCCTGCCGCCAGCAGCCCCAGATCCGGCAGCAGCATGTGGACGCCCCGGAACAGCCAGGCCGAATAGGGCACGTGGTTGTAGAACAGCTGGTCGTACAGCCGGTAGTCGTCCAGCAGCGCGGCGGGCGGCAGGAACATGAACTCGTCGCGGCGCAGGTCATAGCCCATGATCCGTCCGAAAAGCGCACCCAGGATCATGACCGTCGCGACCACCCCCGCCGCGGGCAGCACCTTTTTCCAAGGGTGGGTCCCGATGACCGCAGGGCGTTCGACTAGGCTCATGCGGACACTCCGCCACGATGGCCCATCACCCGACCGACCAGTCGCCATGACAGCATGACGGCAAAGGGCAGGATCATCAGCTGGGCCAGCAGCGGCCCGACGCCCAGGTCCATGACCATGGCCAATCCGGCCGCGTTCAGCGCATAGATCAGCACATAGGCCGCGACATAGGCGGGCAGGCGCCCCCAGCCCTCCACGGCAAAGACCAGCCGCGTGTGCAGGTGGTAATTCCACAGGGCACCCAGGACGAACTGCACGACCAGCGCCCCTTGGGCCGGCAGCCCCGCCAGCACCGACAGCGCATAGACGCCATAGCCAAAGGCGGTGTTCGCCAATCCAACGCCCAGAAACCGCGTCAGGACTGCACGTTGCGGCTGCCGCGTTTTGGCGATCAGGCCCATGACGGCACCTCCACGGGTTGCGGCGCAGCCTCGGGCTCCAGCCCCAGCTGGGTCAGCAGCAGGCGGTTGACGTCATGCACATCGTGGTGGGCCATCACCCGGGCCCGGGCCTGCGCGCCCATCCGCTCCACCAGCGCGGGGTTCTGAAGGAAACGGCGCATGGCGGCGGCAAGGGCCGCGACATCGGCCATCGGCACGACCAGGCCGGCTTCACCGTCCACGACCGTTTCGCCGCAGCCTGGGGCATTGGTGGTGATGATCGGCCGCCCGCAGGCCATCGCCTCCAGAATGGTCCGTGGCACACCCTCGCGCAGTCGGGTGGGCAGAACGAAGGCATGGCAAGCCTGCAGGTAGGGGCGCACGTCCCGCGTGGCGCCGTGATAGGTGATCCCCGCCCCCTGCCAGGCCCGCAGTGTTGCATCGCTGACCGCGTCGGGGTTGCTGTCGCACGGCCCCACCAGATCCAGGCGAAACCGGTGTCCTTCGGCCAGCAGCTGCCGGGCGGCGGCAACCAGATCATCCACGCCCTTGCTGTGCAGCATCCGTCCCACGAACAAAAACGCCGGCACGCCCTCGGGCAGCGGCGTCGGACGGAACCGGTCGGTGTCGACCCCGGACCCCGGAACGGCGATCAGCCGCGCATGGGCGGGAACCAGGCGGAACCTGCGCAGGTCGCGCGCCTCGGCGGGGTTGTAATAGAAAGCCAGCCGCGTGTTGCGGGTGGCGATGCGGTGCAGCGCGATGGACACCCCACGCACCATGCGCCGCTTGCCGGACGGTGTCGGATCGCAGAAAGCATAGCCCAGCCCCGTGAACAGGGGACAGCAGCGCAGATCCCCCTCCAGCCGCGCGGCTAGGCAGCCATAGATGATGGGCTTCATGGTATAAGGCAGGACCAGGTCGGGGCGCCGGTCCCGCAGCATGCGCCGCAGCGATCGCAAGGTCTGAAGATCGGACCACGGGTTCAGGCCGGTGCGATCCATCGGCAGGGTCAGCGGCTCGATCCCTTCGGCGCGGAGGGCGGTCTCGGTCAAGGTGTCGAAATCGGGGGCCGCGGCCAATATTCGGTGGCCGTGTCTCCGCATGCGGCGCATCAGATCCAGCCGGAAGTTCACCAGCGACCATGCCAGGCTGGCGATCACCAGCACGGTCTGCGGGCGTGCCGGAGCCACCGGTGGCAGGGTCGGGACGGTATTCATGCGACCGCTCCGACGGCGACCTGCCTGTTTCGGGGCAGTTGGACGGATATCGCCCGTTCGGGCGCTGTCGAGGGCGTGCCATAGCCCGGAACCAGGTCTGACAGCCCGGCGCGCACCAGGTCCTCATCGCCAGCCCGTGCGGCTTTTTCCAGCCGCAGCATGGCCGCACGAAGCCGCGATATCGGAACCGGATGGGGAATGGCGCAGGTCACCCCGGCGAATCCGGCCGGCACGATTCGTTCATTGCGGTCGAACAGTTCCTCGAACAGCTTCTCGCCGGGGCGGATCCCGACGAATTCGACCTTGATGTCCTTTCCGGGGACCTTCCCCGCCATCGTGATCATCCGCTCCGCCAGGTCGACGATGCGCACCGGGGAGCCCATGTCCAGCACGAAGATGCGGCCGGTGTCGTGACCGTCCTTCAGGCCCTGGGCAGCCGCCAGCAGGGTCAGTTCGACCGCCTCGCGGATGGTCATGAAATAGCGTTCCATCTGCGGATCGGTGACAGTCAGCGGTCCGCCCCGCGCGATCTGTTCCTGAAAGAGCGGGATCAGCGACCCCGATGATCCCAGTACATTGCCGAACCGCACGGTGAAGAACCGCGTGTCGCAGCCGATCTCGCGAGTGATCAGGTCCTGCGCCTGGCAATAGAATTCCCCGACGCGCTTGGTCGCGCCCATCACGTTGGTGGTGTTGACGGCCTTGTCGGTCGACACCTGCACCACCGCGCGGGCACCGGCCGCGCGGGCCGCATCGCAGATGTTGCGGGTGCCGATGACATTCGTCAGCACTCCTTCGCAGGGGTTCAACTCGACCAGCGGGACGTGCTTCAGGGCGGCGGCATTGAACACCAGGTCTGGCCGGTGTGCCTGGAAGATGGCGTTCACATGCGCCGCGTCGCGGACGCAGCAGATGTGCAGCCGCCGGGGCACCTGCGGGAAATGCCGCGCCAGAAGGCGGTCGATCTGATAGGCGTTCAGCTCGCAGTTCTCGATCAGCACCAGTTCGGAGGGCTGCAGCGACGCCAGCTGGCGCACCATTTCGCCGCCGATCGATCCGCCGGCGCCGGTGACCAGCACCTTCTGCCCGCGATAGGTGGCACGCAGCAGCTGGCGTTCCACCGTTTTCTGGGGGCGCATCAGCACGTCCTCGGGGTCGATCTCGTGACAGGAGGTGTCGTGGCTGACGGGCTCGGTCAGGTTGGGCAGCGACTTGACCTTGATGCCATGTGCCTCGGCCCAAGTCAGAAGGACGGCCATGCCGTCGCTGTCGAAATGGCTGACCGCCTCGGTGAGAAGGAGGCAGCGGGGCAGCTTTCCACTGGCCATCAGGCGGTCGATGACGGGTTGGGGCTGATGGACCGATCCCAGGATGGGAACACTGTGGAACAGCAGGTCCTTGCTGTCCATCGAACTGTCGATGATGCCCATCACCCGGTAGGTCGACAGGCCTTGATGGACCGCCCGCAGGAACAGGTCGCCTGTCGCGCCCAGACCGATCATCAGCACGGGGACCTCGTTGTCCCGGAGACGCTGCCGACGGCGGATCAACTCCCGCCCGCGGGCCGACAGCCGGGCGGCGCCGTGCATGGGCAGCAGGGCCAGGAACATGATCGGGAATGTCGTCAGAGGGATCTGGGGCAGCCAGTTGGTTCCCCGGGCCATTACCAGACTGCCTGCCACCGCCAGCGCCGTCCCCGGGACAAGCATCGTCAGGTCAGGCAGAGAAGAGGATTGGCTATGCCGGCAATAGAAACCGGCCACCACCATGAGCGGCAACATCACCACCAGGGAAAGGCCGATGAACAGGGGCAAGGCGGACAGCTCGGTCCAGTCGAAATGTGCGCCAGCCGACAGAACCGTGGCAATGCAGGCGGCGACCGCGACCGCCACGGCATCCGCGGCTACAAGCCGTTTGTTGGCGACGAGTTCTGATTTATGGCGAACGGGATTCCGAATAAGCCGCCAGTCCCGATCGGCATCATGCGGAAATCCAAAGTCCCAAACCATGCCTACCATCCACGCATATACTGCCCGTCGGAGAAAATATGATTGAGTATATTCAGGTGATTTGAGTGTATCACGGCTGCGAGAGCAGGGTCCTGTACGATCGGATAGCCCCTAGCCAAATGTATAGATCCAGCCCAATTGGTTGAAATATAGTCGATTGCACTGGAGAATTTTTCGCTTGGATCAGGCCAGAAACTGACGCCGTAAGCGCCCGTCAATTATTAGTTGAAATTGGCCAGGTATCTTCACCCAATGGACATAAATTCCGCTGTTCCTGAATTAAATGAAATCCGCATCCGGGCGGTTTTTGCTCGGCAGGTTGGTTTTCCGCATCCCTTGGTCGTCGGCCGGTGTGCGGTCCTGCGACCATGGCCGCAGCGAAATTCCCGTCAATCCCATGAGCGCCGCATTGTGGGGCCGATAAAAATCGGCGATCTCTGCCCTCAGGACCGGGTCGAGCGCAGGATACTCGTAAGGCCGCGCGACCAGGGTGCGCAGCCCCCGTATCAACGCCGTCTGGCGCAGCGGGTCCAGGGCGGGTCGCAACGGTGCCAGCAGGCGTCGAAGCGGCCGGGGCACGGCCGCCGACCGGGCATCCTTGACCCGCTCCCTCAATGGGGGTGCCAACGCGCCCTGCAATCCGATATGTGCGGCCAGCTGGTCCAGCTGTCGTCCGGGCGCCTGCGTCATCTGTTCATAGAGCAGCACCAGGATCTGTTCGGGTGCAAAGAGGTCATAGAACCGGCTCAGGTGCAGGGCATAGCAGCCGTCATGCAGGAAGCGGCCCGTCGCAGCACGGTCAGGATCAAGGTGCCGCCCTATGTCGCCATCGACCTCCCCCCGGCGGAACAGCATCGCATAGTCGGAATAGGCCCGCTCCACCGGGTCGCGCAGCTGAAAGATCAAGCGGGTGTCGGGAAGATGGGCATGCAGCCGTGTTTCGGCGCCGGGCGTGGTCAGGTAGGAGTTTGACTTCTCGCCGAGGATCGCGCCGGCGCCGGCATCTGCGAAGAGGGCGGCATAGGAGGCGATCCCGGCCTGGTGGTGGCGCGAAAAGAAATGCGGCTCGGGTGCGGGCATGAAGATGCGCGGCGATCCCTGCAGCGATTGCTGCAGCCAGGTCGTGGCCGATTTGGCGGCCCCTGCGATGATGAAGCTGGGAAGCCTTGGGTCAGACATGGCGGACCTTCTTCCGGGTGGCAGCGGATGGTTTCAGCAGGTCGGCATAGAGGTCCTGGACGTGACGGACATGAACGTCGGAGGCAAAGCGTTCCAGCCCGCGGGCGGCGGTCTCTGTGATGCGGTCACGAAGCTCCGGATCCTCCATCAGGCGGCGCAGGGGCGGAACGAAGGCTGCGGGGTCACGGGCCTCGACAAGGAACCCGGTCCTCCCGTCATGGATCGCCTCGGGGTTGCCGCCATGGCGCGTGGCGACGACCGGCACATGCAGGTGCATGGACTCGATCAGGGTGCGCCCGAAGGGTTCGTCCAGCGCCGTCACCAGCAATGCGTCCAGGCCTGCCAGCCACGGCTCTATGGGCGACCGGTGGCCCAGCAGGTGAAGCCTGCTCCGGATGCCAAGCTCTGCCGCCAGGGCGATGCAGTTCCGGATGACCGGATCGTCCGGATGCTCGGCCCGGCCCAAGATCACACCGTGAATGTCCCGATCCGGAATGTCGCGGTGCAGTCGCGCGATCACCCGGACGAAATGATCGGGGCGCTTGCGGCAGTTCAGCACCCCGACATAGCCCAGGACAACCGCACTGGGCATGGCGCCGATGGCAGTGCGGATCCGGGCCATCGATGCGTGCCGGTCCGGGCGGACCGCCGTCAGGTCGAACGGGCTGGGGATCACCCGGAACCGGTCGCGCAGGGGCCAGACCGGGCGGGCGGGGCGCGAGAAATGCGACACGCCGATGATCCTGTGTGCCAGCAGCGGCGCGATCAGGTTGACGCCCAAGGCCGTGGGGCTCTGCCGATGATGCCAGACCAGTCGGCATCCTGCCAGGCGCGCCGGCAGGGCCCAATTGGCATGCATCCGGCCGTCGTTGGTATGGACCAGATCGATGCCCCAGTTCGTCAGGAGGCGCCGCAACCCTCCGGCAGAGGCCATCATATAGCGCGGCAGGGAGACATTGCCCGGTTCTCGGCTATAGCGGGGGGCGATGATGCCCGGGTGATCCAGCCGATCCCAGGACAGGCCGTGATCTTCGATCAGTCCGGCCAACCGCCCCCCGCCCCCGTGCAGGACGATACGGGGGCGAAACCGGCCGGGGTCCAGTGCCGCGATCAGGCGCAGTGCCGACAAGTGGCTGCCGCCGACGACATCGCCGCCGACAAAGGGAAAAAGGATGGCATGAGCCGCCGTCATGGGCCCGCCGCGATCTGATCCATGGCGGGCAGCGTGACCTCCAGCGTGTCGCCGGGCGCAAGCAGGGCATCGGGCGATACTCTCAGGTGACCCGCACCGGGGCGGATGATGGTGAAGACCGGCCGCGCGACCGGGTCGTCGGACGGCCCGGTCCCTTGCCCGATCAGCATCTGGACCTGCAGCTGCCTGGCCGTCGACAGCGATATTTCCTCGCGTGCGATTTCCGACTGCAATTCGCCAAGCCGAAGCAGCAGCCGCGTCAGCGCGTCGAATTCGATCGTGCCGCTGTCGCGCTCGGCCTGGTTCAGCTGTTGCTCCGTCAGCAGCAGCGTCGTCTCCAGCTCCAGACGCCGCGCCTCCAGGTCGTTCAGCGATGTCGACAGCGCCGTCACCCGCGCATTCGCGGCCAGCCCCTTGTCCTTAAGGCTCTGGATATCCTGCAGGTCGCGGCTGACCGTGCCGATCTGTTCGTCGCGCAGGGTCATCTGCTGGTCCAGGCGATCGATCTTGCTTGTCAGCAGGTCCTGCAGGTCCTGCAGGCTGGCGGCGCGGGTGCGGCGGCTTTCGCGGTCGGCCTTCAGCAGGCGGGCCTGCACGTCGCCGTCGTCAGCGGCACCGGCGGCGGGCGGGTCGGCGGGTGCGGGATCCGAGGGAGTCCGGGTTGACAGGGCATCCAGTTCGGCCTTCACCAGCCCTTCCTCGTGCCGCAGGCGGCGCAGTCTGTCCTCGGATGCCAGGACGTCGCCGGTCACGGCGACGCTGCGCATCATGTCGTTGGCGGCAGTGACGCGGTACAGATCGCCCGCCAGCGCCAGCGCCTGGCGCGCCGTCAGGCCGGGGCGAAACGCGACCGCGCCGCGCGTCTGAACCGCACCCATCACATAGACGGGCGCGCTGGAGACCAGTTCGACCGACACATGCAGAGGGTCCTGCATGCCCGCGGCACGGCGCAGCATGTCCGAGGCCGCCACGGACAGTTCCGCAAGCGACTGTCCCGCTGCATGCACCGGCCCTGCCAGCTGCAGCTGCAGCTGGCCTTCGGGTGTTATGGTGTATTCGCCCGACACCTTGTCCAGGGACATCTGGGCGCTCTGGCTAAATTCCCAAGTCAGGACGCGGATCAGCAGCCGATCCTGCGGATGCAGCCGATAGGGGTCCGCCGGGGCCGCCATCGGCACCAGCATCGACAGCCCCACCGCCAGCACGCGGATCACCGGGGGGAAAGTATGAGGGTCAGGCATGGATCACATCCTTTCCGGGCAGGGGCGTCCCAGGAACCACGGCGCGGCGACAGGCGCAGGACACCGACAGGGCAAGGATCAGCGGGACGTTCCAGAACCGGGCGTAGAAATGCGGGAAGGTGCTCAGGACCAAGGCATAGATCAGCAGGATCGTCAGTGTCAGTGCGCCGTTCTTGCGCGTGGGGCCGCTTGACAGCGCCAGGAAGGCTGCGGGAAGCCCGGTCAGCAGCAACAGCAGCAGGCCCGACAGCGACAGCAGCCCGCCCTCGTTCAGCAGCAGCAGATAGGTGTTGTGGACCGGGTGGCCGTAAGCGCTGAAATAGCGGTACTGGTCGGCCCCCATCCCTACCAGAAGCCAGTCGGGGGCGATGCGGATGGCCTCCTGGATCAGCATCACGCGGTCCGAGAAGGTCCCGGCCTGTTCGACGTCTCCGGCCAGGATGCCGTTCAGCACCCGGTCGCGGAACACCTCGGGCAGCAGGACGTCGCCGCCCGTGACCAGAAGCGCCGCCACTGTGCCAGCGGCAAGGCCCAGCATCACCATGGTCCGGGGCGACCCGCTCAGCAGCGTCAGCACCATGATCCCGATCGCCAGCACCATGATGCCGGTGTTCGATCCCGTCAGCATGATGCCATACAGCAGGGCAGGCAGGGCGATCACGATCTCTGCCACCCGTGCGGTGCCGCTTTGCCAGAAATGGACCAGCAGGATGAGGGCAATGGCTCCCAGGGCCGCGCACTCGTTTTCCCGTTCGACCAGCGATTGCAGACGGCCGGAGAAAGTGACGAACTCCACGGGCGGGTGAGGCACAAAATGGAACACCCAGATGCCGAACAGCATCACGAAGGTGATGGAATACATCAGCACCCGCAGCATGACGGTGACCTGCGCCGCTGGCCGCCCCGCCAAAAGCAGCGGCAGCGCGATCAGGGAAAATGCGTATTGCATCAGGATCACCAGCAGGTCGATCGGCCAGCCGTTGACAATGGACCCCAGCATCAGCCCCCCGCCCAGCAACAGAAACCCGCTCATCCACAGGCCGGTGGCGGCGCCGAAAGGGCGGCGGGGCAGTCGGCGCGCTCTCAGCATCACCACCAGCCCGATCACCGCGACCAGGTCCGTGGCGGTGAAATAGAGGCCCGGCAGCCGCAGGTAGTTCATCGGCGACAGGAATACCGCCAGGCAGGCCAGGGCGAAGCCCGTGTCGATCTGCACCGATTGCCGGACCGGGGCTGCCGCAGCGGTCATCGGCCATGTCCCCCGGATCGCCCCAAGGCTGCCCAGGCCACCGTCGCCGACGCCGCCAGCCACAGCGCATTCGAGACCAGATGCGCGGCCGCAGCCCCTTCAGCCTGCCAGATCCACGCCGCGGGGATCAGCATGGCAAAGAACAGCAGCGTGGTCACCGCGCTGATGACCGTCATGGCGCGGTCGCGCCCCAGGCTGATCAGGGCCGGCCCGAGCGACATGCTGGCCATGTAGAGGGCCATGGCCACCGCCATGATGTTCACCGTCCCGACAGCATCCCCGAAAGCCGGTCCGAACAGGAAGGGCAGGATGCGGTCCATGCCGCGTGCCAGCGGCACCAGCAGCACCAGCAGCACGACCCCCAGCCCAAGCGACCCCGCCAGCATCAAGCGGCGCAGGGTGCCGAATTCCTCCCGCGCGGCGAGGCGCGCGAATTCGGGCATGAAGACCTGCGTCAGCGGCCGCCCGATCCGCAGGGCCGCGTCGCCGATGCGACGCGCCAGCTGGTACAGGCCCAGTGCGGATGCCGGCAGGACGCCGGCCAGCAGGATGATGTCCAGCCGCTGGCGCATCTGGCGCAGCGTGACATTGACGTTGCTGTTCACGAACAGCCGCAGCAGACCGGGATTGTCCTGCAGGATGCCGCGCACGGATGCGCTGCGCACGGCATGCCCACGCCGGCGCATCTCTCGCAAGGCAAGCGCCATGGGCACCAGGTTCTCGGCCAAGGTCCAGACCACCATCAGCGCCACGAACCAAGCAAGGCCCATCCCCATCGACCAGATCAGCACAATCAGCACCAGCCGCAACAGGGCGATTGTCATGTCGATGCGGGCCAGCAAATCAAAGCGGTCATAGATCCGCAGCAGGCCCATCGCCGTCGGGCGGGGCGCGATCAGCGTCGCCGCCGCCGCCAGCATCAGCAGTTGTTCGTGGCCCGACGCCACCTGCAGCCAGCGCGCAACCCAGTGGGCCAGCAGCAACCCGATTCCCGCGGACAGAAGGCCCCCCAGCAGGTCGGCCAGCAGCGACAGCCAGACCAATTGCCCGAAACGCCCCGCGTCATCGCATTCCAGCGCCCGCGTGCCGTGCTGGATCAGCGCCTGCCACGGCTCGGGATGGACCAGGCGGGCGATCATGCGGGCATAGGCCTCGATGAAGGCCAGCACCCCCAGCCCCGCGGGCCCCAGGGCGCGCGCCGTCAGGGCCAGCGAGGCCAGCCCCAGCAGCGTGATGACCGCCTGCGACGAGCCGATCCAGGCCAGGTTCACGGCCAGGCGCCTGCGCAAACCGGCAGTGCCCGGCAGGTGATGTGCCTCGACGCTCACAGGTCACCCGCCAGTTCCGCCAGCCAAAGCTCCAGGGCGGTGGTCCCGTTCAGTGACTTCCACGGGTCGTCGGGCCGCGCGGGGTCCATTCCGGGACGGGCCGCCTCCCAGGCATCGGGAAAATGATCGCGGTCGCGGTCGGGTGGCGCGGCGGCTGCCGGGATCGGGGGCCAGCCACCGACCTGCGCCGGCGCATCGATCACGTTCCCCTGACAACTGGCCAGATCGGACAGGACGCGGCGGTCCAGGCTGTCGCGATGACCCCCGCCGGGCAGCACGTCACCGACCCGGGCAGGCAGGGTCCCCTCCACCGCCGATGCGGCCATCGGCCTGACGGTAAGCCTGACGGGCACGGGCGCGGGATGAACCTGAGCGACCGGGTCAAGGACCGGCATCGGGCGGCGTGTTGTGCAACCGGTCCAGCGAAAGGCAAGGTTGTCCTGCGCCCATATTGCCAGTTCGTGTTCCGGGCTCCAGTCGAAACCCTCGACCGCGGTGGCGGCACGGTCGGTGGTGGATCGCCCGGTCAATGCCAGGTTGCCGGCATAGGCGACGGTCGTATCACCCAGCAGGTCGTAGAACTCTCCGAACTGGCTGATCGGGTTGTAGAAGATGTTGTTGATGACCTCGACCGGGCCGATCGCGGTGGCCTTGATGTCCGGGTTGCGATCCCGGTGATGGGCAAAGAGGTTGCGCAGAAGGCTGATCCGCCCGCACTGGTTCCCGGTGCCCTGGTCAGAACAGATCAGCGCGCCCTTGGAGTGCCGGCCCTCGGGATGGTTGGCGCGGTCGAGGCTATAGGCTAGGATGCTGTCGGCCAGGGTGATGTCGCGCACCGTGCTGGCGGCGACATGGACGTTGAAGGTCTCGTCGCTGGCGAAGGCCAGAGACAGGTTGCCCAGATAGACCCGCTGCGCGTTCTCGACGGTCACCGCGTCGATATTGGCCGACACCCCGCCGCCGGTGCCGGGGCGGATCTTCAGGAACCGGATGACGACGTCGCGGGCGTTCTTGACCACCAGGGGTCCGGTGGCAGATCGGCCAAGCCGCAGCTGGATCCCGCCCCCAGGGGCCGTCTGCCCCGCCACATAGACATCGGACCGGACCATCAGCGGGCGGTCCAGCGTGATGGTCCCCGCCACCTTGAAGATGCAGACCCGGGCGGCCTGTGCCTCGACACAGGCCCGCAGGGTACCCGGCCCCTCGTTGCGCAGAGAGGTCACGGCGACCACCCTCCCTCCACGCCAGTTCTCGGCCGTGGCGCCATAACCTTCGGCACCGGGGAAGGCGGTGGCGGTTGCCGGGCTGGCCTGGACCGCCAAGCATATCGCCACGGCCCATGATCCAGCAGTCCTAGCCATGGTGGTCACCCTTGGTCAATTGCCGGTACCGCCCGGTGCGAACATCGTTGATCACCGCGCCGCGCACAATGCACCCGTTGGTGCGCAGCTTTTCGAGGGCGCTGTCTGCCGTTCGCAGCGTCGTCCTTCCCGCCCGCACAATCAGCAGGGCCTCGTCGGCCACGCCCGCCAGCCGGACGGCATTGGCAAAGGCCAAGGCGGGCGGCGTGTCGATGATGATCAGGTCATAGGATTGTTTCAGCTGCGGCAGGACCCGGCTGGCAAAGCAGCGCAGGACGCGCGGTGTCAGCTGGGCGCCGCGCCTGAAGGCCAGCAGGTGAAACCTGTCAGGGCCACCCACCGTCTGCAGCGCATCGGACACCGGCACGAACCCTTCCGCGACCTGCCCGAAGCTGAGCCCGGCGGTCGCCAGACCCAGGCTGCGGCTGGCGCCCTGGCTGTGCGTGTCCATGTCCAACAACAGGACCCTGAGGCCGTCGAGTGCCGCGGTGGCGGCCATCGAGACGGCAATGGTGGTGCGTCCTTCCTTGGCAAAGCCCGACGTGATCATCAGCACCCGGGCAGTGGTGTCGGAGCCGGGCAGGTTCGACCAGATGGTGACCAGCGAGCGCATCGCCTCGCTGTAGGTGGCCTCGGGCTCTTCCTTCACGACGTCCACAGGTCGCGGACGGCGCAGCAGGATGCCCCGCCGGCGGAGATGAGGGACCATGCCGAGGTTCGTCAGGCCGCCGATCCGCGCCAGCTGCGTGTCATCCCAGATGCGCTGGCTGACGACGCTGCGCAAAAGCGCCAGCACGAAAGCCAGGATCAGTCCCGCCGGAACGCTCGCCGCCAGCGTCAGCCCGAAATCGGGGCCCGCCGGCTCCTGGGGCAATTCCGCCACGGTGATCTGCCTGGCGTCGGGTTGAATCAGGTCGCGTTGCCGTTCAAGGTCGCTCAGCCGTTCGACGGCGGTCCGATAGCGCGACGACAACAGTTCGACCGCCTGGTGCATGCGGCCCAGCTCCAGGTCGTTCAGGGTCCGCTCGGACAGTTGTCCGTCGAGATCGGCCAGTTCGGCGACGACGCGCTGCGCCTCGGGCGTCGCCAGGCGGCCTTCGCTTTCCATCACGGACCGGACCGCCGCCAGGTGGCTTGCCTCGCGGCGCAGACGGTCGGGCAGTCCGGAATCGTCCAGCGCGTTGCGACGGATGAAGTCAGCCAGCTCGAACTGGCGCTGCGACAGGGTGCCGCCCATGTTCTCGATCTGGTTCTTCAGATGGAAGGTCGAGCTGTCGATGATGCTGGTCTGGCGGGTCCGCGACAGTTCGATGAAGCTGACCACGACGCCGTTGGCGATACGGGCGGCCAGTTCGGGCGTGGTGGCTTCGGCCTGCACGGTGATGACAAGGCTTTCGCCGTTGCGGCGCAGCATGTAGGACGCCAGCAGCTTCTCGATCACCGCCCGCGCATGTTCGACAGAGGTGCCAGGGTTTTCCGGGCCGTGCGGGAGAGGCAGGAATTCCGGATCGTCAAACAGGCCGATGGACCGGGCGACCTGTTCGGCAAAGCTGCGCGAACGCAGCACGTCCAGTTCCGTCTCGACCCGCGCCCGCGTCAGCTCGTAGCTTTGCAGCTGGGTGTCGATCTGGCTCATCCGGATCTCGGAATTGGTCAGCACCATGGCGCCTTGGGTGCGGTAGACCGGGATGCGCATCGACAGATAGGCAGCGGTTGCCCCCGTCACCGCCAGGGCGATCACGATCATCAGCCACAGGTTCCGACGCATCAGCTGCATCAGCTCGTCCGTGTCCAGCCGCTCGGACCAGCTTTCGGACGGAGGAGCGCCGCGTTGGTTTTGCGCCAGCATGTTCATGCATGTGCTCCCACCGGGCGCGCGCGGCTTCGTCGGGACATGGCGGCAGCGTGGATCTGGGCATAAGTTCCGACATATTGCGGCATCGACATGACATGTTCGATGCGGGCGCGGCATGCCAAGCCCAAGGCGCAGCGGTCATCGGGGGACAGGGCCAGGATGCGGGCCAGACCCTTCGCCATCAGGTCGGGGCGGCCCGGCGGGCAGCATTCCCCGCAATCCTCAACCAGCCACCCGCTGTCGCCGACATCGGTCACCACGGCCGGGACGCCGGCGGCCATGGCCTCTGCCACGGCCACGGGAAGCGCCTCTCCCCAAGCCGAGGACAGCAGGTAGGCGTCCAGGCCCGGCACCAGCGCCGCGATGTCGTCACGTGCGGGCAGCGCCACGATCCGGTCGGCAATTCCGGCAGCCCGGGCGGCCTGGACTGCCGGCCCGTCGGGCTGACCCGCCCCGATCAGGACGCCCTGCACGTCATGGCCCTCTCGCAGGAGACAGGCAAGCGCGGCCACGAAGGCGGCGTGATCCTTCATGGGGTGGCTGCGGGCGATCGTGCCGATGATGCGTCGCCCAAGGGGGATCCCTGCCGCCGCCTGCAGCCGGCTGCGGGCCAAGGGGTCCGGCGCGAACTCGGACAAGTCCAGAGCATTCGGAACGACCTGGTTTCGGTCTGCCGGGAACCCGAAGGCCACATGTTGCTGGCAGGCCTGGCGCGCGCAATAGGTGATGACGTCGGTGCGGGCGCCAAGCCGGCAAAGCGCGTGCAACACCGCACGCGTCGCACGCTTTTCCCGGCGCGGTTCCGACAGCGAATGGTGGATGGCCCAGACCAGCCCGACCTCATCGCGGCGCGCCAGCCGCACCGCCAGCGAGGCCAACAGGCTGCCATGATACATCCACCCCTGCACCACGCAGGGCTCGAGCCTGTCGATCAGGCGCTGCAGCCGGATCACCGCCCCGGGAATGTTCCAGACCGCCTCGACATGCAGGCTGTCCACCCGGACTCCCAATTGCGCGATGCGCTCCGCCACGGGCCCCGGGGACATCATCGACACGACCCGGTGCCTGTCCTTGGCAGGTCCCAGGGCCCGCAGATACCGGAACAGCATCATTTCGGCGCCCCCGATCGAGGTTCCTGTAATTACATGTAGAACCTTTGGCGTCGGCATTCAGAAACCATGCATGACACATCGGAAGCCTTTTTTATTATGAGGCAAAACGGGATTCGGTAAACATGAATATTGATTCACGGGATGTCATAAGCGACATTTAATGTATGGCGATAATGGCGGTGATTCGGACAAAAGGGTCATTCCTTTCGTTGCGCGGTGTCCTGCCTTTATAGTGTAGGGTACGACGTGTATGAGCCGCTGGATTGAATTACCTCTGGTTGCAATATTGTACGTGCTGACGTTGCCAATTCAAATCGGCGCGGCAATTACGATCCGGCTGATATTGGGCCCGCCGTTGCTTTTTCGTCAGGATCGTGTGGGACAGGACGGGAAGACCATCACTCTGTGCAAGATGCGCACGATGAACGACCGGCGCGGATCCGACGGAGCCCTGTTGCCGGACGGGATGCGGGTGACCCCATTCACGCGGCTTGTCCGGCGGCTGCGTCTGGATGAGTTGCCTCAGTTGTGGATGATCCTGCAGGGCGACATGGCGCTGGTCGGGCCGCGGCCCTTGCTGCCCGCCACGCTTGCGCAATTCGGCGCCTTGGGGCGGATGCGCAACTCTGTCCGTCCGGGCCTGACCGGGTGGGCGCAGGTGAGCGGCAATACCCGGCTGGACGACCGCGAAAAGCTGGCGCTGGACCTGTGGTATGTGGCGCACCGGTCGGCCATCCTGGACGGACGTATCCTTCTCGAGACCGCGGCTACCGCGCTGTTCGGCGAAAGGCGGGACGAGCCGCGGGTGAACCAGGCCCTCGATTGGTTCACCCGCGGGCTGTTCGCCCAGCCAAGGGAGGCGTCGTGAGAATCGCGTTCGTCGGTGCGGTGGAAGGGTCGGCGCAGGCGCTGCACGCCATCTGTGCGGCAGGACATCGCCCGGTGCTGATCGTAACCCTGCCGCAGGATCAGGCAGGTGCACATTCCGACTTCTTCGACCTGGGTCCTCTGGCCAAGGCCAATGCAATCCCGCTCTGCCGTGCGGCGCGCACGGATGATGAGGCCTGTCTCGCGGCAATCAGGACTGCGGCACCCGACCTGGTGCTGATCATCGGGTGGTCGCAACTGGTGGGGGCCGAACTGCGGGCGCTGCCGTCCTTGGGGGTCCTGGGGTTTCACCCGTCGGCCCTGCCGCGCATGCGCGGGCGCGGAGTCATCCCATGGCACATCCTGACCGGGCAGCGCCGCGGCGGCGCGACCCTGTTCTGGATCGCGGAAGGCATCGACGACGGCCCGGTGGCGGCGCAGGCCGTATTCGGCATTGATCCCGACCGCATCACGGCGCGGGCGCTTTACGATCGCGCCGTGTCCGAGATGGTCGCCATGCTGCCGCCGCTGCTGGACCGGCTGCGGGCGGGGGACCGCCCCGCAACGCCCCAGGACGAATCCGAGGCGACGATCTGCGCCCGCCGCAGGCCGCAGGACGGACAGATAGACTGGACCCGTCCCGCCGCCTGCATCGACAGGTTGATCCGTGCGGTGGGGCCGCCCTATCCGGGGGCCGTGACGCGGATGGCGGACGGCACCGCAGTCCGGGTGACCAGGGCGCGGCTGCATCCGCGGCAGGGCTATTTCATCGGCCTTCCGGGACAGGTGCAGCAGGTCGCGGGCAACGTGGTCACCGTCATGTGCGGGGACGGAGCATGTATCGACCTGCTGGACCTGAATGGGCGGGCGCCGCCGCGACATTCGATTCTTGGGGTGTGTGATGGGGTGCCTTGACGACGGCGGACCGGTTCTGGTCGTGGCTCCGCATCCTGACGACGAGGTGCTGGGCGTCGGCGGCACGATCGCGCGGCTGGCAGATGCGGGCGCCGAGGTGCATGTCGCCATCGTCACCTCGGGGCGGCCCCCGCGTTTCTCGGAGGACCAGGCCCGCGCCGTCCGCGCCGAGGCGGCTGCCGCGCATCGGGCCCTGGGGGTGACGCAGACCCATTATCTGGAATGCCCGGCAGCGGAACTGGACCGGTATGGTCATGCCGACCTGAACGCCGCCATCGGCGCACTGATCATCCAGGTGGCGCCGCAGACCGTCTTCGCCCCGCATCCGGGCGACATCCACCTGGACCACCAGCTGTGCTTCCAGTCCACCCTGGTGGCCCTGCGGCCGCATCAGGCGTCCTATCCCCGCCGGTTTTTCACCTATGAAACCCTTTCCGAGACGAACTGGAACGCGCCTTACCTCACCCCGGGATTCCAGCCCACGCTGTTCGTGGACATCACCGACACCCTCCAGCGCAAGCTGGATGCCTTTGCCCTGTTCGCCAGCCAGCAACGCGGCGAACCGCATGAACGCTCGTGCACGGCGCTGCGGGCATTGGCCACGCTGCGCGGCGCGACTGTCCATCGCGCAGCGGCCGAAGCCTTTGTTGCCATCCGCATGGTGGAATAGATGATGCAGCGCGCCCGCACCTGGCCAGTCTTCGACGAGGAGCAGATCGCGGCAGTCGCCGAGGTTTTGCGGTCAGGCAGGGTCAATGCCTGGACCGGGCCGGACGTCACCGCGTTCGAACGTGAATTTGCCGAACATGCAGGCACAGGCCATGCGATTGCCATGGCGAACGGCACCGTCACCCTGGACGCTGCCTTGCGCGCGCTGGAGCTGAACCCCGGCGACCAAGTCATCGTCACGCCCCGCAGCTTCGTCGCCTCGGCCAGTTGCGTGCTGCTGGCGGGGGGTGTGCCGGTCTTCGCGGATGTCGATCCGGACAGCCAGAACATCACGCCCGCCACCATTGCGGCGGTCATGACGCCGCGCACGCGGGGGATCATCCCGGTTCACCTGGCCGGGTGGCCCTGCGACATGCCCGCCATCATGGACCTGGCCCGTACGCACGGCCTCTGGGTCATCGAAGACTGCGCACAGGCCCACGGCGCCCGGATCGGCGACCGCACGGTGGGCAGCTTTGGCACGATCGGGTCCTATTCCTTCTGCCAGGACAAGATCATGTCCACCGGCGGCGAAGGCGGCATGATCGTCACCGACGACGCGTCGCTTTTCGCCCGCATCTGGAGCTTCAAGGATCACGGCAAGGATCGGGCCCTGACCTTCCAGACCGACCCGCCGCCGGGTTTCCGGTGGCTCCATGCCGCCGGGCCCGGCACCAATCTGCGCATGACCTGCCTGGCGGCAGCGATCGGCCGGATCCAGCTGCGCCGCCTGCCGGACTGGCACCGGGCGCGCCACGCGAACGTGCAGCGCTTGGCGCGCGGTCTGCGGGACCTTCCCTTGCTGCGGGTCCCGATGCCTCCGCGGGGCGTGACCCATGCCTGGTACAGATTCTATGCCTTCATCCGCCCCGAGTGGCTGGCGCCGGGTTGGACGCGGGACCGTCTGCTGACCGACCTGACAGGGCAGGGGCTGCCTGTTTTTTCAGGGACCTGCCCCGAGATCTATCGCGAGGCGATATTCGCGGACCCTCGGCACCATCCGCCCCGCCCCTTGCCCGTGGCGGAAGAACTGGGTCGAACCAGCCTCGCCTTCCTGGTCGACCCGACCTGGACCGAGCAGGAGCTGGACCGGATGGTGGAGGCGGTGACACGGACGATCAAGGCCGCCACCCGCACATTCAGTCCGGCATTGCCACTGGTTTCGGGGCCGGCATCATGACCGCCCGGCAGATCACGACAGCGGCACGGATCCTGGTCTGCGAAAGCGTCAGGGCGACAATGACGGATATCAGCAAGGCGTTGTCCCAGGCAGGATACCGTGTTCTTGAGGCGCGGTCCGCACAGCGCATGATGCAGCTGCTGGCCAGCGACCATCCTGACCTGATCCTGTGCAACACCCAACTGGCAGGGGCGGATGGCATCGAACTTTTGCGATTCATACGCCAAAGCTGTTCCGCCTTCGATGACGTGCCGATCCTGATGCTGTCGGACCAGGCCACCCCCGCACATATTGCGGCGGGACGGCGCGCAGGGGCCGACGATCACCTGACCTTGCCGGTCGACGGAGAGGTGCTGGTGGCCGCCATCATCGCCCATCTGCGCCAGTCCGAGCGGCTCCGGCGCGCCGAGCCACTGCGGGACCAGGCACCCCGGCCGGCTGCAGGCCTGGACCTCCTGGCCGCCTACAAGGCTCTGACACAGCGGTTTTCCTTTGGCATTGTGCTGATGAACAGCGCGAGCCAGCCGATCTTCATGAACGACGCCGCGCAGCTGATGACCGGGCGCGACACGCGGACCATACGCGACTGGCTGGCGCGGACGGCCGGACTTTCCATCACCGAGAGCAGCATGTTCTTCAGGCGCCCCGGCCACCCGGATTGCCGCAGCACAACGCTCTTGAGCCACATGGAAACCGGCCATCTTTCCGGCCCGCTGCTTGTGACGGTAAAACCCCTTTACAGCGATGACATGCAGAAGCTGGGGACTGCCATCCTGCTGTATTCGCCGCATGAGGCCAAGGATCACGGCGTGTGCCTGATCGCCGAGGCCGTGGGTCTGACGCCTTCGGAAACGAACGTGGCGCAGCTGTTGTCGCAAGGGAAGCGGACCCAGGAAATCACCCAGGAGCTGGCGATCAGTCGCCCCACGGTCAATTTTCATCTGCACAATATCTTCTGCAAGACTGCAACCTCGCGCCAGACGGAATTGGTCGCGCTGCTGCACTGCGCACAACTGAGAATTTGAAAAGGAAGTATCCCGGGTTTTCCCCAGGATACGCAAAATCAATTGTCAATTGATCCGGAAAAGCGCCGGAGAGGAAAGCGGAGATGAAGCACTCGGATATGGTGGCGCCATCATCACGTCATTCCCTGCATTTCATGCAGGCTTCCAAGCCGAAGGGTTTTTCAGACTGCTGCGGGTGCCAAGCCAGTTTCGGCAGATGGGCGCGACCCTTGCACCACGCGGCGGCTCCGCATCTGCCACGACGATGCTGCAACTGCAGCAGCCGGGCTTGTCCGGCACCTGACCCTCAGCTTACGGAAAGGATGCCACATGCGTGCGTTCATCACCGGCACGGCGGGCTTCATCGGGTACCACCTGGCCAATCACCTCATCGACGAAGGCTGGACCGTTCACGGCTATGACGGCATGACGGACTATTACGACGTGTCGCTGAAGGTCGCCCGGCACGATCTGCTGCGCGCTCGGGCCGGGTTCACCGCGACCGAGGCGCGGCTGGAGGACAATGACACGCTGATGCGGGCAGTCAGCCGGGCAGCCCCCGACGTGGTGGTCCATCTGGCGGCGCAGGCCGGGGTGCGCTGGTCCATCGAAAACCCGCGTGCCTATGTGGATGCCAATATCATCGGCACCTTCAACGTGATGGAGGCAGCGCGCCAGCGGGGGGCCCGGCATCTTCTGATGGCCTCGACCAGTTCCGTCTATGGGGCCAACACCCGCATGCCCTATGCCGAAACCGACAAGTGCGACACCCAGATGTCCTTCTATGCCGCCACGAAAAAGGCCAACGAGGCGATGGGCCATGCCTGGGCGCATATCCACAAGATGCCGGTCACCCTGTTCCGGTTCTTCACCGTCTATGGGCCATGGGGGCGGCCCGACATGGCGCTGTTCAAGTTCACGCGGGGCATCTACGAGGGGCGCCCGATAGACATCTACAATCGCGGCCAGATGTGGCGTGACTTCACCTATGTGACCGACCTCGTGCGGGGCATCAGGCTGCTGATCGACGTGATCCCGGGCCCGCCCGATACGGCGGTCGAAGGCGATTCCCTCAGCCCCGTAGCGCCCTTTCGGGTGGTGAACATCGGCAATTCCGAAAAGGTCCGGCTGGAGGATTTCATCGATGCGATAGAGGCCGCCACCGGCCGCAAGGCGATCCGCAACTACATGCCGATGCAGGCGGGTGACGTTCCCGCAACCTGGGCCAATGCCGGACTGTTGCAGCGGCTGACCGGCTATCGCCCGCAGACCGACATCCGCGAGGGCGTCGCCCGCTTTGTCGACTGGTACAGAGACTATCACCACAGCGAATTCGACCTGAAAGCCCGCCGTCCAGCGTGAAGTTTTCCACTCTGCCGCAGAATAGGCACGCCAGTGCGGCTAGCTTCCTTCTGCCGCCCGGCCTCGGAACTCGCGAAACAATTCATTGCTGTGGACCAAGAGCATGTGTGGCGGTTGGTGGAAAGGTGTTCTTGCGTCGCTGCCAATCCGGCCTAAATGGGTGGTAAATAGCAGTCGCCCTCGCTTTCAGATCAAGGCTGGTGCCATGATGCGGCCGTTCTGCCCCTGATGATCCGGAAGGACATAGACAGGGCGCAAGAGGCCCCAGCCCCTTATGACCGCGCCCGCAGACGCACCTCTGGCACCGCGTCAATCTGTCGAACTGCATCTGACAGCTCTGCATGCGGGGCATCTGGAAGGACTGAACCGTAGGCCCTATGAGGAGTGAAACCCGTATGCAGGATGTGCACCTGCACAGATCACAAGGGACACTTCAATGGCGCTTCTGCTCGGCTTCACACTGGTCTGCATCCTCGGCATCGCCCATCACTACGGTCTTCTGGCGATCCGTGCAGCCAAGCCCAACGCACGCGAGGCCGAAAAGACCGCCATCATGATCGTCTTCGTGGGCCTGGTCGCCCTGCACACGCTCGAAATCCTGGCATTCGCCTTCGTGTATTGGCTGATTGTCAGCTGGAGCGGAATGGGCGGGTTGAGCGGTCAATTTGGCGGGTCCTGGAACGACCTGATCTATTATTCCGGCATCAACTTCGTGACGCTCGGCTATACGCAGATCGAAGCCGCGGGACCCCTTCGGATCGTCAGCATGATGCAGTCGCTTGGCGGCTTCATGGTGCTGACCTGGTCGGCTACCTTTCTTTACTCTGTCTGCGACCGGGCCTGGAGCGCAAGGGACTAGGGCAGGGGACAGGCAGGGACAGCGCCCGGGGGCGCAGGCCCTGGCCCTCAGTCCCGCATCAGCGGCGGCGCATGAAGCGGCGGATCATCTTGAAGATGGCAAAATACTTGAAGATACGGAACATGGCTTTCTCCTGAGTTGTCGTGACCAACGCCGCCCGCCGAAGTCAGGTTCACAAGGTTGCGTTTTCCGGAAAGCGCAAGCGCGCCCGGCCCGCTGCCGCCTGGACCGGCAGTCGCATGACAGACGCGGCATTGATCCGTCCAAAAGCCATGGTCGCCGTTGCATCCCGGGCGGACCAAGGCCATCTAGACCGGGACCTCTTATCCATTTGCGAAAGTTTTGGCGGCATGTTCCTCGATTTTCGGCCCACGCGCAGAACCTCCCGCAAGAAGGGGGCGACAGCACCGTCCAGCATGATGTCGGCCGTGCTCCAGACCGCGACCCGGGCCACGATCTCGGCCATGAAGATGGCGGCGCCCGCCAAACCCAAGGCCGCGCCCCGCAAGCCAAAGCCCGCCCCGCGCGCCGCGCCCGCGCCCCTTCCTCGGAAGATCGCGCCGCCGCGCAATGCCGCGTTCCGGGCCGGAACCCATAGCTGCGACCTGGGCAAGCGCCGCTTCAAGATCTATGTTCCCGGCGTGGCCGCCGGGACGCCCCTGCCATTGCTGGTCATGCTGCACGGCTGCGGTCAGACGGCGGATGACTTTGCCAAGGGCACGCGGATGAACGCGCTGGCCGAGGAGTTCCAGATGCTGGTTCTCTACCCCGAACAGGCGCGCGAGGCCCATTCCAACCGCTGCTGGAACTGGTTCCGCCGCGGCGACCAAGGTCGTGGCGACGGAGAACCGGGTCTTTTGGCCGACCTGACGCGCGCGATCATCGAAAAGCATCCCGTCGACCCGGCGCGGGTATATGTGGCGGGCCTCTCCGCCGGGGCTTCGGCCGCGCTGGTCCTGGGGAGCGCCTATCCGGATCTCTTCGCGGCGGTGGGCGCGCATTCCGGCCTGCCCGTCGGGGCCGCGCGCGACAGCACCTCGGCCATGATGGCCATGGGGCAGGGCAGCCCCGGCAACCGCCCTTCGGCCGCGATCCCGACCATCATCTTTCACGGCAGCGACGACAAGGTCGTCAACCCGCGCAACGGCCGCTTTATCGCGATCAGGGCGCTGGAGCCCTTCCGCGGCCTTCGCAACACCCAGACCAGGGGACAGGTGCCGGGTGGCCGCCATTATGTCAAAACCGCCTATCGCAAGGGGCAGGGGCGTCCGGTGGTCGAGGAATGGGTGATCGACGGATCCGGGCATGCCTGGTCGGGCGGGTCGCGTGCCGGGCGATTTGTCGATCCGGCAGGGCCGGATGCGTCGCGGGCGATGGTGCGCTTCTTTCTGCGGCACAAGCTGTCGCTGCGTGCCAGATCTACCCGGCGCCTCGACACTTAGGGCGTCGCTACGTCCGGGCCGCCTGGCCTGCCAGCATGATCCCGGTGGCGGGCGGGGCCTCGTCCTCGAACAGCGCCAGGTCGCCGGCATCCTCCTGCGGCGCGTCGATTGCGAAGTCCAGCCGCGCCACGGTGCCTCCCTGCGGGCGCCGCTCCAGGCGCAGCTCGCCGTTCAGCGCCGTCGCGAACTGGCGCGCGACGATCAGGCCCAGGCTGTCCGACGCCGCCAGTTCAAAGCCTGCCGGCAGGCCGCGGCCCTGATCCGCGATCTCCAGGATCGCCGCGGTGCGTCCCTGCTCGGTCACGCCGCGGACCGAAAGGGCGATCCGCACCGGGGTGCCCCCGCTGACAGTCGCGCCATGTTCGATGGCGTTCATGATCAGCTCGCTGGCGATCAGGCCCAGGGGTACGGCCGCATCCGGCGGCAGCGGCAGGCTGTCCATCTGGAAGGACAGCGCCACCTGACCGGTGCCGGCAACCCCGACCACGTCGCCCGCGACCTCACGCAGGTAATCGGCCGCATCCAGCATCTGCCTGTCCGGCGAGTGCAGCCGCCGCTGGAGGAGCGAGATTGACCGGATCCGCGTCTGCGACGCGATCAGCGCCTGCCGCGCCGTCTCATCCGCGAGTTGCTGGCTCTGCAGGCGCAGCAGGGCCGCGACGGTGGACAGGTTGTTCGAAATGCGGTGCTGAAGTTCGGAAAACATCAGGCTGCGCGAATGAGCCAAGACCTTCGCCCGCTCCTCGGCCTCGGTGCGCATCTCCAGCGCGCGGGTGGCGGCGGTGATGAACAGGATGTCGGTCGCGATGATCAGGGTATAGAGGGCCAGGGCCAGGATCGTGCCGATCGGGCTGCTGTTCCCGGGGATGAAGAAATACCAGGCCAGCAGGCCGCAGGCCACCCCCACCGCGATCCCCGACCGTTGCGAGGAAAATACCAGCGTCAGCATGACGGCGGGGAAATAGGTCAGGAAGGGAAAGCCCGGCGGCAGCGTGTCATCCAGCAGAAAGCGCAGCGCCGTGGCGACGGTGACCGCCACCAGGCTGAAGATGACCTCATGCGTCACGCTGCGCCTGGCCATCAGGGCACGTCCCAGCCTCTGCATCAGCCGGCCCGTCAGGCTGTTCGGCTCGCGCGGGGGCGAAGAAGCTCTCATCAGGGTTCCCTTGATCGACATTGGCGTGGGCACGGAGTTTCCCTTGGCAGCGATCGACCGGGGATGACGCCGGCCCGCCGCACCGACATCCAAGCCAAAGCACGAGAGGGAAGCCAGCGTCAATATGCTGATGCGCAATGCTTTGCCGGCCTTTGTCGACGATTTCGTGCAGGCATTTCCGAAGGCCGCATGCAAATGTCACGGTCGGAACGGAAAGACTGGAGCCGCAACCGGCCCGGCGCTAGGGTATCGTCATGGACAGTGACGCATCGACGGCATCCGGATGAGCCTGCGCGCCGCACCCGCGCCCCAGGGCCCCGACCTTGACTGCTGGCGCAAGGCGCAGGCGGCGCATGCCCCCGCCTTGGCCGAGGCCGCGCGTGAACTTGGACGCCTGGATGCCACCCTTGCTGCCCTGCCGGAGGCCGAGGCCCAAGGCGCGTGCCAGCGCCTGGCGCTGGACGAAACCGAGGCGATGCTGTGGGCCGAAGGGCTGGTGCTGCGCCGGGACGAGATCGGCCGCGACCTGATCGGCGCGCGCGTCACGTCGGACCCCGAGGCCATGCGGCTGGCCCGGTGGGTGCTGCGGCGGCTGGACGGGCAGGGCAATCTTTCGGATATGGCAGGTTTCCTAGGCCTGCACCGCCGCCAGACCGTTTCGGATCTGGCTGGCGAGGCTATGGCCGTTCGGCCGCGCGGCGCGGATTTCGATGCGGCCGGCCACGAGTTCCTGCGCGCCTTGGCCGAAGCGGAGGACCTGCACCTGCTGGCCACCGGACCGCTGACGCTGATGCTGTGGCGGCTGGCCGGGTTGTCGCCGCCCGAGCGGATCGCCGAGGGCGCCACCTGGTCGGCCCGCCACATGGCGCCGGGCTGCGAATGCCTGCGTTTCGTGCCGCTTGGCCGGCATGGCAGGCGTGTCTGGACGGCCTATGGCCCGCCCGTGGACCGGCTCTCGGCCCATCTGGAGGCGGTGCGGGCGGGCGCGCAGGACGCGCGGCAGTCGGTGCGCCAGATCAGCCGGTGGGCGGCCACGGCCCGCGCGGCCACGGCGGGCATCAAGGGCGACAATCCCGCCCGGGTCATCGCCGTGCTGGCGGCGCGTCCGCTGGCCTCGGCCATGCAGGTCGAGGCCGAGGCCGGCATCAGCCGCATCACCGCCGAACGCATGCTGAACCGCCTTGCCCAGATGGGCCTGACGCGCGAGGTCACCGGGGGCAGCCGCTTCAGGTTCTGGGCGGCGAACCTGGGTCGCGGTTGAACCGCCGCCAGGGGCCGCTGCGGTCAGCGGCAGCTGCCGGGCCGCACCCCTGCCGCCATCAGGCCCCATTCCCTCATCTGGCCCACCACCTGCCGCGCGGCCGTGTCAAAGGCCGGGATCAGGTCGGCGGTGCGGGTGCTGCCGGCCGGAACGGTTGCGGTGAAACGGCCCCGCGCCACGACATCCGCCTCCATCTCGCTGACCATCTGCGCCTCGATGGCCAGTCGGACCAGCGTGCCCTCGGGGGCCACTTCGGCGTTGAAGTCCTCGATCTCGCTGATCAGGGCATAGTCGCCCGCCAGGCCCAGGGGCGCGCGGCCGACATGCTGAAAGCTGCCGGTCGCATCGAAGCTGCGCACCAGCAGGCGCTGCACCATGGCCGGCACCGGATCGCCCCATTCCGCGTCCGGCAGATACTGGGTCTGCAGGGGAGAGGGGCGGATCATGATCCGGTTGCTGTCCAGCGTGCCACGGGCCTTGGGCGGCTCGATCACCAGTTCTCCAATGCGGGCAGGGCCGCAGGAGAGGGCGGCGGGGGGGCGCAGCTCGAACAGGTCGCGATCGGGCTCTCCCTGCAGGGCCTGCAGCGCGCCGCAGCCCGGCAGGGCACCAAGGCCGGCAAGCAGAAGGATGGACGTCAGGCGCATGGGGAACCTCCTCATCTGCGGAATTCGGGCGTGCGGGGGCCGGTCAAAAGCTGGGCCGGGTTCCGGCGCAGGGTGGAGACCAGCTGGTTCATGTTCTCGACCAGGGCCCGCATGTCGCGCGACAGGCGGGTGATCTGGGGCAGGGCATCGCCGGCGAATGCCTGAACCGGCCCGCGCGCGCCCTCCATCACGCTGCGCAAGGACCCGAAGGCCGCCGCCGCCGATCGCGCGGCCTCGCGCAGGCTGGTGCTGATCTGGGGCAGATCCTCGGCCAGGCGCGCCAGCACCTCGCGTGACTGGGCCAGGGCCGCGCGGGCGTCCGCCGCCGCGGGGGCGATCTCGCGGGTCAGCACGCCCTCGGCCGCATCAAAGGCGCGCGTTCCCGCCTCCAGGCCGGCCTCCAGCCTGTCCAGCGTGGCGGCACCGCGCGTGGTCAGGTCGGTCAGTCCCGCCGCCCCCTGCCGCAGTTCCTGCGTCAGGGGTGCCAGTTCCCCGGTGACGAAGCCGTCGACACGCGCCATGGTGCCGGTCGTCGCGGCCATGGCGGTCCCGGCCTGCGCGGCGGCCTGCGCCACCTGTTCCAGCGTCCCGTCAGCCCGTGCCCCCAGGCCGTCCATCTGATCGGCCATCGCCCCGATGCCGGTGGCCGCATCGGAAATGGCGCGGGTGGCGACAGCGACATCCTCCAGCGCCTGGTCCAGATTGCCGCTGGACCGCTCGACATTGCCGAGGATTGTCGCAACCCGCCCCTGGTTGTCAGGGCCCAGAAGTTGCGACAGCTGCTCGGCCACCAGGCCGAGGCGGTTGATGATCTGCGGCCCCTGGTCGCTGAGCGTCTGCAGGGCCGAGCGGCTGGAGGGGATCACCGGCACCGGCGCGCCAGCCGCCTGGCGCAGCAGCGGGGCGGTGGCAGAGCCCGCGCTGATCGCCACCAGCGCCAGCCCCGTGACGCCCTGCACCTCCAGCGCGGCGGTGCTGTCGCTGCGGATGGGCGTGTCCAGCCCGACCTCCAGCCGGACCCGCACGGGCAGGGGATGGTCGGGGGCCAGTTGCATGTCCACGACCCGGCCCACGGGAAGACCCGCAAAGCGCACCTCGGAGGCGGGCCCAAGGCCGGAGACATCCAGGAAATAGACGTCGTATTGGGCAAATTGCCGATCCAGCTCCAGGCGCGCGAACCACAGCACGAAGCCCAGGATGCCCAGGAAGCCCAGCAGGGTGAAGGCGCCGATCAGGGCAAAATTGGCTTTCGTCTCCATCCGCTCAGTCCTTGCCGGCCGCGGCGCGGGCGCGGGGTCCGTGAAAATACTGGTGCACCCAAGGGTGCTCGACGCGCAGCATCTGGGCCATGGTACCCGTCGTCAGCACCCTGCGCTCGGCCAGCACGGCCACACGGTCGCAGCAGGCGTGGAGCGTGTCCAGATCATGCGTCACCAGAAAGACCGAAAGGTCCAGGGCGTCGCGCAGCGTGACGATCAGCCGGTCGAAGGCGCTGGCGCCGATCGGGTCCAGTCCGGCGGTCGGTTCATCCAGAAAAAGGATTTGTGGATCAAGCGCCAGGGCCCGCGCCAAGCCCGCGCGCTTGCGCATGCCCCCCGACAGTTCGGCCGGATAGGCGTCGTTTGCGGACCAGGGGAGGCCCGCCATCGAAATCTTCAGTTCCGCCAAGGCCCGCCGCTGTTCAGCCGAGAGGCCCGGTACGGCCTTCAGCGGCACTTCGACATTCTCGCGCACGGTCAGTGCCGAAAAGAGCGCCCCGTCCTGGAACATGACCCCCCAGCTTTGCCGCAGCGCGCGTTCGTCAGGCCCCGTCAGCGCGCCGATCCGGCGGCCCAGCACCTCGATCGTGCCGCCCTGGCTTTCCTCCAGTCCCACGATGGCGCGCAGCAGGACCGACTTGCCGGTCCCCGAACCGCCCACCACGCCCAGGATCTCGCCCTGCCGCAGGTCCAGGTCCAGCCCGTCATGGACCACGTGCGGGCCGAACTGCGTGCGCAGGCCCCGGACGCGGACGACGGCTTCGCCGCTCACAGACCGATCCGGGCGAAGAAGACCGAAAAGGCCGCGTCGGCGATGATCACCGCAAAGATCGCACTGACGACGGCGGCCGAGGTCATGCGGCCAAGCGATTCCGCGTCCTTGCCCACGCGCATGCCGGCGTGGCAGCCGATCACGCCAATGATCAGCGCAAAGACCGGGGCCTTGGACAGGCCCACGATGACGTGCCCGATGCTCAGATCATCCAGCCGGCCCAGGAAGACCCCCGGCGAAATCCCCAACTCGACCCAGGACATGACCGCCCCGCCGAAAAGGCCGGTCAACGCCGAGACCAGGCCCAGGATGGGCAGCATCAGCACCAGCGCCAGGATGCGCGGCAGGATCAGCGCCATGTCGGGATCCAGCCCCAGGGTGCGCATCGCATCGATCTCCTGGCGCATCTTCATCGAGCCGATGGCCGCCGTCAGCGCCGAGGCGGTCCGCCCGGCCACGATGATGGCGGTCAGCAGAATGCCCAGTTCCCGCAGGATCGAGATGGCGATCAGGTCCACCACGAAGATCTCGGCCCCGAACTGGCGCAACTGGTCGGCACCCTGGAAGGCCAGCACCACCCCGATCAGAAAGGACATCACCGCCACGATCGGCACGGCCCGCAGACCGGTTTCCTGGCAGTGATGGACCAGCGCGATCAGGGGAAACTGCGCCGGCCGCCGCAGGGCGCGCCCAAGCGCGGCAAGGCTGCGGCCCAGATATTCCACAAGTTCGCGCAGATAGACCAGCGCCCCGACCACCCGGCGCCCGGTCCCCTCCAGGACCCGGCGCCGCCACGGCTGCGGCGCGGGCACCTGCTGCGGGGCAGGCAGGGCGGCAGTGACGGCGGCAAGCAGCGCGGCATGGCGCGGTGACAGGCCCGTCAGGTGGCCACCCGCCGCCTGCCGCTGCGTCAGGGCCCAGGCACCTGCGGTGTCCAGGCGGTCGAGGGCGCTGAGGTCCAGCGGCGTCGCCGGGGCCACCGGGCTCAGCCTGTGCAGGGTCCAGACGACCAGTTGCCCGGTCAGGACAGCGCAGGGGCCGTCCTGCCGGACCGACAGGTCCGGCGCGGCGGTGTCACCTTCGATCATCCCCAGCTGCATCGGCCTGATCCTGCATCGTCAAGGGCGCCTTGCGGCGCGATGTTCCACAGATGCACCGGAGCGTAGCGCCGAAACATGATCAGGATCAAACGGAACGGGCCAGCGGCTCCCCTAGACCAGCCCCGCCAGGCGCAGCGCCAGCCCCGCCAGGGCGCAGATCGCCAGGACCGTCACCGCGCCAAGGCGGAACCGGAAGACCGCCAGCAGGGCGACGATGACCAGCAGGGCGGCAGGCAGGTTCAGCGTCGCCCAGACCGGCAGCTCCAGTTCCAGCCCCCAGCCTGCGATGGGCCGCAGCTGACCAAAGAGGACATGCAGGCCGAACCAGACCGCCAGGTTCAAGATCACGCCCACGACCGCGGCGGTGATGGCCGTCAGTGCCGCGGTCAGCATCTGGTTGTCGCGCAGCCGCTCGATGAAGGGGGCGCCCAGGAAGATCCAGAGAAAGCAGGGCGTGAAGGTCACCCAAGTGGTCAAAAGCCCGCCAAGCGTGCCGGCCAGCAGCGGCGGCATCCCTTCGGCGCCGCGCAGCGCACCCATGAAGCCCACGAACTGCGTGACCATGATCAGGGGGCCGGGCGTCGTCTCGGCCATGCCCAAGCCGTCCAGCATCTCGCCCGGGGCCAGCCAGCCAAAGTTCTGCACCGCCTCCTGCGCGACATAGGCCAGCACCGCATAGGCGCCGCCGAAGGTCACGACCGCCATGACGCTGAAGAAGCCGGCGATCTGCGAGAAGACGTTCTGCGGGCCCAGCACCGCCAGCAACAGCCCGACCGGCGCCAGCCACAGGACCATCAGAACCGCCGAGATGCGCAGCGCCCAGGCCCGGTTCACGCGGGTATGCGCGGGCGTCTCCTCGCCCAGCAGGGTGTCGGCGTCCGCGATCTGCCGCCCGCCCAGCTTGCCGTGTCCGCCGCCGCCGCGAAAGGCCGGCAGGGCCGCAAGGTTGCCCAGAAAGCCGGTCAGCCCGGCCACCAGGATGATGACCGGAAAGGGCAGGCCAAAGGCAAAGATCGCGACGAAGGAGGCCGCGGCGATCCCGATCATCGGCCCGTTCCTCAGCGCGCGGCTGCCGATGCGGATCACCGCCTGCACGACGATGGCCAGCACCGCCGCCTTGAGACCGAAGAACAGCGCCTCCACCGCGCCGGCATTCCCCCAGATCGCATAGATCCAGCTGAGCGCCATGATCGCCACGACACCCGGCAAGACGAACAGCAGCCCGGCGATGATCCCGCCCAGGGTGCGGTGCATCAGCCAGCCGATATAGACGGCCAGCTGCATCGCCTCGGGGCCAGGCAGCAGCATGCAGTAGTTCAGCGCGTGCAGGAAGCGCCGCTCGCCCAGCCAGCGCTGCTCCTCGACCAGGATGCGGTGCATCAGCGCGATCTGCCCGGCCGGGCCGCCAAAGCTGAGCAACCCGATGCGCGCCCAGATGCGGGTCGCTTGCGCCAAGGAAGGATAGGCCCGGTTCGGTGTCATGCTGACCTCGGCTGTTCGGTTTGCGCGGCGGCCATGCCCCCGCACGAAGGGTTAGAGGGGCGCCGGGCGGCCCGTCAAGGGGCAGTCCCGAACCACAGCCGTGCCGGCGGGCGCCGGGGCGGGCGGGGGCACCACCAACGGCGGCTTGACCGGACGGGGGCATTCGCGACAGGGTTTGGCATGTCCGATGGACGGGGCGCCCGCGTGCGCGCCCTGATTCCACCCATGCTCAGGAGATTTCGATGACGCTTGATCTGACCGCCAATGACCTGTCGCATGTGGTGGAGGCCGACCGCGCCCATGTCTGGCACCACCTCAGCCAGCACAAGCCCTACGAGACCATCGACCCCCGCGTCTTTGTCGAGGGCAAGGGGATGCGGCTCTGGGATGCCAAGGGCCGCGAATACCTGGACGGCGTCTCGGGCGGGGTCTGGACGGTGAACGTGGGATATGGCCGGGAAAGCATTGCCAATGCGGTGCGCGACCAGCTGATCCGCCTGAACTATTACGCGGGCGCGGCGGGCACCGTGCCGGGCGCGATGTTCGCCGAGCGCCTGATCGAAAAGATGCCGGGCATGACCCGCGTCTATTATTCGAATTCCGGCTCCGAGGCGAACGAGAAGGTCTACAAGATGGTCCGCCAGATCTCGGCGCGCCATCACGGGGGGCGCAAGTCCAAGATCCTTTATCGCGAGCGCGACTATCACGGCACCACCATCGGCACGCTGGCGACCTCGGGGCAGGCGCAGCGGGCGGCGCAATACGGGCCCTATCCGGACGGCTTCGTCATGGTTCCGCACTGCCTGGAATACCGCAAGCAGTGGGACGTGGAGGATTACGGCCGTCGCGCGGCCGATGCGATCGAGGAGGTGATCCTGCGCGAGGGGCCGGACACGATCGGCGCCATCGTGCTGGAGCCGGTGACGGCCGGCGGGGGCGTCATCACGCCGCCCGAAGGCTATTGGCCCGGCGTGCAGGAGATCTGCCGCAAATACGACATCCTGCTGCATATCGACGAGGTCGTCTGCGGCCTTGGCCGGACCGGGACCTGGTTCGGCTATCAGCATTTCGGCATCCAGCCGGATTTCGTGACCATGGCCAAGGGCGTCGCCTCGGGATATGCGGCGATTTCCTGCACCGTGACGACCGAGGCCGTCTTCGAGATGTTCAAGGACGCGCCCGAGGACGGGATGAGCCATTTCCGCGACATCTCGACCTTCGGCGGCTGCACCGCGGGTCCGGTCGCCGCGCTGGAGAACATGCGCATCATCGAGGACGAAGGGCTGCTGGAAAACACCACCCGCATGGGCGAGCGCGTTCTGGCGAATCTGGCTGCCCTGATGGAAAAACATGCCGTCATCGGCGACATCCGGGGCAAGGGCCTGTTCTGCGGCGCCGAGTTGGTCGCCGACCGCAAGACCAAGGAGCCGCTGTCCGAAAAGCTGGTCCAGGCGGTGGTCGCGGATTGCATGGGTCAGGGCGTCATCATCGGCGCCACGAACAGGTCGCTGGAGGGCGGGTTGAACAACACGCTCTGCCTGTCGCCCGCGCTGATCGCCACGGCCGACGACATCGACCGGATCACCGACGCCATCGACGGGGCGCTGACCCGCGTCATGGCCTGACATCGGAACGGCGCGGGTCAGGCCCGCGCCATTCATGCCTTCCATGGCACGCGTTCAAGCCGACATCGCGAAGGGCAGATGGACATTTGCGCCCTGGGCCATGGCGATCAACTCCTCTGCCATGGTGCGGGCGATCGGCTGTCCGGTCTGGTCCTCGACGAACAGGAACTGCCCTGCAGGATTGATCTCCAGGAAACGCAGCGTGCCGTCTTCCTGACGGCGGAAATCCAGTGCGCCATAGATCAGCCCCAGCTGTCCCATCAGCGTGCGGATCGCGGCGGTGATGCCGGGTGGCAGGCTGGTGGCGGTGATCGTCACGTCCTGGTTCATGCGGAAATCATCGGGATAGCTGCCGGTGCTGCTGTCGATGGTGGCGGCAAAGATGCGGCGCCCGATCACCGTGACGCGGACATCCTCGCCGGGAATGCGCTGCTGCAGGATCGCGGGGGCGTGGCGCAGCTGGTCCAGATGCGCCATCTCGGCCGGACCCACCCGGCGGGTCTCGCGCCAGTGGCGCAGGCTGCCGGCAAAGGGCTTGCAGACCACGTCCCCGACCTCCGCCACGAAGGCGCGCGCCGCCGCCGGGCAGGTGGTGATCAGCGTCTCGGGCGGGTTCAGCCCCAGATCCGCCGCGATCCGCAGCTGCCAGCTTTTCCGGCTGGCGGCCTCGTCCTGAAGCGGCGGGTTCATCCAGCGGGCGGGGATCGCCTGCCACAGGCCGGCCAGCGCCTCGTCGCATTCGGCCGCCGCGAAATCGGCGTCCTTCAGCCCCGGCTCGAAGCACAGGGGTTGAGGCCTGCGCCACCAGACGGCGCGCACCTGGTCCAGGTCCAGCGCGATGTCCTGGTCCTCGGACCAGGCCAGCTGGCTGGAGGCAGGGCCATAGCGCATCACCAGGCGCGCGGCACGGGGGAAGCGGCCCAGGTTGAGCAGATGGAAGGGCATGCCCATCTGGTCCAGGTGCGCGCTGACGGCCTGGGCATGAACGTCGTCGGGATGCGAGATGATGAGGATCATGGTCACTCTCCTAATGATAAGGCCGGCCCCTCCGGCGGGGCCGGCAGGGATCATGCCTGGCCGGTTGCGGCCTGGTACTGGGCCACCAGCGCATCCAGGACGGCCTGCGCCTCCTCGATCTGCGCCACCAGCAGCGTCAGCGCGTCCTCCTGCTGCGCCTCGGCTCCGGTCAGCATCTCCTCGAAGTTCTGCCATTCGGGGGCCTGGTGGTCGGTCGACAATAGGAAGGGCCGGCCCGGATCGGGCCGGTCGATCCGTTCGGCGATGGGCGATCCGCCCTGGTCCAGCAGCGGGCGCGTCCCCTTCTGGTCCAGCACGACCGGCGTGCCTGCGGTATCAGCAAAGACCGGCGTGCCCTTCAGGTCCGCGATCACGGGCGTGCCGATCTGGTCGGCGACCACATGCGTGCCCAGCCTGTCGGGCAGGATCGGGGTGCCGATGCGATCCAGGGTGATGATCGTCTCGCGCAGGTCGCGCACCACGCCCGTGTCGCTCAGCAGCGACTTGATCGGCCAGGTCAGGCGGTTGTAGGCGCGTAGCGCCTGGACGATGCCGTGCCCGGAATGGATGTCGAAGCCCGGATCGCCGATATCCTTGCAGGTGGCGATCAGCGCCGCCTTGAGCGTGGGCGTCGTGGCCGAAGACCGCACCTGCCGCAGCAGGGCGCAGACCCCCGCCAGGATTGGCGTCGCCGCCGAGGTCCCGCTGTCCGAGTTGAAATAGCCGCGGAAGTGGGTGATCGAGCAGAAGTCCGGCTTTCTGGGCGACAGGGCCGCGGGACCCCGGCTGGAATAGCCCACGAAGCGTTCGTGCAGGTTGACGGCGCCCACCGTCATCACTTGGTCATGGCCGTTGGCGCCCCAGATGCTGCGGCCGCTGCCGACATCGGGCCCACAGCGACCGTCGGGGCAGGTGTCGCCGCAGTTTCCGGCGGCAAACAGCACCACGATGCCGGCATTAACCGCCTCGACCACCTTTCGGGTGAAGGGATGGTTCGGATCGCGGGCATAGCTGGCATCCCACCCCTCCTGGAAGATGCCCCAGGAATTCGTCAGCACCTGCGGCGTGCCGTGCATCCGGTAATGGGTCAGCGCCCAGTCAAAGGCCTGCAGCGCCCGAGAGATGGTGCTGGTGCTGCCGCCGGACCCGCTGATGCGCATGTCGAACAGCTGCGCGTCGGGCGCCATGCCCAGAACGTCGGTGGCGCACATGTTGCCATGTTCGGACCAGGCGCTGGCCTCGGTGCCCCAGCTGGCGGCCGGCCAGCCGCCGATGACCCGGGGGATGCGGCGCGCGGTTTCCCCCGCGCGGACAGGGCGGCCCTGGGCGGTGATCCCGCCATCCAGAACCCCGACCACGATCCCCTGGCCGCGATGGCCGCGGGCCCAGATCTGGTCAACGCCCAGATAGCGGGCGACATCGGCGATCGTGCCGACCGGGGTGCCGGGGGTGCAGTCGCAGCTGCCGATGGGGCAGCCCGCCATGGAGGGGATTTCGCCCATCTGCGGGGCATTGTCGTTGCGCGGGGCCGCGAAGGGGGCGATGGGCGTGTCGCGCCAGACCCGCAGGACCTGCGGGTCGGCCTCCAGCTTGCGGAACTCGTCTTCCGAGGCCAGGGTCCCGCGCAGGATGAAGGTCTGCGGCGCGCTGCTGAACCCGTCGCCCAGGGTTTCGACCCCCATCGCCACCGGCACGAATTCGGGGTCCAGCCGCAGCGCGCCGCCCGCCAGTTCTAGATCGGTTCCCAGGCCGATGCTGGCCGACATGCCCGGCTGTGCGCGCATTTCCACAAGGACGCTGATCCGCCCGTCACGATCGCGCTTGGGATCTTCGGCGTTCATGATGACTCCCTCCATGTTCGCCAGCCTGACGTTCTGCCGGGCTGCGAATCAGTTCTGCCATCCGTGGTGTGAAATGGACGTGAAAGGGGGATGAAGAGGGCTAGAGCCGCGCGCGTGCGACGGCCAGCAGGCCCGCGCGGCGCAGGGTCGAGACCGGGTAGTCGGGGCTGGCCATCAGTTCTGGCGCAAAGTCCGGCTCGATGCGCCGCAGGGCGGTCAGGGCGGCCGCGGCGCCCTCTTCGTCGCGGCGGTGGTGGCGCAGCGCGGCCAGAAAGCGCAGGGCCGGCCGGCATTCGGTCGAATGCGACAGCGCGGCAGCGGCGCTGTTCTCGGCCTCGGCGTAGCGGCCAAGGCGGATCAGGGCTGCTGCCTGGCGGAGGCGCCAGCTGGGCTGGCCCAGCATTGCCAGCGGCCCGCCGCGCGCCCGTATCAGCACGCTCAGCGCCTCGCCGTCGCGGCCGGCATCGGTCAGCGCCTGCGACAGGACCAGATGCGCCAGGTCATGGCCCGGCGCCAGGCGGCAGGCGTCGCGCGCGAGGTCCAGGGCGCCCGCCACCTGGCCCTGCCAAGACCGCATCAGCGCCGAGACCGACAGGACGATCGGGTCGGCGGGGGCCCGTTCGCGCGCGCGGTTGGCCAGCGCCTCGGCCTCGGCCAGGGTGGCCCGCTGGTCGGGGGTCTGGCGCTCGATGATCAGGGTATAGCGCAGGAAGGCGCGCAGCGATTGGGCCACCGGGCTGTCGGTCTCGGACAGGACGCGGTCGGCCGACAGCAGCCGGCTGCGGGAAAAGCTGAAGAGGTCGGTCAGCGGAAACAGCCGCCCCGGCAGGCGCAGCTGGCCCACCGTCTGGATCAGCGTCAGCGCCAGGGCCGAGATGGCCCGGTGCAGCGCCGGGGTGGACTGGGACAGCGGAAACTGCTGCGCCCAGAGCTGCGCCCCGCTGGACAGGTCGCGCAGGGAGATCATCAGCAGCATCTGAGGGCCCGGCTGCTGCAGGCACATCGCCTCGACCAGCAGCCCGGGCGAGGAAGCCGGGGCCGAGTGCAGGGGCAGGACCTGCGCGGGCAGCAGCGACGCCGCATGCGAAGCCGCCTGCTGCACGACGGCCACGGCAAGCATCCGCCCCGAGGGCGTGTCCGCCACGGGATCCGACAGGACCAGCAGCGGCAGGACCTGGGCGCGCGGCCGATCCTCCAGCGCAAGGCGCGTGTCGCGCAGCCAGTCCTCGAATTCGGCGTCCGCAATATCCAGGCCTTCGGCGAATTCGGGCGCCTCGCCGGCGCCGGCGGCCAGCGGGCGCAGGTCCACCGTCAGGCGCGCGGGATCGAGACCCACCCAGCCATCTCCCGACAGCAGGACCGACTGGTGGTCGCGCAGCGCCAGCCGCAATTCGCGGAGCGTCTGGCGCAGGCTGGCCGCGCCCTGGGCCTGGGGGCTGTCGCTCCAGAGACGATCCTGCAGGCGTGCGCGGCCAAGGCGCAGGCCCGGCGCCACGCCCAGCATCGCCAGCGCCCCCCGCGCCTTGCGCCCCCGCGGGGTCAGGTCGTCGCCATTCGCGTCCAAGAGGGTGACGGGGCCCATCAGGCGCAAAGTAAGATGCATGAACTTGCCGCTCCCGAACACGAAGCCGTGCTATCCTAGCACAGGTTGAACGATTCGCCCTGTAACCACTTGGTTTTTCGTGGGGATGTGCTGATGACCCTGGCCAATGCCCATAATGCCCATAATGCCCACAACGCGCATAATGCGCACAACGCCCACAACGCGCATACCGGAAGCAGCATGGGCGGGATGGCGGCGCTGCTGGTGGCGCGGGACGGGATCGTGCCGGCTGGTCCCGTGCAGGCCCAGTTTCCCCCTGACCCCCGCCCGACCCTCAGCCCCGCCGCCCGGCTTCGCCGGATCGAGCCGCATTTTGCGGTGGCGGCGCTGCTTTCAGAACTGGCCGAGGGGCTGAGCGTGACAGGCACGGAAGCAGAGGTGACCCTGGCCTGCCCGGATGGTCCCATTCTGGTCTTGCGCCCGCCGGGGCAGCAGGAGCTGCAGGCCGAGTTGCAGCTGGTCGCCGGCTATGCCGAGTTGCGCGCCGAGCGCCTGCCCGAGATCGAGGCCCAGGCCGAAAGTGTCGGCAATTTTTTCAAAACGATCCTGCCGGTCAACGCGGGCTGGACCCCAGCGGTCGCGCTGCTGATGGAGGTGATCCAGGACCTGGCCACGGCGATCGTGCAGCGCATCAAGCTGATCCATGCCGTGCCGCGGCCGCATCAGCTGTCGCCCCTGATCCAGCCGGTAACGCCATGTCCCGGACATTCCAGCTTTCCAAGCGGCCATGCGGCGCAGGGCTTCGCCCTGGCCGGTCTTCTGGCAGCGCTGGAGAACCGCAGCCTGCCGCAGCTTCAGGGCCAGCCCGAGCGGATGGCCGCGCGCATCGCGGTGAACCGGACCGTGGCAGGCCTGCACTATCCCTGCGACAGCGTGGCCGGCGCCGCCCTGGGCATCGTCCTTGCACGATGGTTGCTGTCCCGCGCCACCGGAGGGCAGATGACCGGGCTGTCCCTGGACGCGTCGTCCTGGGGTGGCGATGCACCGGGGCGCAGCCGCGATTTCCATCTTCCGGCGCTGGTCGATGCGCTTGAGGCCGGCACCTGCCTGGCTCCGTTGCCGTGCCGTTCCGTCGCGGTGGCGCCGATGCTCGCCTCGCTCTGGCAGGCGGCGCAGACCGAATGGGGCCAGCGGTGGGGCTGACCTGGACACCCGTTCCGCCCCCCGCCTTCGCCCGGCTTGGACAGGAAGGCTGGCCACTGGCGGACTATCTGCTGCGCGAGGTCGAAGGGCCCTTGACGCTGCACCAGCAGCGCGGCCATGCGCGCCGTCGCGCGGCCCTGCGGGCGCTGATGGAAAGCAGCCTTCGACCCAGGATCGCGCTTCAAGGCCTGCGGCGCTTCGACAACGTGCTGGCGCAGCTTCCCCCGCTGGCACCGGACCACGCGCTGGTGCCGGAGGATGCGCCGCCCGGCCCCGATGCCGCCTGCCTTGATCCCATGGCCCATCCCGCCGATCCCGATCAGGCAGCCATCATCGGCGTGATCGACCATGCCATTCCCTTTGCCCACCCGCTGCTGACCACCGCCACGGGCCACGGCCGGGTGGCGGCGGTCTGGATGATGGATGCGCCGGCCCGGGATCGGCGTCCCGACATCCCCTTTGGCCAAGAGTTGCGCGGAACGATGATCGACGCGTTGCGCCGGCCGGGTGACGAGGATGCACCCTATCGCGCCTGCGGGTTGCTGGACCCGGGCGGGGACATGGCGCTGGCGCGTGCGGGCAGTCACGGGGCAGCCGTGGCGACGATCGCGGCAGGGCAGGCACCCGGTGATCCCGCTGGCCGGGCGCATCCGGTGATCGGCGTATCCCTGCCACGCTTTGCCTTGGCTGACACTTCGGGCAGCCTCGGCGCGCTGTTCATCCAGGCTGCCGTCATCTTCGTGATTTCACGCGCCCGGATGCTGGCCCGAGAGATGTCGCAGCACGCGGGACGCCGGGTTCGGCCCCCGCTGGTGGTCAACCTCTCGCTCGGCGTGACCGGGGGGGCGCAGGACGGATCCGGGATGATCGCCCGTCTGCAGGACGCCATCGCCGGTGCGGTTCCACCCGATCTTGGGCCGGTGCATTTCGTGCTGCCCACCGGCAATGCCTGCCAGGACCGGCTGAATGGCCAGATGAAAGCCGGGCAACGGATCCAGTGGCAGATCCTGCCGGATGACCCCACGCCGAGTGCAATCGAGATCTGGGCGCCCCCCGGCCGGAAGATCCCGCGCCTGAGCCTGCGCCCGCCGGGCGGAGAGGATCTGACCATCCCGCTGAAGAGGCCCGGCATGGTCAGGCTGGCGGATTCCCAGGGGCCCGAGGTGGCGCGGGCCGTGCTGCAATACCGGAGCAAAGCCTCCGGCTATTGCCTAACGCTGATCGTGCCGCCGACCCTTCCCACGGCGCAGGGCGAGCCTTGGGCACCTGCGGGACTGTGGTCCCTGACGCTGTCGGAGGGCAGCGCCTCGCCCTGCCGGCTGGCGATCGCGCGGGATGACCGGCTGCCGGGCACGGGGGGGCGGGGCCGGCAGTCGCGTCTGGTCGAGGCGGGATATGCTGCGCGCGACGTCTCGGGACGGTGGCAGGGGGCCGACCCCGTTCCGCCCGGAACGATCATCCGCCGCAATGGAACCGTGAACAGCTATGCCACCGGGCGGCTGCAGATCCGGGTGGGGTCGACGATGGCGCATCCGGCGGGGGACGTGGCACACTGGTCGGGCCTGCTGGCTGATGGCGCCGCCGGTGATGTCACCGCGCCCTCCGAGCGCAGCGCCAGTCTTGCGGGCATGGCAGTTCCTGGCATGCGTGGCGGAGGTCTGGGGCGCCTCAGCGGCACCAGCCTTTCGGCGCCGCAGATGACGCGCTGGCTGGCGGCCCGGCTTGCCGCGGGGCAGCGCTTTGATGGGCGCGCCGATCTGGCGGCGGACCGGGGGTCAGGCGGTACGGATGTGCATGATCTGGGCCTGCCCGACCTGCCCTGGCGCAGCGGGCTGGGTGGCTGATCCGGCCCGCTGAGGACCTTGATCATTTCGGGCAACCGGCTCTCAGCAGCGCACCGTGCTGGTCGGGCGTCATCAACATGACCGTCACGATCATCTGGCCGTCCAGCCGCCAGCTGCCCGACAGAGCCACGTCGCACAGCGTGAGGGCAAAGGCGCCGGGCGTGATCGTCAGCGCCACGTCGCGATAGTCGAGCCAGAGGCCCGTGACCGGGAATTGCGCCTTGAAGGCAGCCTCCTTGGCGCTGAATAGCAGCGTGGCGGCGAGCGTTGGAGGCAGGTCGCCGCCCAGGCAATCACCCCGCCCGACGACCAGGTCGATCAGGTCGGGAGCCATCGGCCGCGCCTCCTCCAGGTCCAGCCCGACCGAAGGCCAATCCGTGCAGCGGCTGACCAAGGCCGCCGCGAGGCCCCCTGCATGGCTGATGCTGCCGCAGATGCCGCCTGGCCAGGAAGGTGCACGGTCCGGGCCTGCCGGAACCGCAGCCGCGGGAAGACCGGCATCCTTCATCGCGAGGCGCGCCGCCGCACGACCTGCCGCGAATTCCCGGATACGGCCTGGAACCGCCCTTGCAACCCCTTCGGCCTCTCCGGGCAGCAGGGGCGGGACGGTCTGGTCGATCCTGTGCACCCCGATCCCCACGGTGGCGGGCAGCATGGCCTTCAGGGCCTGTCGGACCATGACATGCGCCTCCCGATATTTCGAAGGCGGCGCCTGCCGACCTTGAGCATTCCGCCGGCTAAAATCCGGCGCTTTTAGAACCTACCACCGAAGGCCGGTGATATGCTACTGACGAGGGAACGGCCAAAGCCACGACCAGATTTTGTTAATGCCATGGGACTTCGACGGATGCGCAGACAGGCCATGCACGATCTTGCTCGGGTCCCTGTTGCTGGCACCCTGCAGCAACGCCTTGTTGGCGGCGCCGCCTAGATGGATCCGCGCCACGTTACCGTGATCATCCCTGCCCATCAGGAGGCCGCGCATATCGGGCGCTGCCTTCTGGCGCTGTGCAGGCAGGATCTGGCTGGGGGGGTCGTTCATGAGGTCGTTGTCGTGCCCAACGGATGCACCGATGCGACGGCCCAGATCGCACGGGACATGTCAGACCGTCTGGCGGCTGTCGGTTGGAGGCTGACGGTTATCGAGACGCCCATTGGCAGCAAGATCGAGGCGCTGAACCTGGGCGATGGTGCGGCACCCGATGACATCCGCATCTATCTGGATGCCGACATCGAGGTGGGGGCAGGTGTCATCGCAGGGCTGTTCCAGGCGTTGGCGGGCGCGGGTCCCCGTTATGCCGGGGCGCGACTGGTCGTCCCGCCGCCCCGAAGCGCGCTGTCGGCGGCCTATGCCCGGTTCTGGCAGCGGCTTCCCTTCGTGGCTGACGGCGTGACGGGCGCCGGCCTTTTCGCGGTGAATCGCGAGGGTCGGGCACGGTGGGACCGCTTTCCCCCGATCATTGCCGATGATGGTTTTGCCCGGCTCAATTTCGCGCCCGAGGAACGTGTCAGGGTAGAGCAGCCCTATCAGTGGCCCATTACCGAGGGATTTCGGCGGTTGGTGCGCGTTCGCCGCCGTCAAGATGCCGGAAACGTCCAGCTTGCGCGGATTTTCCCCCATCTGCTGCGCAATTCCGGCAAGGACCGGCCGACGGTACGGCACCTCCTGCGCCTTGCGCTTGCGGACCCGGTGGGATTCGCGGTTTATTCGACCGTCACCTTGGCCGTGCGGATGCGTCGCAAATCCGACAGCTGGGACAGGGGCCGCTGATTCGCGCGCCCTCAGTCGGACGAACGCTTAAAATTTAACTTAGGTACATCCTGAGCAACTTCAGGTTGCGACGCTATGCGTCATATGCACCCGGAGTTGAATTTTTAGCGCTAAATCAGCTTTTTAGATAGGTTGTTCATGCCGCTTGGATGCGGCTATATATCCATACGGATACAGGCCATACCAAAGCGTTCAGTCTAAATACCTAAAATTTTATGTTTCCGACGTTGTGATGCCTTCGGAGTTCAGTAAATGGTACAATATAATGCGGGTCAGGATATTCATCCTGACCAAGTGAATGATCATGGCGCGATTATTGGTGCCCTTAGAATTTACGACAACGGCGGCAAGCGCTCTCTTGATATTCTTCTGATCGTCTTGGCGCTTCCCTTTCTTCTGCCCCTCATGGTGCTGGTTGCCCTGGCGATCATGGTGGACGGAAATTCCCCGATTTACACGCAAAATCGTCTTGGGCGCGGATGGCAGGCTTTTCGCCTCTACAAGTTCAGGACGATGAAGCCCGATGCCGATCAGCTGCTCCAGGCCCACTTGGCCAGCGACCAGGCCGCCCGCGAGGAATGGAACCGCGACCAGAAGCTGCGCCACGATCCGCGCGTGACCCGGGTCGGCGCCTTTCTTCGCAGGACTTCTCTGGACGAGCTGCCGCAGCTGTTCAACGTGCTGCTGGGCCACATGAGCCTGGTCGGTCCCCGGCCGATGATGCCCGAGCAACGCGTGCTTTATCCGGGCGTCTACTACGCCGTCCACCGGCCCGGGCTTACCGGCCTCTGGCAGGTTTCGGTGCGCAATGGTTGCACCTTCGCCGGACGCGCCATGTACGATGAGCGCTATTCCCGGGAAGTCAGTCTTTCGCTGGACGTGGCAACGATCGTTCAGACCTTCCGTGTTGTGGCTCGCTGCACCGGCTGCTGACCTGATCTTGGCGGCAGCACAGCCAGTCCCGAAGCGCAACGAGGCCGGCAAGCGTTAGCATGCTGGCCGCGCCGCCGCCGACATATCCCAGGATAATTGCTGACACGAGGCCATAGCCCGCCAGAAGCAGACTGAAAATGGCCAGAATTCCGACCACGACGGAAATCGCGATCATTCCAATCAACACCTTAATCTATCCTTTTTGCATTCATAAGAATCTATCTTAGCACCGATTCGCAAACTGGGAAACGGCATCGACAGCCCGACATCCATTATGCAAGAGTTTCATCGAATTGCATCCGTGAACAGAACTGTCATTTATCAGCATGGTCGATCCGTCTTTGCACGAACAAGGTGCGCCCTTCCGGGTGGCATATGTCATCAATACTTATCCCCGGCCGTCCCAGACATTCATCCGGCGCGAGATCCGTGCGCTTGAGGCTGCCGGCCTGCCGGTCACGCGCTTTGCCATGCGCCGGGATGAGCAAGAGGTCAGGTCGCGGGAGGATCGGGACGAGCAGGCGCGCACGGAATACATTCTGGACCAAGGGCCTGTGCGCCTGGCGGGCGCCCTTCTTCGCGCGCTTGTCCGGCACCCCGGGACCTTGCTGACCGCTTGGCGTGCTGGTCGCCGCAGCGGCCATGGACGGGGGCCGCTGCGCCAGATGATCTACCTGGCCGAAGGCGCGGTCCTGGCGGAAAAATGCCGCCAACTTGGGGTCTCCCATGTTCATGCCCACTTTGGGACCAATTCGGCCGATGTCGCCCGCTATGCAGGTCTGCTGGGCGGGCCGGGCTACAGCATCACCTTTCACGGCCCCGAGGAATTCGACGCGCCCCACAGCCTGCTGTTGGCGGACAAGATCGCGGAGGCGCGCTTCGCCGTCGCCGTCAGCGCCTTCGGGCGCAGCCAACTGTCGCGCTGGACCGCCTTTCGACACTGGGACAAGCTGCATGTGGTGCATTGTGGCATCGACCCGGCCATGTTCGCCGCGCCCGCCCCGATGCCTGCGGGCCCCGGCCCGGACCAGCCGCTGCGCCTTGTGTCCGTTGGCCGCTTTGCCGAACAGAAGGGGCAAATGGTGCTGATCGAGGCGCTGGCCCGGTGCACCGCACCCGTCCACCTGACGCTGGTTGGCGATGGGCCCCTGTCACCCGAACTCCGCGCGGCCGTGTCCAGGCTGGGGCTCGCATCGCACATCAGCCTCCCGGGGTGGCTGGACGAGGCCGGGGTGCGCCAAGCGCTGGCCGACGCCCATATCATGGTCCTGCCCAGTTTCGCCGAAGGCCTGCCGGTTGCCTTGATGGAAGCCATGGCCAGCGCCAGGCCCAGCATTGCCACCTATATCGCGGGCATTCCCGAACTGATGCTGGACCGGGAAACCGGCTGGCTCATCCCGGCGGGAAGCGTGGAGGATCTGGCGCAGGCACTGGAGCGGGCAGCCGCCACGCCGGCCCCCGAACTTGCTGCCATGGGCAAAGCCGCAAGGGCCCGGGCGCTGGAGCGGCATGACATTGCCCCGCAGGCGGCGCGGCTGGCCCGCCTGTTCCTGTCCTATGGCAGCACATGAGGGAGGGGAGGCCAACCGCACCCTCGACTGCGACCGCCCAGGTGACGGCCAAGAGCCACATGTCGCGGCAAATTTGCCTGCCGGATAAAATCATAGGAAGATGCCGCGGCAGTGGCTCTTCCTATGTCCAGACCAATTGATGATAACAATTAGAATGGGCAATTCTCGATGACAGGACGGACCAGCATCATGCGGGATGGAGGCAGCGGCGGCACGCTTGACTTCGGTCGGTTCACTGACCTTGGTCCTGCCACGGATGCGCAGGCGGCCTTCATGTCGGCCCTTCACGGAGAGGACGACCGCCAAGCCCATGTCGAGCAGATCCTGGTGGATGCGCCGGCCGATGTGCTGGAGCTTGGGCGGCTTGAGGCGGCGTGGCATGGGGTGGCCCGGCGCCACCAGATCCTGCGGACCGTTTTGTGTCTGGGCGATACCGGACAGCCCAGGTTGTGCGTCCATGACGAAGCCGGCGTTCCCCTCAGCCGGATCGACCTTGCGGAAAGGACGCCAAAAGATCAGGACGATGCGGTCGAGACCTATCTGCGCCGTGATCGCCGCGATGGTATCGATCCCACCATGGGCCTTGGCTGGCGGGTGGTCCTTTTTGACCTCGGTGGCGGGCGCGCCCGGATGCTGTGGACCATCCACCACGCTCTGATCGACGGGACCAGCATCGAGATCCTCCTGGACGAGCTCTGGGGCATGCTGACGGGCAGGCCGCCGCCCGCCGCCCTGCCTCCGCAGTTTTCCGACCTGCTGGCGGCGCGGGAACTTGACCTTGCAGCAGCACAAGCGGCCTTCGCGGACATGCTGTCCGACACGACGATCGCCGCCCCCTTTCCCCGGGCGATGCAAGGACAGCAGGGGGCCATGCGCAATCTGACCGCCGCTCTTCCCGAGGAGGCAACAGAGAGGTTGCGGGACGCCTGCAGTCGGATCGACGTCACGCCCCTGAACGCCATGCAGGCAGCCTGGGCCATGGTCCTGGCCCGCTGGACCGGACGACGCGGCGCGGCTTTCGGGGTGGTGGAGGCGGGCCGTCCCAAGTCGGGCCCCGACCGGGCGACGGGATGCTTCATCTCGACGGTGCCGTTTCAGGTCCGGCTCGACAACCAGCCCGACCTCGGCAGCCTTCTTCGACAGCTACGCGAGATGACGCTGCGGCTGAGGCCTCACGCTCACGCCAGCCAGACGCAGATCCGCCGGTGGGCTGGCCGCACCGGGGCAGAGGCTCTCTACGACACGGTCGTCATGTATCAGCAGGACAGCCTGCAGGCGCGTCTGCACCGGCGCGGATGCGCCTGGACCGGCGTGCGCCTGATCGAGCAGGGCCGGTCCCTGATGTCGCTTTCTGTCCATGACGGTGCCGACGGAATGGGCCTGTCGCTGGAATATGACGCCGGCCGTCTGTCTGACCGGACGGCGCGACAGGTCCTTTGCCATCTGCAGCGCCTGCTGCAGGAAATCGCGCGGGCGCGGCCGGATACGGCGCTTGCCGCGTTGCCCATGCTGTCGCCCGAAGACGAGGCGCAGGTCCTGGATCTTGGTCGCCCTGCAGTTGGGGCGGACCCAGGGCCCTGCGATCTGGCGACCCGCTTCGAGACGATCGCCGCCGCCAAGGGCGATCACCTGGCGATCGCGGAGGCAGCGACGGGACGCAGCCTGACCTATCTGCAGCTGGACAGGATGGCCAACGGCATCGCCTGGCGGTTGTCGGCGGAGGGCGTTGATCCGGGCAGCATCGTGGGTATCGCCCTTCCGCGCTCGGCCGAGCAGATTGCCGCGATGCTGGCGGTCCTGAAGCTGGGGGCGGCCTTCACACTTCTGGATCTGGATCAGCCTCAGGATTATCTTTGCAAGTTGGTGCGGCAGGTGTGGGCGCGTGCCCTTGTCGCTGAGCCGGAAACGTCCTTGGCCGAGACCGGGACATCGATCATCGCGGCGGACGCTGCCGCCGAAGACAGCCCACCACCACGGCCTGCCATCCCGCCTGACGACCTTGCCTATGTTACCTTCACCTCGGGCTCCACTGGCGTGCCAAAGGCGGTGATGGGCCTTCAGGGCGCGCTTTCCGCGCATGCGGATGCGATGATCGCGGCCTGCGGCCTGACAAAGCGCGACCGGGTGCTGCAATTCGCCGCCCCCGGATTCGACGTGATGCTGGAAGAGGTTTGGCCCACGCTTCTCTCAGGCGCGACCGTCGTGCTCCGCGAGCCGGGGCCGGCCAGGCCGGTTCAGGACCTGCTGGCCATGGCGGACAGTCTGGGCGTAACGCTCCTGAACCTGCCGGCCAGCTATTGGCAACAGATGGTGACGACGCTTTCCGAACAGGATCAGGCCCTGCCTCCTGCGGTGCGGCTGGTCGTGACCGGCAGCGAACGCGTCTCGCCCGTGGCCTATCGCAAGTGGCGAAGGATTGCGGCTCAGGTGCCGCTGTTCAACGCCTACGGCCCGACCGAGGCGACCATCACCTGCACGCTGTGGAAGGCCACGTCGCTGCCCGCCGAGGCCGAGCTGCCGATCGGGCGCCCCTTGGGCCACGCGCGGGCGCTGCTGCGCGCCAGTGACGGCACGCTGACCCCGCCGGGCGGAGAGGGCGAGTTGTGGATCGGAGGCGCTGCTGTCACTGGCGGTTATCTGAACGACCCCCAGACAACCGCGGCGATGTTCACCCCCGATCCTTGGCACTTGGGCGACCGGCTCTATCGCAGCGGAGACCTTGCGCGCTGGTCGCCTGAGGGCGAGCTAATGTTCCTGGGACGGGCGGACCGCCAGATCAAGCTGCGGGGGCATCGCATCGACCTCGGCCATGTCGAAGGCGTGCTGGCGGCCCAGCAGGGTGTCGCGCAGGCTTATGTGGATCTGGACAAAGGCCCTCCTGCAAGGCTGCTGGCCTGGGTCATCCTTCGCCCCGGCGCCACGCCCGAAGCCATTGCCCGCCGGCTTGTGGGACAGCTGCCGGGTTACATGGTGCCGCGGCTGATCCAGGTGCCGGACCTGCCGCTGACGGTCAATGGCAAGGTGGCGGTGGCGCGTCTGCCCCGCCCGGCCGCGCGTGCCCCTGCGCCTCGGCTGGAGAGTCAGGACCCTCAGGCGCACGGAATTGCCCGTTGCATGGCCGAGGTTCTGGACCTGCCGCAGGTCCATACGACCGACGACTTCTATGATCTGGGCGGCGATTCGCTTCTTGCGCTGCGCCTGATCAGCTTGGTCCGGTCCCATCTTGGCCTGTCCATGCACAGCACCGACGTGATGCAGGAGCCGACGCCGGAAGGCCTGGCCAGGCTGGCGCGGTCGGGCGACAATCGACCCCGCTACCTGATCAAGACCCAACCGGCCGGCACCCATGTCCCGATCATTGCCGTGCATGTGCTGGGCCGGAACCAGGCGCTGTTCCGCCCGCTTTCGGCTGCGCTTGGGCCGGATTTTCCGCTTTGGGGACTGACCATCGGCGTGCCGGACGCAAGGCAGGCGATCGATGTCAGCGCCACCGCACAGATCTACTTCGAAGAATTGCAGCGGCACTTTCCCCGCCAGCCGGTCTGCCTGATCGCGGTGTCGATGGCCTCCTATTTCGCCCTGGAGCTGGCCCAGCTGCTCCGCCGCGCGGGACGCGAGGTCCCGGTGCTGGCAATCCTGGACGCCGCGGGTCCGGCCGGTCGCCCGACGGTCCGCGGAGCGGCCAGGCTGCGCGCTCATCTGCGCCAGTTCCGTCGGCGCGGTCTGGGCCATCTGCGGGCGGTCCTGCAGCATCGCTTTGGCGGGCGGCCTCAACGCAGGAACGACCTGCTGCCTGCGGGCATCGATGATATGGCGAAGTTGATCCAGGCAAATGTCCGGGCGGTGTCATCCTATGAACCGCAAGCCTATGACCGACCGATCACGATCTTTCGCGCCGACAGCAGTTTCTGGGACACGAAAGAGAGCCTGCAGCAAGGGCTGGGCTGGGCGGGGATCGCCGCTGCCGGATGGTCATTGCACAACCTGCCTGGCGATCATCTCTCGATCCTCGCGCCGGGCAATGTGGAGGCGTTGGCGGCCCATCTTCGCCAGCTTGTTCCGGTTGCAGCAGCAGAAGATCCGGGCGATGAAGGTGCGACATGAAATCCCACGGCGGATGCCTGATCCTGGGCTGATCTGCCGTGACCTTGGGTGCGGGCGCCCGTTGCAGACCATTACGCGCGACGCCCTGAAGCGGGCGATATGAGGGACAGACGCAATGCAGTTCACCGTGGGCAAGGGGCGCGTCTCGCTGAACGTCCGGGACCAGGCCAGCCTGATGGCGATCATCGAGGACCGGCTGAGGCTGGGCCAAGGCTTTGCGCTGGCCACGATGAACGTCGATCACCTTGAAAAGCTGCAGTTCGACAAGGCGTTCCGGGCGGCCTATGCGGCGCATGACCTGGTGGTTGCGGATGGAAATCCCGTCGTCTGGCTTGCGCGGCTGGCCGGGCACCAGTTTTCGCTTGTGCCGGGATCGGACCTGGTTCAGCCGCTCTGTGCACTGGCCGCACGGCTGGACAAGCCCATCGCGATCATCGGCGGAAATCAGGAGGGCTGCGAAGAGGCCAGTCGTCGCCTGACCGCAGAGCATCCCGGCCTTCGGGTCGCGCTGGTGGCGGCGCCGGGGTTCCCCTTCGATCCCGAAGGCCCCGAGGCGGACGTCCTGATACGGCGGCTGGCGGGCAGCGGCGTCGCGCTGTGTCTGCTGGCACTCGGGGCGCCGCGACAAGAGATCTTTGCGGCGCGGGCCAGCCGCCACTGCCACGGGATGGGCTTTGCCTCGGTCGGCGCCGGCATCGACTTCATCGTCGGGCGTCAGAAGCGCGCCCCGCGGGTGATGCGTGCTGCCAAGTTGGAATGGCTGTGGCGGGCCGCGCTCAGCCCCAAGCGCTTGGGAATGCGCTATGTCAAGGGCGCGCTGATCCTGCCGGCCCATGCAGTTCGCGCGATCGCGCAACGCTCTCGGCAGGGATAGGCTATCGATACGCCAGGTCGGCGGCGTATCGATAGGCTTGCTTCAGCCCAGCAGCACCGCGGCCAGCGCCAGCCCCAGAAGCCCGTAGCCCAGATCGTGCCAAGCGTCCCATACCCCATGCCGACGCGCGAGGCGCACCAGCATCGGATAGGACAGCACCGCCGCCAGCGCCTGGCCGGCCAGCGCGCCGGGGATGCCAGCCTGCACCGCGCCCACCGTGAACAGCGTGAGGAACAGGATTGCCCGGACCAGGGTGACCCAGAAGAAGCCGCGTGAATCCCCGCGGGCCAGGGCGGCTTGGTCGTAGCTGAGACCGATCAGCGAGGGGATGCTGGCCAGCGCGATCAATGTGACCAGGGCGCCGGCCTCGCGGTAGCGGTCGTCGTAAAGCAGAGTCACCAGGTCATGGCCAAAGATGGCAAGCGCGGTCAGAAGCATCATGAACATGCCGGTCAGCGCGATGCGCACGATGCGGACCCGGTGGAGCTGGGCCGGACTGGGATCCTCGGCGGCCGAGCGATAGATCGGGATCATCATCCGCGAGATCACAGTCGTCCCCAGCATCAGCGGAAAGCTGGCCAGGAAGAACGCGATATTGTAGATGCCCAGCTGCGTCAGGGTCAGCAGGCGCGCCAGCACGGCCTTGTCGCCCTGCGAGATGACGAAACCCACCACGGTCGAGGGCATGATCCACTTGCCGAACCGGATCAGTTCAGCCGCGCAGTCGCGGTCCCACCGGAAGCTGTTGGCCGGACCCGGCATCAGCCGATGCACCATCGCCACCTTGACCAGCGCGCCGAGGATCAGACCGATGACCAGCGCCCAGGCCGAGCCCAGGAGGGCGGCCAGACCGATGGTCAGCGTCGTCGTGATGGCCGCGGTCGCAAGTTCGACCAGGGTCAGCCGGCCCATGCGCATGTGGCGGTTCGCGGTCTCGACCTTGGTGGGCAGCAGGCCGAAGATCAGCGCGGTGACGCCGGCGACCGGCAGAAACCACATCATCTCGGGGACGTCGTAGAAAAGCGCGGCGGGATAGGCCAGCACGCAGCAGCCCAGCCACAGGAAGACCCCGCGAATAGCCTGCATGGTGAAGGCCGTGTCGAGGAAGGTGCGGTCGTCGCCACGCTTGCTTTGCAGGATGGCCGGCGTGATGCCGACATCCGAAAAGTTGTTCAGACCCTGGATGATCACCATGATCAGCGTCATCAGGCCAAAGACCTCTGGGAACAGCAGGCGCGTGAGGATCAGGTTCGACACCAGCCGGATGGCCTGGATGCCGCCAAAGCTGAGCATGGTCAGCGCTGATCCCCGAAAGGCCCGGTGGACCAGCCCTTCGCCCGTCATCAGCAGGCCGATCCTGGCACGGGTGATCATCACTGCGCCTCGGCCTGCATGATGTCCCAGATCCGGTCGGCTGTCTGTTCATAGGCGGCCGCGAAGCGCGGGTCGATCGTGTCGGGCATCTCCAGCCCCGCCGGAGGACGCGCCCCGTAGAGCGAGACATAGGTGATCATCGCCGCCAGAAGATAGATCGTCTCGGTCCCATGGGGCGAGGTGTCGGAATAAAGCGCCTCGGGCGGGATGTCCGACAGCGGCTTTTCCGACAGCAGGCGGGCCATCACCCGCCCGGCCGGGATGAACTCGATCTGCGTCTCGCGCCGCAACGCCTTCAGTCGCGCCACGTAATCGTCGTACCAGGCCGCGTAACCGGCCTGAGCGTGCCGATAGTAACGCTGCAGCTGGCGATCCGAAGGGGGAAAGCTGTCGGTAAAGGGATTGAGGTCGGCCCAACCCTCGTAGATCATGAACCGCGCACCTTCGGTGTTCTGGCCGACCCAGTCCAGGACCGTCAGCGTGGCGCCAAGCGGCGTCGCCCGGTCGGGGTTGTCGCCCAGATAGGGGCGATCGGCGCGGTCATACTGGATGAAATTCTCCGGGTTCAGGATGACGGTGTCGAATTTCGCGCTGCTGAAGGGCTGCTCGGGGTTCCATGCGGGCTGAACCGTCCTGAAGGACCAGTTCGGGATCGGCGGCAGCTCGGTCGCGAAACTGCGCGGAAACCCCCAACGACCGTCGAGGGCAAGCTGGCGCCCATCCTGTCGCGCCATTGCCGCCAGCCAAAAGGGAACGGTCGTCTGGTCGGTGTCCGTCAGGTGATGGATCAGGCTGTTGCCAAAGACATAGACCCTTGCGCCGTCGCGTTCGGACAGGGCCTGGGCAAATGCAGGGGGCGCCTGGAACAGAAGGGTGATGGCGGCCAGCGCGCGCAGGAAACGTGATTTCACGAGCATGTATCTTGTCCTAAGACCGGGGTGTTCTGCGCCAGCATCCGCGGGCGGGGGGCAGGCTTCAGCAGCAGGGCATCCTTCAAGCGGTCGCGAAGCGAACGGTGGGGCAGCAATTCGCGGTCGCGCAGGAAGGTGGTTCCATGCAGCTCGGGTCGGTCATCCAGCGCCAGTTCCGCCCCCCAGGCCGCAGCGTGATCGGCGCAGATCCCGTCACGATAGCCGCTGCGGGTATGCATTATCCCGGGGATCCATTCGGACACCACGATATCGGGCATGCGCAGGGCGACTTCGGCCACCAGTGCGCGCGTGAAGGCGCGGGTGGCCGCCTTGGACACGGAATAGCCCAGGCTGCCGGGCAGGGGGGTCTCTCCCGCAAAGCTGGTGATGTTGACGATCCGGCCGCGGCCCCGCGCCACCATGAAGGGCAGGACGGCCGCGGTCATGTTGATCTGGCCGCAGCAGTTGATCTGCAGATGCGCGCAGGCATGTTCGGCCAGAGAATTCAGGAAATCGGCGCGTTCGTAGATGACCGCATTGTTCACCAGGATCGAGACGGGGCCCAGATCCTCTTCGGTGCGGGCGGCGATCTCGCGCATCAGGGCCGGGTCCGCCACGTCGCCGGGCCATGCCGTGAACAGGCCCTGCGCGCAGAGTTCAGTGGTGGCGGCCAAGGCCTCGGCGCGCCGGGCGATGCCCACCACATGGACGCCCCGTGAGGTCATCTGCCGTGCCAAGGCCCGCCCCAGCCCCTCGCTGGCGCCGGTGATCACGGCGACCTTCTTTCGCGGCGGTTCGGTCATGCAGGCCCGCGCAATCTGCGGCTCAGGACATCGCCCACGCGCAGGGCATTGGCCACGATCGTCAAACCCGGATTGACGCCCGTCGAACTGGGCATGAAGCTGGCATCGGCGACATAGAGGTTGTCGAGGTCGTGGGCCTTGCAATCCCGGTCCAGCACCCCGCGCGCCGGATCCACCGAGAACCGCAGGGTGCCGCAGGGATGGGCGACGTTCAGTTCAGGACTGTGGTTCAGCCACAGCGAGCGGACCCCCGACAGGCGCTGCTTCAGCAGCCGCCGAAAGCGCCTGCGGCGCTCCAGCAGGTCGGCGGACATCGTGTAATCATAGATGATCGTGTCGGGCCGCGCCGGGTCGTGCCGGACGCGATTGTCGTCGTCCGGCAAGTCCTCGAGGATGCCGGCAAAGACCCGTGCCTCGCCCAGCAGCCGGGCGGCCACCAGGGCGGGAATGCGCAGGAATTCCCGGCCGATGCCGATCCTGCGCAGCGGCGAGGCCTCATAGCGCTGTCGCAGGACGTAGAGGATGTTGCCGTAATCCGCAGGCAGGCCAAGCGACTGGAAGAGCCCCATCCTGTCCCGTTCGTGACGATAGAGATCGCGCATCGAAAAGGCCTTCAGGGGCCCGGGCGTGCTGCGCGGGGCGTTGCGCGGCGGCCAGATGGCGATGCGTTCGTTGATGTGGAACATCAGCCCGCGTCCCACCAGCCCGCTGGAATTGGCGCAACCCTGCGGCCAGGCCTCGCTGACCGATGCCAGAAGCAGCCGGGGCGACGACAGGCTGCCCGCCGCCAGAACATAGGCGCGCGCATGCAGCTTATGCCGTTCGCCCTGCCAGTCGATGCTGAGGCCGGTCACGCGGTCCCCATGCCCCTCCAGCGCGACGACCTCGGCACCTTCCAGCACGGTTGCATGGCCCGTCGCAAGCGCCGGCAGAACACCGGCCGAGCGGCCGTCCATCTTGCAGTCGCGGGGACATTTGCGTCCAATGCATTCCATGCAGCCCTCCAACTGCCGGATGCCCAGATGCGCGCGGTAAGGGTGCAGCCCCGCCTCCGCCAAGGCCTGCCCGAGCGCCTCGTCCCGTGGGGCGAGCGGCAAAGGGGGCGACAAGGGCGCCATCTGGCCGCTCAACGGGTCTTGGGTGCCGTTGACGGCCATGATCTGCCGGGCGCGGTCGTACCAGGGCGCGAATTCGTCATATCCGACCGGCCAGCCGCCGGTGGGATGAGGCATGTCGGCCACAGGTTCGAAATCGTGACGCTCCGGCTGCTCCAGTGCCGCCGCATAGAAGGCCGAGGTTCCGCCCAGCCCCACGCCCTGCGCACCCCAGCCCACCGCTGTTGCCCCGTCCACCTTCGCCTCGACGGGCTGGGGCCAGCAGCCGAACATCTGCCGGGCGAAGGGATCGGTGTGGCCGCAGTCCTGGTTGTTCTGGGCCATACGCGGGGTCGCGGGACCCTTTTCCACGAACAGGACGGACAAGCCCGCTTCGGCAAGGACGCGCCCGCAGACGCCGCCGCCCAGGCCGGCGCCGACGATGATGACATCCCAGGTCTTGTCCGGAAAGTTGTTCACGTGCCCTCGGCGCCCTCTTGTGCGAAAACAGGAGCAAAGACCTGGCGCAGGCGCATGGCTCCCTCGTTGGTGATGTGGTTGTTGTCGAAATAGACCGTGCGTCCTTCCTGCATGACGGTGCAAAAACCATCGTGGCAAGTCAGGGGCCAGGGGTCAATCAGCACCACCCTGTCTTTTCGAGCTGCTGCGGCGAAAGGTGCCAGGCCCCGTGCCTCGCGCTGCAGGGCGCGGTCCATCGGCACCTGCATCCGCGCCTCCGGCACCGTCTCGCCACGCGCCAGCGCGCGGGCCACGGGCAGCGCGCCGTAATCCGGCACTTCGGGGACCTGGCGCAGGGCATGGACCCGGCTTCCCATCTCGACAAGCACATCCAGCGTCTGCTGGACGGCAACAGGCCAGGCGGGGGTCACCTCAATGAGGTTGCGGGCATCGGCACCCACGCCGCCACCTTCGGCATAATAGCTCCAGCGTCCCACCAGCAGGACGCGGTCAAAAGGCGCGGCGCGCAGGGCCGCCTCGATCTGACGGTTGGCGCGGCTGCATTCGGCATCCTGCGCGCGGGTGGCGGCGCTCTCACGTTTCTCGATGCCGAACAGCGGCGGGCAGCCCGCGCGCCAGATCAGCAGTGCCGGTGTCCCGGCCTCATGCGCGGCCAAGTCCAGTCCCTCCTTGAAGGCGCGCATGTGGGAATCGCCCCAGACCAGAACACGCGGTTGACCTTCGGAACCGATCGGGCAGATCTCGATCCCCGCGAAGGGCCCGTCGCTTGGGGTGTCGCAGCGGGACCAGTCCTGGATGAAGTCCTGCGCCGCCTCGGCATGGATCAGGACCTGCGACGGCCAGCGGCCGGGCAGGCCGTCGCGCAGGAAGGGCCAGGTTCCCAGGCCCAGCAGCAGCAGCGTGCTGACCGCAACCCCCCCCACCAGGGGACGGCCCGGCAGGCGGCCCGGATCGCGCGCCGGCTGCTCGATCAGGCGCCAGCTGAGATAGGCCAGGAGGACCGACAGCAGGATCAGGCCCGCGTTCACCAGCGCCCCGCGATCGGGGCCCAGGGCAAAACCCGCGAGGCTGCGGATCGGCCAATGCCAGAGGTAGAGCGAATAGGAGATCAGGCCGATGCCCCGCACCGGGCCAGAGGCCAGCAAGCGATTGACCGGGTTGGCGGCCTGTCCGTGCCAGATCAGCAGCAGCGTGCCGATGACCGGCATCAGTGCCCAGGGCCCCGGAAAGCCGGAGGCCGGATCGATCAGCACCATCCCCGCCACGATCAGGGCCAGTCCCGATGCCGAACCCGCCCATCCGCGCCGCGGCCCTGCCCGGTCATGCGACCAGATCGCCAGCAGGACGCCGGCCAGCAACTCCCACGCGCGGAAGGGGAACAGGAAGAAGGCAGCGGTCTGGTCGCTTTCGGTCAGCCGCAGGCACATCGCCAAGGACAGGACGGTGCCCCCCAGCAGCAGCCAGAAGGCCAGTCGCGGGCGCCGGGCGCAGAGCAGAAGCAGCAGGGGCAGGACGACGTAGAACTGCTCCTCCAGTGACAGCGACCACATGTGCAGCAGCGGCTTTTCCTCGGCCATGCTGTCGAAATAGCCGGAGCCGCGCCAGAAATGGACATTGGCCAGGAACAGGGTCGAGGCGATCAGCGACTTGCCGAATTCGCGAAAGTCGTAGGGCAGCAGGATCATCCAGCCTGCGGCGAAGACGGCGATTGCCATCGCTGTCCAGGCGGGAGCAAGCCGGCGGAAGCGGCGCAGGTAGAACTGCCCGAGGGCCACGCGCCCGGTGGCCATGTATTCCCGCCACAGGATCGAGCCGATCAGATAGCCTGACAAGACGAAGAAGACATCCACGCCCGTGAAGCCGCCGGGCAGGGCAGGCAGGTCGAAATGATAGAGCACGACACCGGCAACCGCGATGGCGCGCATGCCGTCGATCTCGGGCCGGTAAGACCCGTGCCGGGGGATCAGGGGCGCGCTCATCCGATGACGGTCCTCATCGGAGGATGTCGCAGGGCGGCGGGTTCGGCCTGGGGTTGATCCGTAGGGCTTGACAGGCCACGCGCCGCCAGCCCGGCCAAGGCGCCGACACTGAGCCAGGTCAGCGGCGTGACGGTCGCGTTGGGGATCAGGTCGACCAGGCTTGCAGCCATGATCAGCGACAGCCCCGCCGTCCCGCGGTCCACCGGCCGGTGCCGCGCGACCAGCCAGAGCCGGATCACCGAGCCGCAGAGCAGCCCGAAGGTCGCGACATAGCCCATGATGCCGCCAAGCGTCATCATCACGATCCAGTAGCCGTCACTGACGCTGGTGAAGCGGCCCGAGATCGGGTCCACCTCCAGGTTGCGGCCCCACCCGCCCCAGCCCGCGAGGGGCTTTCGCGAGGCGCGTTCCAGCAGGATTTCCTCGTTGTTGAAGCGGAACTCCAGTGACCGGCCCCGTTCGGGGTCGATGGAGCCCGCCAGGTCCTTGACCGCCTCGGTCGGGAAGACGCCGGTCCATTGGGCCAGCGGATAGAGCAAGACGGCCACCGCAAGGATCCCCGCCAGCCTGACCTGCAGCCGGGTCTGCGTCAGCAGGATGATGGGGACCAGCAGCATGGCATAGATGATCGATGCGGCGCTCTTGCACAGGACCAGCACGACCAGCAGGTAGAACAGGATGCCCATCTGGCGGATCCGCGCCGGGCGCGGGGTCTCGCGCAGAGCCACCGCCGCGGACAGGACCGCCATGACCGCAAAGATCGCCACCCACAGCCCGTGTTCCAGAAAGACCATCGGGCGGAACCCGCCATAGCGGATCGACTGGCTGAAGTCATGGGCGAAGAACCCGTAGATCCAGACGTTCAGCTGCGGGCTGAGACGGACTTCCAGCAGCATCGGCAGGGAATAGGCCAATCCGGCGATCATCAGGGACAGCATCCAGCTGCGCACGCCCTCGGTCGAGGCCATCACCTGATATCCCAGAAAGAACGGCAGCAGCATCAGCGCGGTCCCGATCGTGCCGTTCAGGGCATCGAACAAGCCCAGGCCGGGGCGATAGGTATTGCCCTCGATCAGCGGCTCGGGATTGGTGGCCATGGTGACGGCGGGGGTGAGGATCGCGACAACCGCAAGCGCCATCACCCAGCCTTCGGGGCGGCGCCAGGCCAGGTCCAGCCGGTCGCGCATCACCAACGCCCCGACCAGTGCGCAGAGGGCGGGGATCGAGTTCTTGTCCACGGGCGGCAGCAGCGGCAGGTCGATCCCCACCACAGGCGGCAGCAGCAGATAACCGGCCAGCAGGGTCCAGATGATCGCCCGGCGCGGGCTCAGCCTGGCGAACAGCACCGCTGCAACGGCCGGCCAGGCAGCCAACATGATCAGCGTCAGACTGTTACCCAAGACGACCCCCAGCTACAGTCCGAGACATACGTCGATCGACGGTAGGAATCCACAGGATTTAGCGTAAATTCCCATGCATCCTCGATGCAGCTTTGCTAATCGTTCAATTGTAGGTTCCAGATTGTGCAACGCCCTGTCGGCCTCGCGGGGGTTGCCAAGTTCATTCAAGGGAGGCGGCCGTGACTGCTGCGCCAGCCAATACTCGGGATATTGCCATCGTCGGTTTCGGGTTGGACCTGCCCGGGGCCAGGGACCCGGAACAATATTGGGCCAACCTTCGCGACGGGATCGAATCGATCACCCGCCTGACCCCTGACGAACTGCGCGCCGCCGGCGAAACCGAAGCGCGCATCAACCACCCCGACTATGTTCCGGTGGCGGCGCGGCTGGACGGCTTTGACCATTTCGATGCCGAGTTCTTCGGCCTCAGCCCCAAGGATGCGGCGGTCATGGACCCGCAGCACCGCAAGTTCCTGGAAACCTGCTGGCATGCGCTGGAACATGCCGGGCACCGGCCGGACAGCCTGGGGGCGGTCGGGATCTGGGCCGGCTGCGGGATGGGGACCTATTTCTCGGTCAACATCTGCTCGAACCGGGACCTGGTCGAGGAGACCGGGATGTTCCTGCTGCGCCATACCGGCAACGACAAGGATTTCCTGGCCACGCGCGTCAGCCATATCTTCGACCTCCGGGGGCCGAGCGTGTCGGTGCAGACCGCCTGTTCGACCTCGCTGGTGGCGGTCCACGCGGCCTGCCAGGCGCTGAATGCCGGCGACTGCGACGCGGCCTTGGCCGGCGGCGTCACGATCGAGCTGCCGCATGGCCGCGGCTATGTCTTCAAACCCAACGAGATCCTGTCGCCCGACGGGCACTGCCGGGCCTTCGACCATCGCAGCGAAGGCACGGTCTTCGGCAGTGGGGCGGCCGTGGTGGTGCTGCGCCGGCTGGAGGACGCGATCGCAGATGGCGACCATATCTGGGGGGTGATCCGGGGCAGCGCCATCAACAACGATGGTTCGGCCAAGGCGGGATACCTGGCACCTTCGGTCGAAGGGCAGGCCGCAGCCATCGCCGAGGCGCATCTGATCGCCGGTGTGGACGCCTCGACCATCGACTATGTCGAATGCCACGGCACCGGCACCCGGCTTGGCGACCCGATCGAGGTTGCCGCCCTGACCGAGGCCTTTGCCCTGGGGCAGGGCGGGGGGCGCACGGGCATCGGCTCGGTCAAGACGAATATCGGCCATACCGACACGGCGGCCGGCACCGCCGGCCTGATCAAGGTCGCGCTGTCGCTTCACCACAAGGAAATTCCGCCCAGCCTGGGCTTCGAGGCGCCGAACCCGGTGATCGATTTCGAAGGGACGCCGTTCCATGTCGTGGCCCGTCGCAGCCCTTGGCCCAGCCATCCGGATCGGCCGGCACGGGCCGCCGTGAACTCCTTGGGAGTGGGCGGCACCAATGCCCATGCGGTCATCGAGGCGGCGCCGCCGCGCCCCGCCGCAGAGCCCTCGGACTGGCCCGTGCAGCCGCTGGTCATCTCGGGGCGCAGCCGCGCGGCGCTGGATGCCAATTCGGCGGCGCTCGCCGCCTGGCTGCGGCATCATCCCGACGCCGATCTTGCCGATGTCGGCTTTACCCTGCAGCAGGGGCGCAAGCTCTTTGACAAGCGGCGCGTGCTGGTCGCCGCGACGGCGACCGAGGCTGCCGACCTGCTGGAAAAGGGCGACACGCGCCGCGTTTTCAACCATGAACGCCCCGCGGCCACGCCGAAGCTGGCCTTCCTGTTCCCCGGCGGCGGTGCGCAGTCAATCCACATGGCCCGCGGGCTGTATGAAACCGAGCCGGTGTTCCGCGACTGGATGGAGCGCGGGCTGGCCGTGCTGGAACGCCTGACCGGGCGCGACCCCCGCGCCGTCTGGTTGCCTGAACCCGCCGAGGCACAGGCCGCGACCGAGGCGCTGAACCGTCCCTCGGTCCAGCTGCCGCTGATCATGATCGTCGAATATGCCCTGGCGCAGCTGTGGATCAGCTGGGGCGCCGCGCCGCAGGCCGTCGCGGGCCATTCGATGGGCGAGAACACCGCCGCCTGCCTTGCCGGGGTCATGAGCTTCGAGGACTGCATCGCGCTGGTCGAACTGCGCGGCCGGCTGTTCGACCGCATCGCGCCGGGCGGGATGCTCAGCGTGCCCCTGCCTGCCGAGGAACTGATGGCCGAGGCCGGGACCGGTCTGGACCTGGCCGCCGAAAACGCGCCGGGCCTGTCGGTCGCCTCGGGTCCGACGGATCTGATCGACGCGCTGCAGGCCAAGCTGGTCGCCCGCGGCATCGACTGCCAGCGCATCGCCATCGACATCGCGGCCCATTCCCGGATGCTGGAGCCGATCCTGCCCGAGTTCGAGGCCTTCCTGCGCGGCATCCGCCTGTCGCCGCCGCAAATCCCGATCCTGTCGAACCGGACCGGCACCTGGATGACCGACGCGCAGGCGACCGACCCGCGCTATTGGGTGGACCACCTGCGCCATCATGTCGACTTCCGCGGCTGCATCGCTACACTGCGCGAGGACCCCGCCCGGCTGTTCGTCGAGGTCGGGCCGGGCCGGGCCATGTCGGCCTTGGCGCAGGCCAATGGCGCCGCGCCCGACCGTGTCGTCAACACGCTGCGCCACCCCGAGCAGGCGATCGAGGATGACGCCTATTTCCTGATGGCCTTCGCCCGCCTGTCGGCGGCCGGGGTGCCGCTGGACTGGTCCCCGATCTGGGGCGAAGGCCGCCGCCGCGTGCCGCTGCCGGGCTACGTGTTCCAAAGCCGCCGCTATTTCATCGAACCCGCTTCGGGCGCGGCCGCGGCGACAGCCAATGACGACGCGCCGCTGCGTCTGCCCGACCCGATGGGCTGGGCTTGGCGCCCGTCGTGGCGGCTCTCTGCGCCCGACGTCGAGCTGGATCACCAGGGGCGGCCGCAGGGCCCGCAGTCGCGCTTTCTGATCCTGGCCGATGACGGCGGGCTGGCCGACCGGGTGGGCGCGCGTCTGCGCGAGGCGGGGCACGAGGTGATCTGGCTGCGGCCGGGGGACTGCTTTGCCCAGACCGCCCCGGACGCCTTCATCGTCGCGCCCGAAAACGGTGCGGCCGATTTCGAACTGCTGGTGGCGGCGCTGGTGGCGCAGAACCGGCTGCCGCAGCGCATCGTCAGCTTCTGGCTGGTGCCTGACGCGGCGCGCGAGGGTGCGCGCGCAGGCTTCAGCCCCTTCCATCGGCACCTGGAGCAGGGCTTCAACACGGTGCTGCACCTGATCCGGGCCTTGGCCAACGAAGGCGGCGGACAGGAGGTCGATCTGGTGGCCGTCACCTCGGGCGCGGCGCGGGTCGGCGCCGAGCGCGTGCAGGCGCCCGAGAAGGCGATGATCCTGGGGCCGCTGGCCGTCGGGATGCGGGAATTTCCCTGGCTGGCCGCACGCAGCATCGATCTGCCGCCGGCGGGTGATCCTGCCGCGCTGACGGACCGGCTGGTCGAGGACCTGATGGACCCCGCGCCGCCCGCCCGCGCGGCCTGGCGCGATGGGCGCAGGCTGGCCCGGCACCTGGTGCCCGCGCCGCTTCCGCAGCCGGATGACATGCCGGCCTTCGGGCCGGATCGGACGGTGCTGATCACCGGCGGCCTGGGCGGCATCGCCCTGACGCTGGCCCGCCACATCACCGGGCAGGGGGCGGCGGTGGCCCTGCTCACCCGCCGCCCCCTGCCCCCCGAGGCGGAGTGGGAGGCCCGCATCGCCGCCGATCCCGACCATCGCCAGTCGCGCCAGATGGCGGCACTGCGGTCGCTGCGCGCGGGTGGCGCAAAGGTTTCGCTCGCCACGGCCGATGTGACCGACGCCGATGCGCTGGCGCAGGCGCTGGACCAAGTGCGCCGCGAACTGGGACCGATCACGGACCTGATCCACGCCGCCGGCACGGTGGACGACGCCCCGATGCTGGCCAAGTCCAGTGCCGAGATCGAGGATGTCCTGGCCCCCAAGGTGCACGGCACCCGCAACCTGGCGATGGTCCTGGCGGATCGACCCGTTCAGCGGACGGTGCTGTTCTCCTCCACCTCGACCGAGATCGCGGCCACGGGGCAGGTCGATTATGTCGCGGCCAATGAATACCTGAACGCGGTGGCCGGGGCGGGCATCCCCGCCTTTGGCCAGGTCGTCGCCGTCAACTGGGGCATCTGGGCCCAGATCGGCATGGCGGCCGAGGCCCTGTCGGGCCGCCGCGACGATCCCGCGCCGGAACTGGTCAGCCAGCCTCTGCTGGCTGCGCGCTTGCACGAGCCGGGGGTCGAGCGGTTCACGGGGCGGCTGCGGTCGTCGGACTGGATCATCGCCGAACATCGCACCCGCGACGGGCTGGCCCTGTTGCCGGGGACCGGGACGATCGAACTGGCCGCCGAGGCGCTGGAAGCCGCAGGTCGCCGGGCACCCTGGGCGCTGCGGGACCTGACCTTCATGGACCCGCTGACGGTCGAGGACGGGGCCGAGCGTGAGTTCACCGTGACCCTGACCCAGGGCGAAGATGATACAGGCTTCCGGCTGGAGGCCGATTTCGGCGCGGGACCCGTCCCCGTGGCCGAGGGGCGGATCGCTTCGGCCGACCGGGCGCGGCCGGTTCTGGACCTGCAGCGGCTGCGCGACAGCCTGCCCGTCGATCAGGCGCCGACCGGGCATGCCCTGGAATCCGCGCAAGAGGTGCAGATGGCCTTTGGCCCGCGCTGGCGGGTCCTGCGCGCGACATGGCTTTCGCGCGATCCGGCCTGTCGCGAAGGCTTGGCGGAACTGCACCTGCCCGATAGCGCCCTTTCCGATCTGGACCAGGGGTTCCTGCTGCATCCGGCGCTGATGGACATCGCGACGGGTTGGGCCATGGCGCTGATCCGGGGCTATGACCGCGCCCAGCTGTGGGTGCCCCTGTCCTATCGGGCCCTGACGATGCATGCGCCGCTGCCGCCCCGGGTTGCCAGCCATGTGCGGCTGAGCCATGATTCCGACGGCTATGCCAGCTTTGACGTGACGCTGACCGATCCGCAGGGCGTGGTGCTGGTCGAGGTCGAGGGACTGACCCTGCGGCGGCTGACCGCCGCCCCGGCGGTCCAGCTGACCGCGCGTCCGCCCGTGCCCCGGCCGGTGCAGCGGCCCGGCCAGGAGCGTCTGGCGCAGATGGTGTCCCAGGGGATTCCCCCCGATCAGGGTGGCAGGCTGCTGGACCTGGCGCTGCGGGCCGGGCTGCCCCAGATCGCGATTTCCAGCCTGGACCTGCCCCAGCTGATCACCCAGGAAACCCGCAGTAGCCGCGCGCGAGAGGCGGGCGCCAGCACCAGTTTCGAACGCCCCGAGCTGGACAGCGACTTCGTCGAGCCCCGCACGGACCTGGAACGCAGCCTTGCCGGCTTCTTCCGCGAGCTTCTGGGCGTGCAGCAGGTGGGGGTCGAGGACGGGTTCTTCGACCTGGGCGGCCACTCGCTGATCGCCGTGCGGCTGTTCGGGATGATCCGCAAGGCCTATGGTCTGGACCTGCCCCTGGCGACCCTGTTCGAGGCGCCCAATGTGGCGGCGCTGGCCGCGCTGATTGAAACGCGGATCGGGCCGCGTCCCGAGGGTCTAGCCACGACATCGGCGGCGGCCACAGCGCCTGCCGCGGACAAGGGCTTCACGCACCTGGTCCCGATGAGCCAGGGCGCCGCCGGGGGCGGCACGCCCCTCTTCATCGTGGCGGGCATGTTCGGCAACGTGCTGAACCTGCGCGCCCTGGCGCAGCGCCTGTCGCCTGACCGGCCGGTCTGGGGCCTGCAGGCCCGCGGCCTGTTCGGAGAGGCTGTGCCGCACGAGACCCTGGCCGAGGCCGCCGCGAGCTGCATCGAGGAAATCCGCCAGATCCAGCCCACCGGGCCCTACATGGTCGCAGGCTTTTCGGGCGGCGGACTGACCGCGCTGGAGATCGCCCGGCAGCTGGAAGAGGGCGGCGACAGCATCGCGCGGCTGGTCATGCTGGACACGCCGATCCCGATGCGGCCGACGCTCAGCCGGCGCGACCGGCTGATGATCCGCCTGGCCGAGATCAGGGAAGAGGGTCCGGGCTTTGCGACCCGCTGGCTGCGGGAACGGCTGGCCTATGAACGCGCCCGCCGCCTGGCGGCACCGCAGGCCGAGGCGACCGGCTTTCACAACGCCGCCATCCACGCCGCCTTCCTGAGTGCCCTGCCGCGCTACGAGATGCGTCTGTGGGAGGGGCCCGCGACGCTCTATCGACCGCGGCTGGACCGGCGGTTCAAGGTGTCGAACGGGAGGCATGTCAGCTCGGCCCGCGAATATGTTTTCGAGGACAACCTCTGGACGCCCTGGATGCCCGACCTGACCGTGGTCGAGGTGCCGGGGGACCACGATTCGATGGTGCTGGAACCCTGCGTGCGGGTTCTGGCGGATCGGATGCGCCAGGAACTGGCCGCCGCGGATCGTGCGCAGCAGGCCAATGTGCAGCGGGCCGCACAATGAGCGGGGATTCGGTGCATGTGATCATCCTCAACTGGCGCAGCGCACAGATGTCGCTGCGTTCGGCCGAGGCTGCGGTGGCGGCGATGGAAGGGATTGAGGGCGTCATCTCGCTGGTCGACAACGACTCGGCCGATGGCAGCTTCGAGATCATGCGCGAGGCGGCCGAGGCGCATGGATGGACGGCGGGCGGCCGGCTGCGGGTGCTGCAATCGGGCCACAACGGCGGGTTCGGCGCTGGCAATAACGCCGCGTTGCGCGTCCCGCTGGCAAAGCCGGCCGATTTCGTGCTGATCGTCAATTCCGACGCCTTCCTGGAGCCCGACACCGTGCGGCGGATGCGCGATCACATGCAGGCCAATCCCGGCATCGGGCTTCTGGGCTGCCGCGTAGTGGGCGAGGATGGCGGCCACCACTGCACGCATTTCCAGTTCCCCGGCCTCGCCAGCGAACTGGAGGATGCAGCCCGGACCGGACCCATCACCCGCCTGCTGTCGCGGCATGTGGTGACCCTGCCGATGCCGGACAGCGCGGCGCCGGTGGGTTGGGTCGCGGGGGCCGCGCTGATGCTGCGGGCCGAGGTCCTGACGCAGATCGGCGGCTTCGACGAGGCGTTCTTCCTGTATTTCGAAGAGACGGACCTGTGCCTGCGCGCGGCGCGGGCGGGCTGGCCCACGCATTACCTGCCTGATGCCCGGATCGTGCATATCGGCTCGGTCAGCACGGGCATGAAGGACTGGTCGCTGCCACCCGACTACTGGTTCGCCTCGCGCGAACATTACTATCGCCGGAACCACGGCCGCGCCTATGCCCTTCTGGCGGTTACGGCGCATGTGGCGGGCCTGGCGGTCCGGCGGCTGCGCGCCTTGGGCCGCCCCGATCCCACCTTCCCGCGGGGGCAGACGCGCGCCCTGCTGCGCCATGCGCTGTCACCCAACCGTCCCCGACAGATCTATCGACCGGAGAACCCCCGTGAACCAGCTTGAATTCGCTCTGATCGGCAATGCCTCTCTTGCGCTGGAGGCGGCGCGGATCCTGACGGGTCGCGGTCATGTGCTGCGGTCCTTCACGGTCGAGGACGCTGGACTGGCCGAGGCGGCGCGCGCCCAGGGTCTGCCGGTGGGGCCGGTCGTGGCCTGCGACTACCTGCTCAGCGTGGCCAACCTGGCGGTGATCCCCGAGCAGGTCCTGGCGCTGGCACGGCGGGGCGCGGTGAACTTTCACGACGGCCCGCTGCCCGACCGGGCCGGCCTGAACGCCCCGGTCTGGGCCCTGCTGGACGGAGAGACCGCCCATGCCATCACCTGGCACCGCATCGGCGGCGGCGTCGACGAGGGTCCGGTGCTGCTGCGCGTCCAGGTCGAGGTGGCGCCCGACGACACCGCCCTGACCCTGAACGCCCGATGCTGGGAAGCGGCGCTGCAGAGCCTGCCCGAGCTGATCGACATGCTGGAGCGGGGCGACGGCCAGGGCCAGCCCCAGCCTCATGCCCCGCTGCGGCGGCACATGCGCATCGACCGCCCTGTTGGCGGCGCTGTCTTGGATTTCTCAGGCGAGGCGCAGGACCAGGCGCGGCTTGTCCGGGCGCTGGACCACGGGCCTTACTGGAACCCGATGCTGCGCCCGCGGCTGCAATTGCCGGATGGCCCGATGCTGGTGGGCGGCGCCAGCCCTGCCGCCCGGCCCGAAGGCACGGCGGCGGCTGTTCCGGGCGAGGTTCTGGAGGCACGCCCGGACGACCTGCTGGTGGCCACCGCCGATGGTGGCGCGCTGGCCCTGTCCGGCCTGGCGGGCATGGACGGCCAGCCCCGGCCCCATGGCCTGTCCAAGGGCGACCGGCTGCCGGCAGGTCCGGCGCCCACCGAACTGGACGACGCCCTCCGCGCCGCCGCGCGGGATGAGCCCTTCTGGCGCCGCCGTATGGCCCGTCTGGCGCCGGTCGTCCTGCCGGAGGCTGTGGCGACCGATGCCGCACCCGACTGGCAGGAGGCGCGGCTGGTGCTGCCGCAGGCGCCTGGCGCCGGCCGGGTGCTGGCCGCTGTGGTCGGGGCCTTGGCACGCATGACCGGCTCAACCTCGTTCGACCTCGGGCTTTGCCCGCCTCTGCCCGCGATGCTGCGCGGACATATGCTGGGCTTCCGCCCGCTTGCCGTCGAGACCGAGGACGAAACCCTGGCCTCGATCGCTGCGACGCTGGAGCGCGACCTGTCGGATCTTGAGCGTCGCGGGCCGGTGCAGGCCGACCTGATCGCCCGCGCGCCCGAACTGGGACGTCCGGGCACGCCGGGCCTGGTGCTGGCAGGCTCGCCGGGTGACGCGCCGCAAGGCGCGGCCATCTGCCTGGCGCTGCCCGACAACCCGCAATCCCAGGTGCAGGTCTGGTGGGATCGCGCCCGACTGCCCGAGGCCGCCTGGCGCGCGCTGGCCGACGTGGCCGAGGCCCTGGCGGCGGCCGATCCATCGCTGCCGCTGGACCGGGCGCCAACCTTGCGCCCCGGCCAGGGCCCGAAGGTCGCCTGCAACGGCGACACGGTGGGTCCGGATGGCCCGGCGACAATAGAGCAGGCCTTTGCCGCGCAGGTGGCCCGGAACCCGCAGGCCGAGGCGTTGATCTTCCGCGACGAAAAGCTCAGCTATGCCGAGCTGGACCAACGCGCCACGCGGCTTGCGCGGCAATTGGCGGCCCTGGGGGTCGGGCCGGGCGTTTCGGTCGGCCTGTTCGCACCGCGCGGGCTGGGGCTTGTGGTCGGGGCGCTGGCCATCCTCAAGGCCGGCGGCGCCTACGTGCCGCTGGACCCCGAATACCCGGCCGAGCGGCTGACGCATTACATCGCCGACAGCGGCGCCCTCGTCGTGCTGGCCGATCCCGCGATCGTCACGCGCCTGCCGTCACATGCCGCGCGCGTCCTGACGCTGGACGCGACCGGTCCCGAGGCCGAGCCGCGCGACGCGCAGGGCAGCGATCTGGCCTATCTGATCTACACCTCGGGTTCGACCGGAACGCCCAAGGGCGTCATGGTCGAGCATCGCAATGTCATCAACTTCTTCCACGGGATGGACCACTCCATCGATGCGGAGGACCCGGGCACGTGGCTGGCGGTCACCAGCCTCTCCTTCGACATCTCGGTGCTGGAGATATTCTGGACCCTGACGCGGGGCTGGCGCGTGGTCATCTCGGGCGATCTGCTGGGGGTGGCCCCCGAGGCTGGCACCGGGACACGGCGCGGCACCCAGATGTCGCTCTATTACTGGGGCAACGATGACGGGGCCGGCCCGCGCAAGTACGAGCTGCTGCTGGAAGGCGCGCGCTTTGCCGACCGGAACGGCTTTGTCGCGGTCTGGACACCCGAGCGTCACTTTCACGCCTTTGGCGGGCCTTACCCCAACCCCTCGGTCACCGGCGCCGCGGTGGCGGCGGTGACCGGCAATATCGGCGTGCGCGCGGGGTCCTGTGTCGCACCGCTGCACCATACCGCCCGCATCGCCGAGGAATGGGCGGTCATTGACAACCTGACGAACGGCCGGGCGGGCATCGCCATCGCCTCGGGCTGGCAGCCCGACGATTTCATCCTGCAGCCGCAGAACACACCGCCCGCCAACAAGCCCGCGATGCTGCGCTGCATCGAGGACCTGCGCCGGCTGTGGCGCGGCGAGGCGGTCGAATTCCCGCGCGCCGACGGCACGCCCTTTGCGGTCGTGACGCAACCGCGGCCGGTGTCGGCCGAACTGCCGATCTGGGTGACGACGGCGGGCAATCCCGAGACCTGGCGCGAAGCCGGCCGGATCGGCGCCAATGTCCTGACCCATCTTCTGGGCCAGAGCATCGACGACATCGCGTCGCGCATCACGGAATACCACGCGGCACTGCGCGCGGCGGGGCATGACCCGGCGAGGTTCACCGTGACGCTGATGCTGCACAGCTTCCTGGCCGATACGCGCGCCGCCTCGATGGAAGTGGCCCGGGGCCCGATGAAGGATTACCTGCGCGCCGCCGCCGCACTGGTCAAGCAATATGCCTGGGCCTTCCCGGCCTTCAAGAAACCCGCGGGCATCAGCGACCCTATGGCCATCGACCTGTCGGGCCTGTCCGAGGACGAGATGGAGGGCATCCTGGAATTCGCCTTCCTGCGCTATTTCAACGACAGCGGGCTTTTCGGCACGGTGGATGAGGCCGAGGCGCGGATCGCGGCGCTGCGCCAGATCGGCGTGACCGAGATCGCCTGCCTGATCGACTATGGCATCCCGCCCGCGCAGGTTCTGGACAGCCTGTCGCACCTGGCCGTGCTGCATGACCGGGTGAACCCGGTCGTGGCCGAGGATGCCGACTATGGCATCGCGGCCCAGATCCGGCGGCACGGCGTCACGCATCTGCAGGCGACGCCCTCGATGGCGCGACTGTTGCTGGAGGATGGCGCGTCGCGCGAGGCGATGTCGCAGCTGAAGCTGATCGCACTTGGCGGCGAGGCGCTGAGCCCCGGCCTGCTGGCCGATCTGCGGGCGGCCAGCGGCGCGCGCATCCTGAACATGTACGGGCCGACCGAAACAACCATCTGGTCAGCGGTCGCGGACCTGGGTACCCAGGCTTACGAGGTCTGGCTGGGCGACCCCATCGCCGCAACCAGCCTGCATCTGCGCGATCCGGGCGGCCAGCCCGTCGCGGACGGCGTGGCCGGAGAGTTGTGGATCGGCGGCGCCGGGGTCACGCGCGGCTACTGGAACCGCCAGGCCCAGACCGATGCGGCATTCCCGCAGACGCCCGACGGGCGGCTTTACCGGACCGGCGACCTCTGCCGGCGCGACAGCAGGGGGCAGCTGCGCTTCCTAGGCCGCGTCGATCAGCAGGTCAAGCTGCGCGGCTACCGGATCGAGCTGGGCGAGATCGAGACCCGGCTGGCCCGCCTGCCGGGCGTCCGAGAGGTCGCGGTGGTGGCTCAGAGCAGCGGAGAAAGTGAGCGTCAGCTAATCGGATACGTCACGGGAGACGCCGGTCTGGACCCGGCGGGGCTGCGCCAGACGCTGTCCCGGGATCTGCCGGATTTCATGGTGCCGCTGCAGATCCACGTCCTGCAAGAAATGCCGCTGACGCCAAACCGCAAGATCGACCGCAAGTCCCTGGCGTCGTCCGGGGCGGTCGCCCCCGCGCGCCCTGCCGTCGCGCATGCGGCGACGGTGCCGGCGCCCACTGTCGCCGCAACGGCATCGCCCGCAGGCGCGCCGCAACAGGCTGACACCGGCACGGGCAATGCCGATCTGGAGGCCCGCATCGGGCGCGTGATGGCGACGATCCTGGGTCTGCCCGAGGTCCAGGGCGACGACAACTTCTTCCAACTGGGCGGGCATTCGCTGCTGGCGGTTCAGCTGCACCGGACGATCCGGGACGAGCTGGGCATCACCCGCAGTTCGATCACCGACATCTTCCGCTTTCCGGTGCTGCGGGATCTGGCAGCGCATCTGGATCGGTCGGGCACCAAGGCGGCAGCGCCGCAAGCGCCGACTGTTCCGTTGGGCGCACCCGTCGCGGCTGCGCCAGCGGAACCCGCGGCGCCGCCTGCGGCGAATGACCTGATGGCGGCGCGCCGGGCCTTGCGGGCGCGGATCCGCCCGCAGGGATCCGGCGGGTGACCGTTCACCCGACTTGCGTGATCCGGTCCCTCAGGGGGCCGGCGCGGCCGGTTGCCCTACTTGTATTCGATGAGCGCCCCGCGCCGGCCGCCGAGTCGGTTGCGGTAGAAGTTGAGGGCGCCCATCGCCTCTGGGAACTTTCCCAGCAGGGAGAAGAAGGCGGGCGCGGCCCCCATGCGAAGCGCGAGGCGCAGGTATTGCGCCGGATAGGCCAGCAGCAACAGCAGCAGCAGAGGGTGCAGAAAGATCGCCCCCAGCACGGCCGCGGCAGGCAGGGCCAAGCCCCAGGCCAGGGCCCGGCGCGTCTCGGTGCGCCAATGCCGCTCTGGCGGGGCGCCATGCAGCGCCGCGCCTTCGGCGAATGCATGGCCGGCCCGCTTGCTGCGCTGCCACCATTGGCCAAAGCGCATCATGTTGGCGTCATGGCGGGTCATCTCGACCGGAAGCCGGCTGATGCGCCACCCTGCCGCCCGCAGGCGCACGCACATCTCGGGCTCTTCTCCGGCGATCAGCGAGTCGCGAAATCCCCCGACGCCCATGACTGCCTCGTAGCGGATCAGCATGTCGCCACCCACGGCGCGCGCCTCGCCGACGGGCGTGTCCCATTCCGCATCACACAACCGGTTATAGATCGAGCGGTCGGGATGGATCTCGCGCCGCCGGCCGGCGACGACGCCGAGACCCGGATCGCCGCGCAATGCGGTCAGCGCCGCCGGCAGCCATTCGGGCTGCAGCACGCAGTCGCCGTCCAGGAACTGCACGAAGTCAGGGGGATCACCGGCCAGCGCGGCCAGACCCGTATTGCGGGCACGTGCGGCGGTGAAGGGCAGGGACATGTCCAGCGACAGCACGGTCGCACCCCGTGCGCGCGCATGATCCGGACTGCCGTCCGTGGATCCGGAATCAACGTAGACAATGCGGCCGACCTGGTCGGACAAAGCCGAAAGACAGGCTTTCAGCCGCTCTCCCTCATTGCGGCCGATCACGACTGCGGCCACGATATTGTTTTTGACGGATGTGTTGGAAGTTGCGGACAATCTGATCTGCTTCATGCAATGCACAAGGCGATATGATACGAAAGATTGACGGGACGGAAGAAAGAAATTGGGTATGGACGGAGCTGGCAGTCACAGCAACCTGCAGGCGCAGACATGGGCGGACCTGCCCCGGATCGAGTTGCCGCAAAAGGCAGGCCTGCGTGCGGCCATCGCCGACGCGCAAAATCCCGACCGGGCGGAAGCCTATGATCTGCTGCGAACGCGCGTCCTGCCGGAGGCAAGCGCGCGCAACTGGAACCGCATCGGCGTCAGCCAGGCACGGCCGGGCCCGGCGGCGCCTCTGACGGCCCTGAACCTGGCCCTGTCCGAGGCGCGGCGCCCCGAGCGACGGGTGGTGCTGGTCGATCTGGATTTTTCGCGCCAGCCGATCCGGGCGCGCCTTGGGCAGCCCGCCCCCGCGGCGCGGCAGAGGGTTCACATGGCGCGCCTGACAGAGCAGTTGGCTCTCGTCACGATCGATGCACCGGCGGCCGAAGCTGCGACGCTGCTGCTGGACCAGACCTTCCGCATGGAACTGGAAGTCGCCCAGACCTCGCTGGCGCCGCACTTTACGATCCTGCACCTGCCCCCGGTCCTCCAAGGCGACGCCGGGCTGGCGGCTTTGCCGCTGGTCCAGTCGGTGCTGCTGGCCATCGACGGCCGCAAGGACAGGGCGGCCGATCTGCGCCGATGCGAGGCCTATGTGACCCCCAGTTGCCCCCTGCTGGGGCTGTTCCTGCATGATGGCGAGGCTTGAATGGGACCGATAGTCGGATGGCACGAGTTCATCGGAATGCTGCGGCGCCGGGGTCCGGTGATGGCCGCCATACTGGTAATCTGTATCCTGGCCGCCCTGATGATGGCCATGGCGCTGCCGCGTGCCTATCAGTCGATCGCGGTGATCCAGGTCCAGCCCACCCTGCTCAGCGGGGGGCTGGACAGCGAGGACACGGCCAACCGGCTGCGCCTCATCGAGCAGCGGATCATGGCGCGCAGCAATGTGCTGGACATGATGTCGCGCTACAACCTTTATGACGCTGCGCCCGACCTGAGCGAGGATCAGCGGGTGGGTCAGTTCCGCGAGGATGTCCGGATCAACTTCATTCCCGCAGTCGGGGGAATTCCGGGCGCCGAGATGGACGTCTCGGCCATGCAGGTGACCGTGCGGGCCGGCCGCTCGGCCGATGCCGCCAATCTTGCCAACGACATCTCGCGCCAGATCCTGTCCGGCAATGCGCAGGCCCGTGGCAGGCGGTTGGCCGAACTGATCGACACGCTGGAATCCGAGGACCGGCGCGTGCTGCAGGAGATTGCCGCGCTGGAGGCGGAGGTTGCCGCCTTCAGGAACGCCAATGTCGAGCGGATGCCGGAGAACCTGGAATATCTGATGGCCGAGCAGACGCGGCTGGAAAGCCAGCGCTCGGAGTTGATCCGATCGCTGCAGGAGCTGGAGCGGGAGCGTCTGGCCCTGGAAGTCGGGACCGCCGAAACGGGACGGCCGGCGCCGGTCGCCCAGCAACTGCGCGTCCTCGAGGTGGATCTGGCGCAGGCTCGGCGGACCCTAGCACCCGACCATCCCGAGGTGCAGCGGCTGGAGCGTGAGATCGCCTCCTTGCGTGCGGGGGAGCAGCAACTACTTGCGCCCGGACTCAGCCGGCAGGTCAACCTGATCCGCGACCAGGTCGCTGCTCTCGAACTTGAACGTGCGGATGTCGAGCGGAGACTGCCGATCGTCAAGGCCCATATCGCCGGGATCCCGGCGGTATCGGAACAGCTGGCTGACTATGCGCGGCAGCAGGCGGCGCTGGAAGTGCCCCGCGCCGCCATCGCCGAGCGCCTGTCGCAGGCCCAATTGGATCAGCGTCTGGTTTCGGGCGATTACGGGCAGCAGATGGTGCTTCTGGAAAGCGCGACCGAGGCACAGTATCCGATGAGTTCGGGCAGGCGGCGGGTCGCGGTGCTGGGCTTGGGCCTCAGCCTCGCCCTCTCGCTTCTGAGCGGTTTTGCCCTCGAAATGGCGCGGCCGGTTTTGCGAACGCGCTCCCAGGTCAAGAAGTTCCTGGGAGTCGAGCCGATCTCCATGTCGCTTTATCGGCCATCGACGCGGGCGCAATTGGTGCAACGCTTCCGGGACGTGACAAGTCTGGTCATTCTGGGCGCTGGCGGGGCGTTGGCTGCCACCATCGTCTTGCAGGGCGGCGGCTGAGCCGCCCCTTCAGACATCTTCCCAGGTGCTTCGGATGGCAAAGGGTTCCGGGAGCCAGGAAAGGCTCCCGGTCCGCGGTCAGGTAAAGTCGAAAACCCCATCCAGAAGGACGCTGTCACCGCCCCCCAGGTTCAGCATCGTCCCGTCCTGCGTCTGCGTGACGGAATAGCGCCGCCCCCCCAGATCAAGAACATCGAGGCCCTCCTCGAAGCCGTAGACGGTGTCCCGTCCGTCACCTGAGCGGAAGTTCAGCACGTCGCGATATCCGTCGCCACTGGTCCCGCCGCCGGCCCAGATCAGGTCGTCGCCCTGACCGCCACGGATCGTGTCGCTGCCCTCGCAGCCGTCGAGGGTGTCGTCGCCTAAGCTGCCGATCAGCCGGTCGTTGCCCCACCGCGTGTTGAAATTCACGCCGATGCCGGTCGACGAGACATTGGCACCGGAGGCATCAACCGTATCGTTTCCGGCATGGGTCCAGCCCAGCTCGAAACCGGCGAAGCGCAGGCTTGCCGTGTCGAACACGCCCGACCTGGCGGTTCCTGCAAAGCTGCCGCCCGCGTTGATCGCGTTGATGGTGACCGATGCCCCCTCGATCCCCACGGCGTCGTTCTGGGGGTTGAGGTCACCGCGTTTGATCCAGATGTTGATCAGGTCGTTCCCCGAGCCGCCGTAGATGGTGTCATTGCCCGGGTTGTGCAGGCTGTCACCGTTGCCCCACCGGATGTTCTCGTTGCCGGCGCCGCCATAGATCAGGTCGTTCCCGGTGCTGGAGTGGATGAAGTCGTCACCCGTGAAGGCGCGGATCGTGTCATTCCCGGACCCGCCGTCGATGATGTCGTCGTAACGCGAACCGATGATGCTGTCGTTGCCCGCCCCGGTGAAGACGGAAATGCCGTGGCCCGGCAGTCCCCGGCCGCTGGCATTCATTCCGGCGTCTCGCGCGAAGACGAAGTCGTCACCCGAGGTGCCATGGAGCCGCTCGATGCCGGTGAAGTCCAAGCTGTTCCCGCCAATCCGCACCTGGCCGCTGTCGGTCGCGGACATGGTGATGGTCGCGCCGCGGCTTCCGTCCAAAAACAGCCGGTCGCCACCCGGATTTCCGGGGCTGTAGGGGTTCGCGTCGAACCGCTCGCCGCCGGTTCCTCCGTGATAGGTATGGTTGCCCATCCCGTCGCGCCAGTAGAAGGTGTCGAGGCCTTCCAGACCCCAGACGACGTCGGACTGGCTTGTGCCCCGCAGGGCTTCGTCACTGTTCGTTCCCCAGATCGTCGGCATTGTTCCCGCCTCTTGTGAAAATTCCTTCCTCGGGAACTAGGGCAAGATGATTAGGGAAGCGTTAAGAAATTTCCGGCTCGCCACGAACGCGCGAGAAGTCGCAAGAACTGCTATCCGGCCAAGCGATATTCCGCATTAGAGCGGACATTAAGTGTACCCCCGGGATATCCGGCCCGCGACGTGGCACGCCTCTTGCCAGCCGCAGCGGCGCCTTTGTGCCACAGCCGGCGAAAAATCTCTCACCCGTGACGGATCATGTCCAGCAGGAGGCGGGCGTTCAGGCGGCGGTCGAATCGGTCCAAGGCAGTCTGTCGGGCCGCATGACCCATCCCGCGGACAAGGTCAGGGTCCGAAATCAGGCGCGACAGGCATGCGGCGATGCCCGCGATATCGCGCTGCTCAACCAGGAACCCGTCGACGCCGTCGGTGATCATGTCAGGGGTGCCGCCGATGCGCGAACAGATCACGGGCAAGCCGCAGGCCATCGCTTCCATAACCGTTACGGGCGCGGCTTCGCCTTGGCCGAAGGAACTGAGGATCAGGGCATCCGCCTCGTGCAGCAGGGTGAGGACGTCGGCCTCTCCCAGGGCGCCGGTCATCTGGACCTGGTCGGACAGGCGCAGCCGCGCGACCTCTTCCTCGATCTCCGCTCGGTCCGGACCATCGCCGGCGATCCGGTAGCGGACAGAAATGCCCCGGTCCCTCAGCATCGCCACGGCGCCAAGAGCATAGCAATGGCCCTTCATGTGGTTCAGGCGCGCGACGGTCGCGATGGTGAAGATCGCGTTCGCCGGCCGTGCGGCTGGCCGGAACCTGTCGCAATCGACGCCCATCCAGATGACCGGGGCATCTGTCGCCGGACTGACCTCGGCGATCTGCTGCGCCAGCGGACGCGTGACGGCCGCCACGAAGCGCGCGCGCGCCATCTTGGCCGCATGGTCCACGCCGTAGACGGGCAGGTCGCCATGCAGGGTCAGGCTGTAGGACAGGTCGCCGATGATCTGCGCCAGCGCGCCCAGATGGGCGGCATTGGCGCAGGAATGAATGTGAACATGCGACACCCCGTGACGGTGTGCGTCCTGGACCAGGGCCGCCGCCGAGGGGATGAGGGCCATCAGCTTCACCCGGTCCTTGGCAGGGGTTTCGGCCAGTGATCTGACATAGGCGACGGCCTGCATCATCCGCCGGGGATGGATCGCAAGCTGGGCGGTGGCGCCGATGCCGGGCGGAAAGACATAGGTCGTGCGAGCGGCAGCCTCGGCGGCAAAGGGGTGGGGGCAGGATCCCGGTGCGGGGCGACGGGTGGAATAGATCCTGACCGGCGTTCCCTCATCCTCGATGGCGCCGATCTCTCGCCAGAAGAAGGCATGCGTCTGGCCAGGGAACTCCGGAACCATATATCCAAGTGTCACCGATGATTCCTCCGACAGCCGCGGCCCGAGGGCCGGCCCCTCTCCATGCTTGGATGTGACAGGCGGCACAGGCCGGCGATGATGAACATGGTTTCGACCCGCAGCCTGCGTTACTGTCGCGCTGATTGTCGGGGTTTGGCCCGGCGGTATCAAGCACCTTTGGAAAGCGTTTTTCATGTCCCCGTTTCGACCCCGTGTTCTTGTCATAGCGGAAGCCGCCAATCCGGAATGGGTGTCGGTCCCGCTGGTGGGCTGGTCGCTGGCCTCGGCGCTGCGTCAGCGGGCGGATGTGCATATCGTGACCCAGGTGCGCAACCGTGATGCCTTCCTGCGGGCGGGCCTGATCGAGGACCGGGACTTCACCGCCATCGACAGCGAAGCCGTGGCCGCGCCGCTTTACCGGCTGGCCGAGGTGCTGCGCATGGGCAAGGGGCGTGGCTGGACGACAGTGTCCGCCATCGCGGCGCTCAGCTATCCCTATTTCGAACGGCTCCTGTGGCAGCGGTTCGGCCCCGACATCCGGGCCGGTCGCTATGACATCGTCCATCGGATCACGCCGTTGTCGCCCACGGCCTCGTCGCCTGTGGCGGCCAAGGTCGCGGCGGCGGGGGTGCCCTTCGTCCTTGGGCCGCTGAACGGGGGCGTGCCCTGGCCCAAGGGCTTCGAGGCCGAGCGCCGGCGCGAGCGCGAGTGGCTGTCCTACATCCGCGGGGTCTACAAGCTGAACCCGCAGATCCGCCGGACGCTGTCGGCGGCGTCGCTGATCATCGCCGGCTCGCGCCACACCGCCAGCGAGGTTCCCGCGGCGTTCCGGGACAAGATCGTCTGGCTGCCCGAAAACGCCATCGACCCGTCACGCTTCAACCTGGTCGCGCGGCAGGACCTGGGCCTTCCGCTGCGGGCCTGCTTTGTCGGGCGGCTGGTCCCCTACAAGGGACCGCAGATCCTGCTGGACGCCATCGCACCCTTTGCGCGGGATGGGCGGATGGTGCTGGACGTCGTGGGCGACGGGCCGATGCTGGGCGAATTGCGCGAGCAGGCGGCCCGGATCGGGATCCAGGACAAGGTCACCTTCCACGGCGCGCTGCCCCATCACCGGGTGCAGGAGATCCTGTCGGCGGCGAACCTGCTGACCTTCCCCTCAATCCGGGAATTCGGCGGCGGCGTGGTTCTGGAGGCAATGGCCCTGGGGGTGGTGCCGATGGTGGTCGACTATGCCGGGCCCGGAGAACTGGTGACGGACCAGGTCGGCTTTGCCATCCCCCTCGGCACCCGCGCAGAAATCACCGCAGGCATGACCGCGATGCTGGCACGGGTGCTGGAGGACCCTTCCGTCCTGACCGCAAAGGCCGCGGCAGCGCGACATCAGGTCCAGACCCAGTTCACCTGGGACGCAAAAGCCGCCCGGATCGTCGACCTTTATCAAGACCTGCTGGAGCGGCGCGCCCTGGCCTGACTGCCGTCGTCTCCGCCGCATCTTCGGGCGCGCGGAGCGACAGGAAGGTGGCCATTTCCGAAGGCAGATGCCGTTTCTGATATGCGGATGGCGGATTTTTTCATTTTACCATCATGTCCGGCAGTTGCTATGGTTCCTTCATGCCCGGACAATGGGCAGGGGGAAAACAAGGACAGCCACGTGACATCGGAGAACGGCCAGAGGCTCGGCTTCTCTGGCGGCTGGATTTTTGACAATGACAACAAGAACCGGGAGGCCTGAGATGTGGCTTTCGCAGCTGACGCTTGAGGACGGGACGCGTGGCGTTGCGGTGCGGGGCGATGATGGGGCGCATCTGGTGCGGGGGGTGTCCTCGACGCGGGATCTGGCGCTGGCGGCGCATGCGGCGGGGCGCGGGCTGGGGGCCGAGATCGAGGCGCGGGGCCGGGGCGCGGCGGTCGACCTGGTCGCGGCGCTGGAGGCGGGTCGGCTGCTTGTGCCGCTGGATCATCCCGACCCGGCGCATCTGCACCTGACGGGCACCGGGCTGACGCATCTGGGTTCGGCCGCGACGCGCGACGCGATGCACCAGGGCGCGGCCGAGAGCCTGGCCGAGAACGTGACCGACAGCATGAGGATGTTCCGCATGGGGCTGGAGGGCGGCAAGCCCGCGGCCGGCATCGGCGCGCAGCCGGAATGGTTCTACAAGGGCAACGGTCATGCCGCGGTCGCGCCGGGGGGGCCGCTGGTCTCGCCCGGCTTTGCCGAGGATGCGGGCGAGGAGCCCGAGATCGCGGGCCTTTACGTGATCGCCCCGGACGGGCGGCCGCTGCGGGTGGGCTTTGCCCTGGCCAACGAGTTCTCGGACCACGTGACCGAGCGCGGCAACTATCTGTGGCTGGCGCATTCCAAGCTGCGCCCGGCCAGCTTCGGCCCCGAACTGCGGGTGGGCGAACTGCCCGCGCATCTTGAGGGCACCAGCAGCCTGGTCCGCGACGGCGCCACGGTCTGGCAAAAGCCCTTCCTGTCGGGAGAGGCGAACATGTCCCACAGCCTGGCGAACCTGGAGCACCACCACTTCAAGTACGACCTGTTCCGCCAGCCGGGCGACGTGCATGTGCATTTCTTCGGCACCGCCACGCTGTCATTCGCCGACGGGATCACCGCGCGGGCGGGCGACATCTTCCGGATCGAATGCCCCGATTTCGGCCTGCCGCTGCAGAACCCGCTTTTGCAACATGATGCCGACCCGACCCCGGTCGCGGTCGCCGCCCTCTGAGGTCCGACGATGAGCTTTACCCCCGCCCCCTGGCCCCGCCGACTGCGCTCGCAGGAATGGTATGGCGGCAATTCGCGCGACACGATCTATCACCGCGGCTGGCTGAAGAACCAGGGCTATCCCCATGACCTGTTCGACGGGCGCCCGATTATCGGCATCCTGAACACCTGGTCCGAGCTGACCCCCTGCAACGGCCACCTGCGCGAACTGGCCGAGAAGGTGAAGGCGGGCGTGTGGGAGGCGGGCGGATTTCCGGTCGAGGTGCCGGTCTTTTCCGCCTCCGAGAACACCTTCCGCCCTTCCGCGATGATGTTTCGCAACCTGGCGGCGCTGGCCATCGAGGAGACGATCCGCGGCCAGCCGATGGACGGGGCGGTGCTGCTGGTCGGCTGCGACAAGACCACGCCCAGCCTGATGATGGCGGCGGCCTCCTGCGACATCCCCTCGATCGTGGTGACCGGCGGGCCGATGCTGAACGGGCATTTCCGGGGCGAGCGGGTGGGCTCGGGCACGCATCTGTGGCGCTTCAGCGAGGCGGTCAAGGCCGGGCTGATGACCCAGGACGAGTTCCTGGAGGCCGAGGCCTCCATGTCGCGATCGTCCGGGACCTGCAACACGATGGGCACGGCCAGCACCATGGCCTCGATGGCCGAGGCGCTTGGCATGGCGCTGTCGGGCAATGCCGCCATCCCGGCCGTGGACAGCCGCCGCCGGGTGATGGCGCAGATGTCGGGGCGGCGGATCGTGCAGATGGTCAAGGACGACCTCAAGCCCTCGGACATCATGACCAGGGACGCCTTCGAGAACGCGATCCGCGTGAACGGCGCCATCGGTGGGTCCACGAACGCGGTGATCCACATGCTGGCCATGGCCGGACGGGTGGGGGTCGACCTGACCCTGGACGATTGGGACCGGCTTGGCCGCGGCGTGGCCACGATCGTGAACCTGATGCCGTCGGGCCAGTACCTGATGGAGGAGTTCTTCTATGCCGGCGGCCTGCCGGTGGTGATCAAGCGCCTGGCCGAGGCGGGACAGTTGCACCGGGACGCGCTGACGGTCAGCGGCATGACGATCTGGGACGAGGTCCGCGACGTCGTGAACTGGAACGAGGAGGTGATCCTGCCCGTTGACCGGCCGCTGACGGCGCAGGGCGGCATCGCGGTGCTGAAGGGCAACTTGGCGCCTGCCGGGGCGGTGCTGAAGCCCTCGGCCGCCAGCCCGCATCTGCTGGTCCATCGCGGCCGCGCGGTCGTCTTCGAGGACATCGACGACTACAAGGCGCGCATCGAGGACGAGGACCTCGACATCGACGAGACCTGCGTCATGGTGCTGAAGAACTGCGGTCCCAAGGGCTATCCGGGCATGGCCGAGGTCGGCAACATGGGCCTGCCGCCCAAGGTGCTGCGCCGGGGCGTGACCGACATGGTGCGCATCTCGGACGCGCGGATGTCGGGGACGGCCTATGGGACGGTGGTGCTGCACACCTCGCCCGAGGCCGCGGCCGGCGGCCCGCTGGCGGTGGTGCGCTCGGGCGACATGATCGAGCTGGACGTCCCCGCCCGCCGCCTGCACCTGGACATCCCCGAGGCCGAGCTGGCCGCCCGCCTGGCCGCCTGGCAGCCCCTGCCCGATCCCCCCACCAGCGGCTATGCCTGGCTCCACCAGCAGCACGTCATGGGCGCCGACACCGGCGCAGACATGGACTTCCTCAAGGGATGCCGCGGAAACGACGTCGGAAAGGACAGCCATTGATGAAAATCGCGCTTGCAGGCATCGGGAAGATCGCGCTGGACCAGCATGTCCCGGCGCTTGCCACCAGCGGCGACTGGACCCTGGCTGCCACGGTCTCGCGGCATGGCTCGGTGCCCGGCGTTCCCGCCTTCGGCGACATCGCCGACATGCTGGAGGCGCATCCCGATGTCGAGGCTGTCAGCCTGTGCCTGCCGCCGGTGCCGCGCTTTGCGGCGGCGGTGGCGGTGCTGAAGGCGGGGCGCCACCTGATGCTGGAAAAGCCCCCCGGCGCGACCCTGTCCGAAGTGCATGCCCTGCAGGGCATGGCGCAGTCCGCGGGCGTCACGATCTTTGCCACATGGCATTCGCGCATGGCCCACGCGGTCGCGGCGGCAAAGGCATGGCTGTCCGATCGGACCGTGCTGGACGGCCGGATCACCTGGCGCGAGGACGTGCGCAAGTGGCATCCGGGCCAGGACTGGATCTTCGAAGCGGGGGGTATGGGCGTTTTCGACCCCGGCATCAACGCCCTGTCGATCCTGACCGAGATCCTGCCCCGTCCCGTCCACCTGCTGGGCGCCGAACTGGACGTCCCGGCCAACCGCCAGGCGCCCATCGCGGCCCGCCTGTCCCTGTCGCAGGGGATCGAGGCCGATTTCGACTTTCGCCAGGAAGGTCCGCAGACCTGGGACATGGAGTTCCGGACCGACCGGGGCCACCTGGCCCTGCGCAGCGGCGGCAACGTGCTGGAGATCGACGGCAAGGCCGCCGGGGGGCAGGACAGCATCATGGGCGAATATCCCGCCCTTTATGCACACATGGCGCAGCTTGTGCGCCAAGGCCGCGCGGATGTCGATCTGGCGCCGATGGTGCTGGTCGCCGACGCATTCACCCTGGGTCGACGCTCCACCGTCGATCCGTTCGAATTCTGAAGGAACACCGATGACCTATACTCCCCATGGCAAGCACCTGATCGCGGGCGAATGGCTGGGCGGCGAGAGCCGGTTCTATTCCTCCCCGGCGCAGGGGCCGGCACATGAGTTCGCCTCGGGAACGCCCGACCTGGTGGACCGTGCCGTCCGTGCCGCCGAGGAGGCATTCCCGACCTTTGCGGCAACCAGCCGCGAACAGCGCGCGGCCTTCCTGGAGGCCATCGCCGACGAGATCGAATCCCGCGCCGAGGAGATCACCCGCATCGGCACGCAGGAAACCGGCCTGCCCGAGGCGCGCCTGCAGGGCGAGCGCGGCCGCACCAGCGGTCAGCTGCGGCTGTTCGCCAGCCACATCCGCGACGGCGCCTATCTGGACCGCCGCCATGACGCCGCCTTGCCCGACCGCCAGCCGCTGCCGCGCCCGGACCTGCGGATGATCCAGCGCCCGATCGGCCCCGTGGCGGTCTTTGGCGCCTCGAACTTTCCCCTGGCCTTCTCGACGGCCGGCGGGGACACTGCCTCGGCACTGGCGGCGGGCTGCCCGGTGGTCCTGAAGGGCCACCCGGCCCATCCCGGCACCGGAGAGGTCATCGCCACGGCCATCCATGCCGCCATCCGCAAATGCGGCATGCCGGGTGGCGTCTTTTCCTTCCTCCATGGCGACAGCCACGAGGTCGGGCAGGCGCTGGTCCAGCATCCGCTGATCAAGGCCGTGGGCTTCACCGGCAGCCTGCGGGGCGGGCGGGCGCTGTTCGACCTCTGCGCGGCCCGGCCCGAGCCGATCCCGTTCTTTGGCGAACTGGGCAGCATCAACCCTTGCTTCCTTTTGTCCCATGCCCTGCAGGCGCGGGGGGCGCAGATCGCGCAGGGCTGGGTCGGCAGCCTGACCATGGGCGCAGGACAGTTCTGCACCAATCCCGGCCTGCTGGTCCTGCCCGAAGCTGACGCCGACGCCTTTGTCGCTGAGGCCCGGCAGGCGCTGCAGGACAGCCCCGCGCAGGTCATGCTGACCGACGGCATCGCGGCGGCCTATCGCGACGGGACCGCGCGCATCGCCGGTCTGGCCGAGCCCGTCATGGCCGCCGACAGCGAAGGCCGCAATGCCCGGCCGGCGGTTTTCCGCACCACCGCAGCCGCCTTCCTGGCCGATCATGCGCTTGGCGAAGAGGTTTTCGGGCCGCTTGGCCTGATCGTGACGGTGGCCTCTGATGACGAGATGATGGACGTGGCGCGCGGCCTGGAGGGGCAGCTGACCATCACCCTGCAGATGGAGGAGGGGGACACCCCGCTGGCCGCCCGGCTGATGCCGGTGCTGGAACGCAAAGCGGGCCGGGTGCTGGCCAATGGCTGGGCCACGGGCGTCGAGGTTGCGGATGCCATGGTTCATGGCGGCCCCTACCCGGCATCGACGAATTTCGGCGCGACCAGTGTCGGGACCTTGGCGATCCGCCGCTTCCTGCGGCCGGTCTGCTTCCAGAACATCCCCGAGGCCCTGCTGCCGAAAGACTTGCGCGACTGAGGGAGACGGGCGCGCGACAACGACCAACAAGGAGGAGGAAAAGATGAGAAGAGCATTCCTGATGACCTCGGCCGCAGCCTTGGCGATGTCCGCCACGATGGCGATGGCCGAGGGAGAGACCGTCGGCTTTTCCCAGATCGGGTCGGAATCCGGTTGGCGCGCCGCCGAAACCACGCTGACCCGGCAGCAGGCCGAGGAGCGCGGCATCCAGCTGCAATTCTCGGACGCGCAGCAGCGGCAGGAAAACCAGATCGCGGCGATCCGGTCCTTCATCGCGCAGGGCGTGGACGCGATCCTGCTGGCCCCCGTGGTGGCGACAGGATGGGATTCGGTTCTGGAAGAGGCCAAGGAGGCCGAGATCCCGGTCGTGCTGCTGGACCGCAAGGTCGACAGCAGCGAGGACCTGTATCTGACCGCCGTGGGTTCGGACCTGGTCCACGAGGGCGAGGTGGCCGGTCAGTGGCTGGCCGATCAGGTGGCCGGCAAGGACTGCCGCATCGTCGAGCTGCAGGGCACGACCGGCTCCAGTCCCGCCATCGACCGCAAGACCGGCTTCGAGACCGCAATCGCAAGCCACGACAACCTGGAGATCGTGCGCAGCCAGACCGGCGACTTTACCCGCGCGCAGGGCAAGGAGGTCATGGAAAGCTTCCTTCAGGCCGAGAATGGCGGCAAGGACATCTGCGCGCTCTATGCCCATAACGACGACATGGCCGTGGGCGCGATCCAGGCCATCAAGGAGGCCGGCCTGAAGCCGGGCGAGGACATCCTGGTCGTGTCGATCGATGCCGTGCCCGACATCTTTCAGGCAATGGCGGCGGGCGAGGCCAATGCGACGGTCGAGCTGACGCCCAACATGGCCGGACCGGCCTTTGATGCGCTGGCCGCCTACTGGGCCGACGGAACCGAGCCGCCGAAGTTCATCCAGACGGAATCGAAGCTCTATACCGCCGCCGATGATCCTCAGGGCGAATACGACCGCCGCAAGGACCTGGGCTACTGACAGCCGAAGGCCGGGGCGCCATGGCGCGGCCCGGCCCTTGTCCACCGGGGGTCCTTCATGCTGCTTTCCATCCGATCTCTGACCAAGACCTTTCCCGGCACGCGGGCGCTGGACCAGGTCGATCTGGACATCGCTGCGGGCGAGGTCCACGCCCTGCTGGGGGAAAACGGCGCCGGCAAGTCCACACTGATCAAGTGCCTGACCGGGGCCTATCGGCGTGACGGCGGCACGATCACGATGGACGGGGCGCCGATCGACCCCCGCTCGACGCTGGAGGCGCGGCAGCTGGGCATCGGCACCGTCTATCAGGAGGTCAACCTGCTGCCCAACCTGACGGTCGCCCAGAACCTGATGTTCGGCGCCGAGCCGCGCCGCATGGGCCTGATCGACGGCCGCGCCATGCGGCGCGAGGCCGACCGGCTGCTGCGCCAGTACGGGCTGGAGATCGATGTCGGCCGCGACCTTGGCACCTATTCCGTGGCCATCCAGCAGATCGTGGCCATCGCACGCGCGGTGGCGCAGTCGGGCAAGGTGCTGATCCTGGACGAGCCGACCGCCAGCCTGGACCGGCGCGAGGTCGAGATGGTCTTTGACGTGGTGCGCGGGCTGCGCGATCGCGGCCTGGGGATCATCTTCGTGTCGCATTTCCTGGACCAGGTGTTCGAGCTGACCGACCGTGTCACCATCCTGCGCAACGGCCGCAAGATCGTGACCGAGGCCACGGCCCGCCTGGACCGCATGTCGCTGATCCAGCACATGCTGGGCCGTGATCTGGACCATGCCGCCCCGGCGACGCGCGGCCCCGATGCCGCCGCAGCGCCTGCCATGCTGCACATCGACGGGCTGGGGCGGGCAGGCGTGATCGAACCCTTCGACCTGATTGTGGGGCAGGGCGAGGTCGTGGGGCTGGCGGGTCTTCTGGGGTCCGGGCGGACCGAGACGGCCGAGCTGCTGTTCGGCCTGCGTCCGGCGCAGACCGGCACGGTGCGGGACGCCGACGGCGCGGTCGATCTGCGCAGTCCGCGCGCCGCCATCGCCGCCGGCTTCGGCTTTGCGCCCGAGGATCGCAAGACCGACGGCATCGTGGGCGACCTGTCCATCCGCGAGAACATTGTCCTGGCGTTGCAGGCCCGGCGCGGCTGGTCGCGCCCGATCCCGCGGGCCGAGCAGAACCAGCTGGCCGACGACTATATCCGCCGCCTCGATATCCGCACCTCGGACCGGGAGAAGGCCATCGGCGAGCTGTCGGGCGGGAACCAGCAGAAGGCCGTTTTGGCGCGCTGGCTGGCCATGAACCCGCTCTTTCTGATCCTGGACGAGCCGACGCGGGGCATTGACGTCGGCGCCCATGCCCAGATCCTGCGCCTGATCCGCACGCTGACGGCACAGGGCATGTCGGTCCTGGTGATCAGCAGCGAGATCGACGAGCTTGTGACCGTGGCCGACCGGGTGATCGTGCTGCGCGACCGGCGTCACGTGGCGCAGCTGACAGGCCAGCAGGTCACCGGCGACCAGATCATGCGCGCCATCGCCCAAGAGGGGGCCGCGGCATGACCTTCCTGTCCCGCATCGCCCCCCAGTTGCTGGCCCTGGCGGCGCTGATTGCCCTGATCTCGGTCTTCTATCCCGGCTTTTTGTCGATCCAGGTGAATGACGGGCGGCTGGTCGGGCCGGTCATCGACGTGTTGAAACGCGGGGCGCCCGTCGCCCTGCTGGCGATCGGCATGACGCTGGTGATCGCGACGCGCGGCATCGACCTGTCGGTCGGCGCCATCATGGCGATCTGCGGCGCCACGGCGGCCGGGACCGTCGCGGCGGGGCAGGGGCCTGTGGTCGCACTGCTGGCGGCCTTGGCGGCAGGGGCGGCGGCGGGCCTGTGGAACGGGGTGCTGGTCGCGGTCGTGGGCATCCAGCCCTTCGTGGCCACGCTGATCCTGATGACCATGGGCCGGGGCATCGCGCAGCTGATCACCGAAGGGCGCATCCTGACCTTCAGCGATGCCGGCTTGGCCTGGCTGGGATCGGGGACGGCCCTGGGCGTCCCGGTCCCTACTCTTATCTGGATCCTGACCGCCTGTGTTGTGACCCTGGTCATCCGGCGCAGCGCTCTTGGCCTGCTGATCGAGGCGGTGGGCGTCAACCGCCGCGCCTCGGCCCTGGCGGGCGTCAACGCAACGGTGCTGCTGATCGCGGTCTATGTCGCCTCGGGGGTGTGCGCAGCGCTGGCCGGGATCATCGTCACCGCCGACATCCGCGGGGCCGACGCCAACAACGCCGGCCTGTGGCTGGAGCTGGACGCCATCCTGGCTGTCGTCATCGGGGGCAATTCGCTGCTGGGCGGGCGCTTTTCGGTGGCGGCCTCGGTCCTGGGGGCGCTGATCATCCAGACCATCGGGACCGGCATCCTGCTGGCCGGGTTTCCGTCGGAATACAACCTCGTCATCAAGGCGGGGCTGGTCCTGGTGATCCTGATCCTGCAATCGCCCCGCATCGCGGGGGAATGGCGGCTGTGGCGCGACAGCCACCGCATCCAAGCCGTCGAGCGGAGCCGGACATGAACACCCGCGCCCTTCCTCTTTACGCCACGATCGTCATCTTCCTGCTGGCCTGGCTGCTCAGCTGGATGCAGTTTCCCAACATCCTGTCCACGCGGGTGATCGGCAACCTGCTGACGGACAATGCCTATCTGGGCATCGTCGCAGTGGGCATGACGCTGGTGATCCTGTCGGGCGGGATCGACCTGTCGGTGGGATCGGTCATCGCCTTTTCGGGCGTGCTGATCGCCGTCCTTCTGCGCGACACGGGCCTTCACCCGCTGGTCGTCTTGGCCGGCGTCCTGGCACTGACCACGGCCTTCGGGGCCGGGATGGGGTTCCTGATCCACAGGCTGGCAATGCCGGCCTTCATCGTCACGCTGGCGGGGATGTTCCTGGCGCGCGGCGGGGCCTACATGCTGTCGATCCAGTCCGTCCCGATCACGCATCCCTTCTACAAGACCCTGCGCGACGCCTATTACCTGATGCCGGGCAAGGGACGGCTAACGCTGATCGGGGTGCTGATGCTGGCCGTCGTCGCCCTGGGCATGGTCATCGCCCATCGCACCCGCTTTGGAACCAGCCTTTATGCCCTTGGCGGGGGCGAGCAGACCGCCCGGCTGATGGGCGTCCGGCAGGGGCAGACGACGGTGCTGGTTTATGCCTTTTCGGGGCTGATGGCGGGGCTCTCGGGGGTCGTCTTCTCGGTCTATACCGGCTCGGGCTATGCGTTGGCGACGGTGGGGACCGAGCTGACCGCGATTGCTGCGGTCGTCATCGGCGGCACCCTCCTCAGCGGGGGCGCGGGCTATGTCTTTGGCACGCTGGTGGGCGTCCTGACCATGGGGCTGATCCAGACCTACATCGTCTTCGACGGCAGCCTGTCCAGCTGGTGGACCAAGATCGTCATCGGCCTGCTGCTGCTGGCCTTCATCCTGCTGCAAAAGGGCCTGCTGACGTTGTCGGGCCGCAGCCTGCGCAAAGGTGCCGCATGATGCTTTCTCCTTCCTCCCGCCCCGAACCCTTCGGCACCCTTCCCGATGGCCGCCAGGTCGACTGCGTGATGCTGAGCGGCGGCGGGCTGACCGCGCGGGTGCTGACCCTGGGCGCCATCGTGCAGGATCTGCGGATGGAGGGGGTCGCCCATCCGCTGGTCCTGGGCTGCCCGGACGTGGCGGATTACCTCGACAAGGCCCGCTATTTCGGGGCCATCGTCGGGCGCGTCGCAAACCGGATCGGCGGGGGGACATTCCGGCTGGACGGGCAGACCTATCGGACCAGCACCAACTTTCGCGGGCGCCACCTGCTGCATGGCGGGGCCGAGGGGACGGATGTGCAACTGTGGCAGATCGGCGATCTGTCGCCGGATGCCGTGACCCTGACCCTGACCCTGCCCGACGGCGACATGGGCTTTCCCGGCAACCTGCAGATCAGCGCCACCCTGCGGCTGGCGCAGGGGGCCCTGCAGATCGACCTGTCGGCCCGCTGCGACAAGGCGACCCCCTGCAACCTGACCCATCACGGCTATTTCGACGTCGACGGCCGGGGGGACGTGCGTGACCAGATCCTGAGCATCGACGCGCAGCATTACCTGCCGGTCGACGACGACCTCATCCCCACCGGAGAGGTTCGGCCGGTCATCGGCACGCCCCTGGATTTCCGCAGGCCGCGCCCGATCGGCGCCTTCGGCTTCGATCACAACTTCTGCCTGTCGGACAGCCCGCAGCCCCTGCGGCCGGTCGCGCGGCTGACCGGGCAGGAGGGTCTGTCGCTGGAGGTCCTGACCACCTGCTGCGGGCTGCAGCTTTATGACGGCGCGCATCTCGATGGCGTGCCGGGGCTGGAGGGGCGCGTCTATGGCCCCCATGCCGGCCTGGCGCTGGAGGCGCAGCACTGGCCGGATGCCGTGAACCATCCGGACTTTCCGGACATGATCCTGCGGCCGGGCGAAACCGCGTCTTCCACCACCTTGTACCGCTTCGGACGGCAAGCGGCGCGGTCCGAAAAGCCGCGGCAGGGGGTGAATAATGATTGACATGTTGGGCCAGATGGGGCCAATTTGTAGGACAAATTAGGAGGAGGATCCGATGCGGATCACTGCCGCGATCCATCGCGCATTCGAAATCAGCCAGATCGACGACCGCCTGTATGCCGCTTTCATCGAGCACATGGGCCGGGCGATCTATTCCGGCATCTACGAGCCCGGTCACGCCCAGGCCGACGAGCATGGCTTTCGCCGCGACGTGGCGGCGATGGTGCGGGACCTGAAGATCCCTGCGATCCGCTATCCGGGCGGCAATTTCGTCTCGGCCTACAACTGGGAAGACGGGATCGGGCCCAAGGAAGACCGCCCCGTGCGGCTGGACCTGGCGTGGCGCAGCAAGGAGAGCAACCAGGTCGGGATCAACGAATTCGCCATCTGGGCCAGGGACCTGGGCATCGACATGATGCTGGCGGTGAACCTGGGGTCGCGCGGGATCTCGGACGCGCGCAACTTCATGGAATACGTCAACCACCCCTCGGGCACCTACTGGTCCGATCTTCGCCGCAGCCACGGGGTCGAGGAACCCTACAACGTCAAGATGTGGTGCCTGGGCAACGAGATGGACGGCCCCTGGCAGATCGGCCACAAGGAGGCCAAGGAATACGGCCGCCTGGCCGACGAAACCGCCAAGGCGCTGCGCCAGCTGACCCCGGGCGCCGAGATGATCGTCTGCGGCTCCTCCAACGACGAGATGCCGACCTATCCGGACTGGGAGCGGGGCGTGCTGGAAGAGTGCTACGAGAACGTCGACTACATCTCGCTGCACAAGTATTTCGGGAATTCCAGCCGCGACACGCTGAACTTCTTTGGCAAGGTCGAGGAGACCGGCCGCTACATCCAGGCCATCGGCGGCGTGATCGACTTCGTCAAGGCCAAGAAGCGCGCCAAGAACGACGTCCACATCTGCTTCGACGAATGGAACGTCTGGTATCACAAGCGCGAGCAGGATTCGAAGAACTGGAAAAGCTGGGACTGGCCCGAGGCGCCCGAACTGCTGGAGGAGGATTATACCTTCGAGGACACGCTGTTCATCGCCTGCCTGCTGAACGAATTCATCCGCCGGTCGGACCGCGTCAAGATCGCCTGCATCGCGCAGCTGGTCAACGTGATCGCCCCGATCCGGGCCGACCGCGACGGGCTGGCCTGGCGGCAGTCGATCTACTGGCCCTATCAGCTGGCCTCGCTCTATGGTCGCGGCACGGCGCTGCGGGTGTCGGTGGACGGGCCCACCTATGACTGCAACGCGGCCGACGACGTGCCCTACATGGACATCGCGGCGACACATGATACCGCCGCCTCCACCGTCACGCTGTTCATCGTGAACCGCCACCTGACCGAAACCGCCGACCTGCGCCTGTCGCTGACCGGGTTCGAGGGCGCGTCGGTCATCGACCACCAGGTGATCGCGGGCCACGAGCTGATGGCCACCAACGGTCCCGGGAACGAGGCGATCGCGCCGGCCAAGGGCAGCGGCGTGGCGATCGAGGACGGCAGCCTCTGCGGCAAGCTGGCGGCCCTGTCCTATCATGTGGTCCGGTTGAAGGTGTAACCCATGTCCGGCGTCAAGCTGACCAACGTGAAGAAGATGTTCGGCGCCCATGCCGTCATCAAGGACGTCTCGCTGGAGGTTCCCAAGGGCGAATTCGGCGTCTTCGTGGGCCCCTCGGGCTGCGGCAAATCCACCCTTCTGCGGATGATCGCGGGGCTGGAGGAAACCAGCGGCGGCCGGATCGAGATCGGCGGCCGCGACGTCACGGAGGTCGAGCCGGCCAAGCGCGGCGTGGCGATGGTGTTCCAGTCCTATGCACTCTATCCGCACCTGAGCGTGGCCGAGAACATGGGCTTTTCGCTGCGTCTGTCCCGCGCGCCCCGTGCCGAGCGCGAGGAGAAGGTGCGCGAGGCGGCGCGCATCCTTCAGCTGACCGACCACCTGGAGAAAAAGCCGTCGGACCTGTCGGGCGGACAGCGTCAGCGGGTCGCCATCGGGCGCGCCATTGTCCGCCAGCCCGAGGTGTTCCTGTTCGACGAACCCCTGTCGAACCTGGATGCCGAGTTGCGCGTGCAGATGCGGCTGGAGCTGACGCGCCTGCACCGCCAGATCGGCGCGACCATGATCTATGTGACCCATGACCAGGTCGAGGCGATGACGCTGGCCGACGACATCTTCGTGCTGAAGGGCGGCCATGTCATGCAGGCGGGCCGGCCGCTTGGCCTTTATGACAATCCCGACAACCGCTTCGTGGCGGGCTTCATCGGCTCTCCGGCGATGAACTTCGTCGATGCGGTGGTGACGGCCAGCGACGCCACCGGCATCACAGCCCGGGCCGAGGAGGGGGAACTGCACGCGGCCCTGGGCGGCCCCAAGCCGGCCGTCGGCGCGCGCGTGGTGCTGGGCATCCGCCCCGAGCATCTGTCGCCGGTCGAGGCGGGCGGCCTGCCGGTCACGGTCGAGGTGGCCGAGGAGCTGGGCGGCAGCTCATTCGTCCATTCCCGCTCGGCCTCGGGGGCGGACATCGTGTTCGAACGCCGCGGCAGCCGGGACAGCCTGGAGGGGCACCGCATCCGCCTCGGCGCACCGGCCGACAAGGTCTTCGCCTTCCTGCCAGAGGGCGGACGATTGCGCTGAGGGGTCGCCGTTGGGGGCGGCTACATCGGGGACGGATGCGGGCCACCGCGCCGCCAGATTCAACAAGGAGGAGGACAAGATGAAACTGACGACATTTGTATCCGCGATCGCCCTGGCGGCCGGGCTGGCCCTGCCGGCCGCGGCGCAGCAGACCGTGACCTGGTGGGACTTCTTCGCCGGCGGCGACGGGGTCCGCATGAAGGCGCTGATCAACCAGTTCAACGAGGAACATCCCGACATCCAGATCAACGGCACCACCCTGGAATGGGGCGTGCCCTTCTATACCAAGATCCGCACCTCGGCCGCGGTGGGGCAGGGGCCCGACCTGATGACCTATCACCTGTCGCGCATGCCGCTGGCGCTGAGCGAGGGCGTCCTGACGCCGATCACCCCCGAGGACCTGGAAACCGCAGGGCTGAGCGAAGGCGACTTCTTCGAGACCGCCCTGCAGGCGGCCAAGGGGCCGGACGGCACGCTTTATGCCGTGCCCTTCGACATCCATTCCATCGTGCTCTACTACAACAAGTCCTTCCTGGAAGGAACGCGGTTCCTGGATGCGGAGGGCAACCTGACCGGCATCGAGAGCGTCGCCGACTTTGAGGAGGCCATGCAGGCCGCCGCCGACAACGGCTCGGAAACGCCCGTCACCTATGCCACCGGCGATGACGGCGGCGTTTATCGCGTCTTCTACACGCTGCTGTCGCAGCAGGGCGGGACGCTGATCTCGGAGGATGGCGAGGTCCTGCCGGGCGACAGCACCGAGAAGGCCGTCAAGGCCATCGAGATCATGACCAAATGGCACGAAGAGGGCTGGCAGCCCGAGCAGGCCCTGTACGAGGCCTCGGTCGCGCTGTTCACCTCGGGGAAAAGCGCCTTCCAGCTGAACGGGGTCTGGGAGGTGCCGACGATGAAAGACCTGCACGAGTCCGGCAAGCTGGGCTTTGAATGGGGCGCGGTCGAGGTTCCCAAGCTGATGGACACCCAGACCACCTGGGCCGACAGCCATGCCTGGGCCATCCCGATCCAGGGCCAGACCGAGATGGACCCCGAAAAGCGCGATGCCGTCATGGAGGTCATCGGCTGGATGGAAAAGCACGCCATCCAGTGGGCCGATGCGGGCCATATCCCTGCTTATCGCCCCGTCGCCGAAAGCGACGAGTTCAAGCAGATGCAGCCGAACGCGACCTATTCCTCGCTGGCGGATGACGCGACCTACGATCCCCGCAGCGAAGTCTCGGGCGTGGCCTCGCCCTCCTACGATGCGGCGCAGAACATCATCTCGCCCGCCATCCACGGCTACATGACGCCTGAAGAGGCCGTGGAGCAGGTCAAGTCCGAGCTCCAGTCCCGGATGCGCTGATCCCCCTGGGACCCCGCGCCGCATCATGCGCGGGGTCCCGCATCTTCCGCAGGAGAATATGACGACATGGCCATGATCCGGAACCGGACGCGCCACGGGCTGGTGGCCCTTTCGCTGGTCCTGCCCTTCGTGGCGATCTTTGGGCTGGTCTTTGCCTATCCGCTGTTCGAGGTCGTCCGGATGAGCTTTACCGACGCGCCCCTGATCGGCGGCGGCGAATGGGTGGGCCTGGACAACTACAAGCGGCTGTTCGCGGACAAGCTGTTCTATCGGTCACTGCAGAACAACGGCTATTTCGTCCTGCTGACGGTGGTGCCGACGACCGTGATCGCGCTGACCATCGCGCTGGCCGTGAACCGGCTGTCGGGCCGCATGCAGGCGCTGGCCTTGGTCCTGTTCTTCACGCCTTACGTCCTGCCGGTGTCGGTCGTCACGCAGATCTGGGCCTGGATGCTGGATTTCCAGTTCGGCGTCCTGCAGCCCGTGATCGAATTCGTGACCGGCAAGCCCGTGCCGGTCTTCAAGAACCCGTTCTGGGTCATGCCCTCCGTCGCGGTGGTGACGATCTGGTGGACGAACGGCTTCAACGTGCTGCTGTTCCTGGCCGGCCTGCGCAACATCCCGACCGAGCTCTACGAGGCCGCCCAGCTGGACGGCGCCACACGGGCGCAGCTGTTCCGGCGCGTCACCTGGCCGCTTCTGTGGCCCGTGACGGCCCTGGTGCTGACATTGCAGCTGATCCTGCAGCTGAAGATCTTTGACCAGATCTACCTGCTGTCCGAGGGCGGGCCCTTCAACTCCAGCTATGTGCTGCTGCTGATGGTCTATCGCGAGGCGTTCCAGCTGAACAACGGCGGCTATGCGGCGGCGATCTCGCTGGTGCTGTTCCTGCTGATCGTCGTGATCTCCGTCCTGCAATTCCAGATCCTGCGGATCGGAGGAAAACGCAAATGACCGGCCAACGCCGTCTTGAGAACCTGGTCCTGACCTGCATCACGCTGCTGGCGGGGCTGATCTGGATGTTCCCGCTCTACTGGGCCTTCGTGACCTCGCTGAGGTCCGAGAACCGCGTCGTCTCCGACAAGGCCGGCCTTCTGCCCGACGAATTCAACTTTTCCGCCTATCGGGACGCGCTGTTCGACACCAGCCTGATGGACTGGTACGTCAACTCGATCGGGACATCGGTCATCATCACGGCCGTGGTGCTGCTGACCGGCATGATGTGCGCCTATGCGCTCAGCCAGATGCAGTTCCAGGGGCGGCGCCTGCTCTACGGGATCGTGCTGGCCAGCTTCATGGTGCCGGCGCAGGCCCTGGTGGTGCCGCAATTCGTGCTGATGAACGACCTGAACCTGATCAACAAATGGGGCGGGATCATTCTGCCGCAGCTGATCGTGCCGGTGGTGATCATCGTCTACAAGCAGTTCTTCGACGCCGTCCCCAAGGAGATGAAAGAGGCCGTCGTCCTGGACGGCGGGGGCGACTATACGCTGCTCTTCAAGGTCTATCTGCCGCTGAACTGGGGCATCACCACGGCGCTTGGCATCATCACCTTCATCATGTCCTGGAACGCCTTCCTCTGGCCCTTCCTGGTCATCACGACGGAAAACATGATGACGATCCCGGTCGGCATTACCCAGGTGAATGACGCCTTCGGCGTGGCCTATGCGCGGATCATGTCGGTGGCGCTGCTGGCCGCCGCGCCCGTGGTGATCGCCTACCTGATCTTCCAGAAGCGCGTGACCGAGGCGGTGATGATCTCGTCGGGGGTCAAGGGCTGACCCCGCCGGCGCGCCTCAGGTCGGGCGCGCCGGCAGGGACAGGTCAAAGACCGTGGTGCCCCTGGAATCCAGCAGCGCCGTGTCGATCAGCTCGGACATCAGCCTGCGGGCACCCTGCGGATCGCGCGCCTCGATCCGCTCGAAGACGGCAGCATGTTCCTCGACGGGGTTCTTGCGGTGCGGGTTGGGCATGTCGCGATAGCGGAAGGCGGTGGTAAAGGCGACCGCCGCACAGATCCCCGCCTCCAGCGACAGCAGCACCGGGTTGTCGGCGCTGACAAGAATGGCGCGATGAAAGCTGGCATCGGCCTGGTGCCAGCTGCTTTCGGTCATGTCGCATGACCGCATGGCCTCCAGCGCCGTGCGAAAGGCCTGCAGATCGGCCTCGGTCCGCCGTTCGGCGGCAAGCCCCGCCGCCGAGGGTTCGATCATCGCCCGCAGTTCGTACAGGGCCCGAATGTACCAGTCCGGCGGCGCGCCGCTCTCAAAGCTCCAGCGGACGACATCGGGGTCCAGCAGAGACCAGTCCTCGCGCGGGGCGACGCGGGTGCCGCTTCGGGTGCGGGTGACCAGCATTCCCTTGCCCGCCAGCCGGCGCAGCGCCTCGCGATAGGCCCCGCGCGAGATCCCCGTCTCGGTCAGGAAATCCATCTCCTTGGGGATCGGCTGGCCGCTGGCCAGCGTGCCGGCCACGATCTGGCAGCCCAGCCAGTCGGCGATCGACTCGTTCTTGCGCTTGTCGGGGCGGGCGCTCAGATCGAAGGGCGCGGCCGGGGGTGCTGATTTGTTCGACATATTGCCAGCTTCGCCCGCCAGCGCAAACAGGTCAAGAGAAGCGGGCATGGAACGCGGCCTGCTTGTCCCGTCACGCGCGTCGTGGAAGAAGGTGGGGCAAGATGGGCGACTGGACCGAATATGTTCTGGCGCTGGCGCTGTTCGCGGCCAGCCACTTCCTGCCCCGGATGGGCGGGATGCGGGATCGGCTGATCGCGCGGATGGGGCGGCGGTCCTATTTCATGGCCTATGGTCTTTTGTCGGTCGCGCTGCTGATCTGGCTGATCGCGGCGGCGGGGCGGGCGCCCTTCGTGCAGATCTGGCCGCAGCTGCCATGGACGAGGTGGGTGCCGAACCTGGTGATGCCGCTGGCCTTCGTGCTGATCGCCTGCGGGATGGGCCTGCCGCAGCGTTTCACGCTTGGCGGACGGCAGGGCGGGCGGTTCGATCCTGCCGACCCCGGCATGGCCGCGGTGTCCCGGCATCCGCTGTTCCTGTCGCTGGCCCTGTGGTCGGGGGCGCACCTGCCGCCGAACGGCGATCTGGCGCATGTGATCCTGTTCGGCAGCTTCCTGGCGATGGCGATCGCCGCAATCTTGGCCTTTGACGCAAAGGCGCGACGGGTGCTGGGGCCCGAGGCCACCATGTTCTTCAGCCGCACCTCGGTTCTTTCGGTCGCGCCGCTGGTCGATCCCGCCTGGTTGCGGCGCAACGGGCGGGCGGTTCTGTCACGGGCCGGGATCGGCCTGCTGGGCTGGTTTGCTCTGTTTCACCTGCATGGCTGGCTTGTGGGGGCCTCTCCCTTTCCGGTGTGATCGCACAGCCCAGGTCAGTGCCGCGTCGGGTTCAGGCGCAGCAGCCGCAGGGCGTTCAGCGTCACCAGCACGGTCGCGCCGGTATCTGCCAGGATCGCGATCCAGAGGCCGGTGATCCCCAGGACCGAGGTCACCAGAAAGACCGCCTTCAGCCCCAGGGCCAGCGTCACGTTCTGGCGGATGTTGCCCATCGCCGCCCGCGCCAGCCGGATCATGGCCGGCGCATCCGCCACCCGGTCGCGCAGGATGGCGGCATCGGCCGTCTCCAGCGCCACGTCGGTGCCGCCGCCCATCGCCACGCCGACCTGCGCCTGCCTGAGGGCCGGCGCATCGTTGATGCCGTCGCCGATCATCATGACCGGCCCGTCCCGTGCAAGATCACGGATTGCCGCCAGCTTATCCTCTGGCAAGAGGGAGGCGCGAAACTCCACCCCCAACCTGCCCGCGACGGAGGCGGCGGTGCGCGGGTTGTCCCCCGTCAGCATCGTGACGCCCAGCCCCATCGCGCGCAGCTGTTGCACCGCTTCGGCGGCATCGGGGCGCGGTTCGTCGCGCAGCGCAACCAGCCCCAGTGCTCGGTCCTTGCGGTGGACCGCGACCACGGTCTTGCCCTGATCCTCCAGCGCCGCCACATCTGCGATGGCCTCGGCCGTCATTCCGCCCTCTGCGGTCGCGTGGCGGGGCGTGGTGACCCAGGCCAGGCACTCACCGACGACGGCCTCGGCACCGAGGCCCGGCAGCGCCCGCGCGCCATGCGAGGGCAGGGCCAAAACGCCGGCCGTATCGGCCCGGACGAGGATGGCGCGCGCCAAGGGGTGGTTCGAGCCGGCCTCGACTCCCGCCGCGACGGCCAGCAGTTCGGCCTCGGTCACGCCTTCGGCGGGGAGAAGGTCGGTGACCACAGGCGCGCCACGGGTCAGGGTTCCGGTCTTGTCAAAGGCCACATGCCGGGTCCGCGCCGCTGCTTCCATCACCGCGCCGCCCTTCATCAGCAGGCCGCGCCGCGCACCCGCGGACAGCGCCGCGGCGATCGACGCGGGAACCGAGATGACCAGCGCGCAGGGGCAGCCGATCAGCAGCAGCGCAAGGCCGCGATAGATCCAGGTCGCCCAGTCTGCCCCGCCAGCCAGCGGCGGGACCAGCGCCACCAGCGCCGCAAGAACGATCACTACCGGCATGTAATACCGGCTGAAGCGGTCGATGAAGCGTTCGGTCGGCGCGCGTGCCTCCTCGGCCTCCTCGACCAGGCGGATGATGCGGGCAATGGTGTTGTCGCTGGCCTCGTGCGTCACGCGGACCCGCAGGGCCGCGTCGATGTTGATCGAGCCGGCAAAGACCGTCTCTCCCGGGCCCCGGCTGCGGGGCAGGCTTTCGCCGGTGACGGGGCTTTCGTCGATGCCGCTTGTGCCTTGGACGATCTCGCCGTCGGCCGGGATGCGGTCGCCCGGACGGACCAGCACCATCTGCCCGATCTCCAGCGCCTCGGCAGGCACGGTCCGGGTCCGGCCCCCGACCTCCAGCAGCGCGGTGCGCGGCACCAGGTTGGCCAGCGCCCGGATGCCTTGGCGCGCCTGTTCGGCGGCGACGCCCTCCAGCACCTCGCCCACCGCGAACAGGAAGACGACCAGCGCCGCTTCTTCCGCCGCACCGATCAGCAGGGCGCCGCCGGCCGCGATGGTCATGAGCCCTTCGATGGTGAAGGGCTGTCCCATGCGAAGGGCCTGGACGGCGCGCAGTGCCACCGGGACAAGCCCGATCAGGCAGGCCAGCACGAAGGCCCATTCCCCCGTGGGCGCGGCCGAGAGCAGCTGGAAGATCCATGCCGCGCCCAGCAGCGCGCCGGTCAGGATCACCAACCGCCCCTTGGCGGTGGCAAACCAGCGCGTCTCGCGTTGGCCATGCGCCGCATGGGCATGGCCGCCGCTCGGCGTCGCTTCTTCGGCGACATGATCACGGGCAGGCTGCAAGGCCTGGCCGGGCAGAACGAACGCCTTCTTGCGCGCCACGGCCTGCCCGCGTGGCGCAATCTGGAAGCCCAGCTTGCGGACGGCGCCCTCGATGGCTTCGGGACCGGTGGTTCCGGGCACCAGGGTCAGCGACAGCCGCTCGGTCATCAAAGCCACGCTGACCTCGCCGACGCCCGGCAGGCGTTCCAGCGCGCGTGTAATCTTGCCCGAGCACGAGGCGCAGTCCATTCCGGTGACGGTCCATTCGCGACGTTCAGGCATAGCTCGATCTCCGGTCCCGCTGTCTTACATTGCTTCGCCTCAGAACATAGGTTCTCTAGTCGCTAGAGGTTCAAGAGGGGATTTCCATGCAAAGCATCGGCAAGTTGAGCGCGGCCACCGGGGTCAAGGTGCCGACCATCCGCTATTACGAACAGGTGGGATTGCTGCCCCGCCCCCCGCGCACCCAGGGCAACCAGCGCCTCTATGATCGTCGCGCGGTCGAGCGTCTGTCCTTCATCCGACATGCCCGCGACCTCGGCTTTCCGCTGGAGGCGGTGCGCGAGCTGTTGGGACTGTCGGATCATCCCGATCAGTCCTGCGCCGCCGCCGACGCCATCGCGCGGCGCCAGCTGCAGGAAGTCAATGCCCGCATCCAGCGGTTGACCGCGCTGCGTGACGAACTGGAACGGATGCTGCGGCAATGCGCCTGCGGCACCATCGGCGAATGCCGCGTGATCGAGGTGCTGGGTGACCATGACCAATGCCAAGGCAGTCACGCCGGAGGGGCGGACTGACGGCGCGCGGATCATGCGCTAGAGGCCGAAGGTCACATGGCCGGCGGCGTCGATGGACCAGGCGGGGTTCCAGGCGATCTCCCAGGCATGTTCGTCCGGATCGGCCACATATCCCCGAAAGCCGCCGTGGTCCGGCGCATCGGCCGGGCGCAGGAGGCGGCCGCCCCTGTCGATCAGGCGGTCCATTAGGGGCACCACGTCCTGTCGGTCGGGCACATTATGCCCCAGAGAGCAGGCGCCGGGGCCGCGCAGGCCGGGGCGGTTCATGTCCTCCTCCATAGCCTGGCGCAGGAAGGTGCCCAGCACGACGCCGTTCATCTGGTAGAAGATGATCTGGTCGTTCTCGAAGACCGGCCTCCAGCCGAAGCCTTGGGTGTAGAACCGGCGCGACCGCGACAGGTCCTCGACGCCCAGGGTGATGACGGAGATCTGCTGCATGGATCTGTTCCTCCCCGTGAGGACTGCGGGATTCCGGATCATCGGCCGCTTGCGGCGGGTGTTCAACTGTTTCGGTAGTAGCCGCCTCCCTGGGGCGTAAATGACACGATCAGCGCGTGGGGGCGCAGCGGGTCGAAGCGCTCATAATCTCTGCAATCTGACAGAATGGATGACAGTCACAGCTTGGCAGGCGTCATTCTACATCCTTGGCCTCGGTCACGTCGGGAGGGTGCGATGGCTGGACAAGGGGCCGCTGAGTTCAGCAGAAACACGTCCGGTGGCGCCACGACCTGTCTGGCCCGGAGGCGCGACCTAGTGGTCCGACCGGCGAGCTAGTCCAGCCAATGATCCCGATCCTCATGCCGCGCCGGGGTCCCGGAATCGCGCGTTGAAACGGGCGATCTCGCGGGGCTCGGGCAAGGTGCCGGTATAGATGCGGACATAGGTCGGGACCCGCGCGAGGCGGGTGGCGATGTCTTCGTCCGACTGCATCGAGATATACCCGATCTGCACCAGATAGACGGTGCGCGCGCGAACATCCGCCTCGGCCGGATCATGGCCCCACAGCTGCAGCAGGCCGCAAAGCGCCTCCAGCCGCGCTGCATCGGCAGCCGCGACCCGCGCCGCGACACCGGCATCCTGCAGCGCCCAGCTGCGGACGGCGAATTCCAGGCGCGCATCAAAGCTGTCCCGCGACAGGAAGCAGCCGATCACGTTCAGCATCGCTTCGGCCTGGCTTTCCGCATATTGGCGGGTGGCGGCGATCAGCGGTTCGGTCGTGCGGGCCTGCCATCCGTCGATCAGCGCGGCCAGCAAGGCCTCGCGGTCCTCGAAGAACCAGTAGAAGCTGGTCCGCGACAGGTTCAGCTGCCGGGCCAGCGGCATGATCTTGACCGCATCGACGCCCTTTTCGATCAGGGCCTGGTACCCCGCCTCCAGCCAGCCTTCGCGAGAGCCCCGCCAGCCTGCGCCTGCCGTATCGACCTGTTCCATGACCCAAGGATAGCGGAGGCCCAAGGCAGCGGCAATTACTATGTGCAATAATGAACACCAAAAAGACGGAACTGACGTTTTTATTGACACATGTGAACATTTGGCGCTAGATCGTTCGAATTCCTCTAGCCTGAGGCAGCTTGAGATGACTGATGACCCGCTTCTGCAGCCCTACCGGCTGAAGCACCTGACGCTGCGCAACCGCATCATGATCACCAGTCACGAGCCTGCCTATCCCGAGGACGGGATGCCAAAGGAGCGGTACCGCGCCTATCACGTCGAACGCGCCAAGGCCGGCGTGGCGCTGACGATGACGGCAGGCTCGGCGGCCGTGTCGCGCGACAGCCCGCCGGTCTTCAACAACATCCTGGCCTACAAGGACGAAGTCGTCGGCTGGATGAAGCAACTGGTCGACGAATGCCACGACCACGGCGCGGCGGTGATGATCCAGCTGACGCATCTGGGCCGCCGCACGCGGTGGGACAAGGGCGACTGGCTGCCCATCCTGGCCCCCAGCCACGAACGCGAGGCCGCCCATCGTGCCTTTCCCAAGCGGCTGGAGGACTGGGACATCGCCCGCATCAAGGCCGACTTTGCCGATGCCGCCGAACGCATGAAGGCGGCCGGCGTCGACGGGATCGAGCTGGAGGCCTATGGTCATCTGCTGGAACAATTCTGGTCGCCACTGACCAACGACCTTGACGCGCCTTATGGCGGCAGCCTGGAGAACCGGCTGCGCTTCACGATGGAGGTGCTGGGCGCGATCCGCGACCGCTGCGGGCCGGGTTTCATCGTCGGGCTGCGCTACACCGGCGACCAGGTCCTGGCGGGCGGGATGACGCAAGAGGAAGGGTTCCGCGTGTCGCAGATGCTGAAGGACAGCGGGCTGGTCGATTTCCTGAACGTGGTGCGCGGCCATATCGACACCGATGCGGGCCTGACCGACCTGATCCCGGTGCAGGGGATGCGCAATGCGCCGCATCTGGATTTCGCCGGAGAGATCCGCCGCGCCACCGGCTTTCCAACCTTCCACGCCGCCAAGATCCCCGACGTGGCGACGGCGCGCCATGCCATCGCCTCGGGCCTTCTGGACATGGTGGGGATGACGCGCGCGCATATGGCCGACCCGCATCTGGTCCGCAAGGTTGTCGAGGGGCGCGAGGATGACATCCGGCCCTGCGTGGGCGCGAACTATTGCCTCGACCGGATCTATCAGGGCGGCATGGCCTTCTGCCTGCACAACGCCGCCACGGGGCGCGAGGAGACGATGCCGCACGACATCCCGCCCTCGCCCGTCCAGCGGCGTGTCACCATCGTGGGCGCCGGCCCCGCAGGACTGGAGGCGGCGCGCGTCGCGGCCGAGCGCGGCCACCGGGTCACCGTCTTCGAGGCCGCCGACCAGCCAGGCGGCCAGATCCGCCTGACCGCGCTGCAGGAGCGTCGGCGCGAGATGATCTCGATCATCTCCTGGCGGATGGCGATGTGCGAAAAGCACGGCGTGACGTTCAACTTCAATCGCTTTGCCGAGGCCGCCGACGTTCTGGCCACCGATCCGGACGAGGTCATCATCGCCACCGGCGGCCTGCCGCATACCGAGGTGCTGACGCAGGGCAATGACCTGGTCTGTTCAGCCTGGGACATCCTGTCGGGCGACGTGAAGCCCGGACAGAACGTCCTGATCTTCGACGATGCCGGCGACCACGCCGCGCTTCAGGCTGCCGACATCATCGCCGCGACCGGGGCCGCGGTCGAGATCGTGACCCCCGACCGCAGCTTTGCCCCCGAGGTCATGGCGATGAACCTGGTTCCCTACATGCGCAGCCTGCAGCGCCGCGATGTCACCTTCACGGTGACCTGGCGGCTGCTGTCGGTCCGGCGCGACGGCAACCGGCTGCGCGCGACGCTTGGCAGCGACTATGGCGACATGACGCGGGAACGGCTGGTCGACCAGGTCGTGGTGAACCACGGCACGCGACCGCTGGACGGGCTGTACTTTGACCTCAAGCCGCTGTCGAAGAACCTGGGCGAAGTGGATTACGGAGCGTTGATCGCAGGCGACGCTCAATGTGTGGCACCCCAACCGGAGGCTGGCTTCCGCCTCTATCGCATCGGTGACGCCGTCGCCGCCCGCAACACCCATGCCGCCATCTACGACGCCCTGCGCCTGGTCAAGGACCTCTAGCGGGGTCTGCCGGTCCCGGGTCCGAACGGTTGCGGCAGGCAGCACAAGCGGCTAGCCATTGCAGGACAAGGGCCGCCCCGCAGCCGTCAGCCGGACGAATGGATGCGCGCCCGCCGACAGGAGCGACAGCATGTCCACCATCCATCCCCAGCCCCGCGTCCTGACCTATGACCAGGGGCGGGACCACATCACCTGGCCGGGCGCGGTCGAGGCGTTGCGCAGGGGGCATCTGCTGCCCCGCGCGCAGGTCGGCGACATTTTCCTGGGGCCCGCGTCCGGGACTTTGCTCAGCCGGGCCGCCTATATCGAGGGGCTGGGCTATGGCGTAAAATCCGTGACCGTCTTCGGCGCCAACCCGGCACGCGACCTGCCGACCGTGCAGGGCGCGATGCTGGTCTTCGGGCCCGATGACGGATCGGTCCGCGCCATCATCGACAGCCGCCTGGTGACCGAGTTCAAGACGGCGGGCGATTCGGTTCTCGGGGCGCAGCTGCTGGCGCGTCCCGACAGCCGGCATCTGCTGATCCTGGGCGCGGGTGCGGTGGCGGCCAGCCTTGTGGAGGCCTATTCGGCAGCTTTCCCGCGGCTCGAGCGGATCTCGGTCTGGGCGCGCAGGTCCGAACAGGCCGAGGCGCTGGTGGCGAGCTTGGGGCCGGTGGCGGCACCCGTGGCCGCCGTGACCGATCTGCAGGCTGCGGTCGAGGCTGCGGACATCATCTCGTCGGCGACCATGGCGCGCGAGCCGCTGATCCTGGGGGACTGGGTCCGGCCGGGCACGCATGTCGACCTGATCGGCGCCTACAAGGCCGATATGCGCGAGGCCGACGACCATCTGATGGCAAAGGCCGCGCTCTACGTCGACAGCCGCGACACGACCCTAGGCCATATCGGCGAGCTGATGATGCCGATCGCCTCGGGCGCGATCAGCGAGGCAAGCGTCAGGGGCGATCTCTACGACCTCGTGGCGCTTGCCACAACTGCGCGCCGGTCGCCCGACGAGGTGACGGTGTTCAAGAATGGCGGCGGTGCGCACCTGGACCTGATGATCGCGTCCCATATCGCTGCAGCCGACTGACGGGCGCACGCGGTCACCCTTTCGGCCCCAGGGACAGGGACAGGTTAGGCGTGACCGCGCCAGCCAGGCGGACACGGCGCATGCGCATGTCGGTTGAACCCGTTTATCTGTACCTCAGCCAAGGCGGCGTCCGCCTGTATTCCGCTTGAAGGAAGGAACGGTGGCGCCGGCCCAGGATGTCCCGAGGGGACAGAAGCGCCGGAAACCGTGCGACAGTCAGGCCAGCCTGCCGAACCGGCATACCGGTTCGGCAGGCTGGCCATCCTTGACTCCGTTCAGGCAGCAAGCTGTTCGTCGGCGGGGCCGAAGAACTCGTAATGGATGCGGTCGGCCGGGATGCCCGCGCGCAGCAGGCCGGGCACGAAATGACGCAGGAAGGGCTTGGGTCCGCAAAGGTAGATGTCGGCCTCGGGCAGGGGGGTGTTGGCCTGCAGCCAGTCGAGGGTGATGCGCCCGGCCGAGGCCTCGTCCGTCGCGCCGCTCTCGTAGAAGGTGGCCACGGTCGCCTGCCCATGCCGAGCCGCCGCCTCGCGTACCTGGGCATCCAAGGCGTGCTGGGCGGGGCTGGCGGTCCCATGGACATACCACAGGGGCAGGTCGCGGTGCCGCTCGGAGGCGACCTCCAGCATGCTGACCAGTGGGGTCAGGCCGACGCCCCCCGACATCAGAACCAGCGGACGTTGCGGGTTTTCCGGCAGGTGAAAGTCGCCTGCCGGGGGCGTGGCTTCCAGCACGGTGCCGATGGTCGCCTGGTCGTGCAGGAACTGCGACGCCTCGCCGCCCTCCTGCCGCTTGATCGTCAGGCGATAGAACCGGGTGTTGGGCATGCTGGAGATTGAGTAGTTGCGCTTGACCCCTTCCAGCCCCGCCACGTCAAAGCGCAGGGTCAGGTACTGGCCCGGCTTGTGCGGAACAATGGGGCCGCCGTCCTCGGGGCGCAGGACAAAGGACGTGATGCCCTCGGCCTCGACCGGCCGCTCGGTGATGACGAAGCGACGCCAGTCGGTCCAGCCGCCGGGCTGGCTGGTGATCTCGGCCCGGATCTGCGCCTCGCGCCCGATCAGGATGTCCGCCAGCATCCAGTAGGCCTCGCCCCAGGCCTGCAGGATTTCGGGGGTCGCAGCTTCGCCCAGAACCTCCTCGATCGCGCCCAGCAGGGCCGTGGCCACATGGGGATAGTGCTCGGGCAGGATCGCATAGCCGATGTGCTTCTGGGCCATCCGCTCGACTGCCGAACCCAGGGCGCCCAGGTTGTCGATGTTTCTGGCATAGGCCAGCACGGCCCCCGCCAGGGCCAGCCGCTGCGCACCGCTTTTCTGGTTCGCCTGGTTGAACAGCGCGGCAATCTGCGGGTCGCGGAACAGCCGGCGATACATCGTTTCGGTGATGGTCGGTCCATGCTGTTCCAGCGCGGGCACGGTGGCCTTAATGATGTCGATGGTGTCTTGGGACAGGGACCGGGGCATGACGTCTTCCTTTAAGATGTATCCATAAAGCATGTATTAAAGCGATATACATGCAGTGTAAATATATCTATTTTGCCCCCATGAAATTGACCCGCTACACCGATTACGCCCTGCGCGTGCTGATCTTTCTGGCCGGCCGGGACGAAGGTCTGGCCTCGATCCGCCAGATCGCGGATGCCTATGGCATCTCGCAGAATCACCTGATGAAGATCGTCCAGGACCTGGGCCATGCGGGATTCGTCGAAACCGTGCGCGGCAGGCGGGGCGGGCTGCGGCTGCCGCGGCCGGCGGGGCTGATCACCATCGGATCGGTCGTGCGCCATACCGAGGGAAATGGCGCGATGGTCGATTGCAGCACCTGCCTGATCGCTCCGGCCTGCGGCCTGCCCGCGATCCTGTCCGAGGCGACAGAGGCCTTTATGGCGACGCTGGACCGTTACACTTTGGCCGATGTCGCCAAGCGTCCCGGAGCCTTTCGCGCACTTTCTGCCGTCTGACGCGCTGCCGGTCCGACAGGATATTGCCAAGCAAGATCGGGCTGGCCTATCGGCAGAAGCTGGCGCAGGACTTGGGTTCCGGGCGCAGTGGCGCTGTGCAGACGAAAGGCCGATCCCGATGCAGAACGACCCCCGCAGCCACGGTCTCTGGGAGCGATCCGCGCCGGCCGCCCCGGCCACGACGGCCCTGACCTGTGAGGTGCGGGCCGAGGTGGTGGTGATCGGAGGTGGCTATACCGGCCTTTCGACTGCGCTGCACCTGGCCGAACGCGGCAGCGATGTGGTCCTGCTGGAGGCGGTGGAGATCGGTTTTGGCGGCGCGGGGCGCAACGTGGGTCTGGTCAATGCGGGCATGTGGGTGATGCCCGATGACCTGGTGCGGACGCTTGGGCCCGAGGCGGGTGACCGGCTGATCGGCTTTCTGGGCGAGGGGCCGGCCCATGTCTGGGACCTGATCGCGCGTCACGGCATCGACTGCGAGGCCAACCATGTGGGAACGCTGCATGTCGCCGTCGGACAATCCGGCCTGGATGAGTTGACCGAGCGGCACCGGCAATGGGCGCGCCGGGGCGCCCCGGTCGAGCTGCTGGACCCCGACGCCACGGCCGCGCGGCTGGCCACGGATCATTACCAGGGCGCCCTTTTGGACCGCCGCGCCGGCACCATCCAGCCGCTGGCCTATGCCCGGGGTCTGGCACGTGCCGCAATGGGACAGGGCGCCCGGATCTTCACCGGCTCGCCCGCAACTGGACTGCAGGCGCAGGGCACCGGCTGGCGTGTCAGCACCCCGCAAGGCGCGGTCGTCGCGCGGCAGGTGGTCTTTGCGACCGATGCCTATACCCGGCACCTGATGTTCCAGCTTCGTACCCAGCAGGTGTTCCTGCCCTATTTCAACATGGCCACCGCACCATTGTCGGATAACTTGGCCCGCACGATCCTGCCGGGTCGCGAAGGGGTCTGGGACACGCGCGAAATCCTCAGCTCCTTCCGCTTCGACCGGCAGAACCGGCTGGTCTTTGGCTCGGTCGGGGCCTTGCGGAACACGGGCACCGCGGTGCACCGGGCCTGGGCCGAGCGGGCGCTGGCCAGGATCTATCCTCAGCTGGGCGAGGTCAGGTTCGAAAGCGCCTGGCACGGGACCATCGGCATGACGCGCGACAACCTTCCGCGTTTTCACAGGCTGGCCGACGGGGTGGTCAGCTTTTGCGGCTATAACGGTCGCGGGATCGCGCCGGGAACGGCTTTCGGCCGCTTCTTGGCCGGATGGCTGCGCGGCGAGGCTTCTGATGCGGAGCTGCCGCTGCGGCCCAGCCAGCCGCAGCCGATGGCCCTGCGCGGCCTGAAATCGGCCTTCTACGAATTCGGGGCGCAGGCTGCGCATCTTATGGATGCCCGCCGCTAGGGGCGACTCGTCTTAGCATCTCAAAATCTCAGCAGCAGTCGGTACCTGAGGGGACCTGCGACAGATAATTCTGTCGCCGTTTTCATCAGTTAGACGAAAATCGGCTGGACGGGCGCTTACGGGTGGCGAACCGCAATACATCCTGTTACCATCCATATGGATGTTAAAGGATCAGACGTCATGGCCACTCCTTCTCCCGCGCGATCTGCGGACACGGAAAAGATCACCATCAATCTGGGCTTTGTGGACCTGGGTCGCATCGACCTGCTGGTCCGCGAAGGCTTTTACGCCAGCCGCAGCGACCTGATCCGCGCGGCCATCCGGGCGCAGCTGGACCGTCACGACAACGCCGTCGCGCCGACCATTATCCGGGACGACTTCGTGATGGGCCTGCGGGACGTCACCCTGAGCGAACTGCAGGGCATGGCCGCGGCCAACCAGGTGCTGGACCTGCGGGTCATCGGCCTGGCCCGCTTTGCCACCGACATTCCGGCCGATCTTGTCGCGGCCACGATCCGCTCCATCGAGGTGCTTGGCACCATCCAGGCCAGCGCCGGGGTCCGCAAGGTCCTGGACGCCTGCCGTCACAGCAAGGGACGCTGAACATGACCAAACCGACCACGCTGAACATGGCCGAAATCACGCGGCTGATGCGCGCGGGCCAATTGTCCGAAGCCACGCAGATGATCCAGACGGGTCTGGGGGGCGCGCCAGTGGACCTGGCCTCGGCCGCGCCTTTTCCGAAATTGACGGGGGCGGGCCTGCCGTCGGGCCTCGGCCTGCCGCAAGGCCGGGCGCAACCCATGCCCGCCTCTCCGGGCAGCTGGACCTGGAGGGACCATCAGGCGGCGGGCCAGTCGCGCCAGTACCGGCTCTACGTCCCCGCCTCGCTGGCCGAGGGAGAGACCCCGGCCGGCATCCTGCTGCTGCTGCACGGATGCACCCAGGATCCCGACGATTTCGCGCGCGGCACCGGCATCCATGACGCGGCCGAACGGCACCGCGTGGTGGTCATCGCCCCTGCGCAGCCCGCGCAGGCCAACATGAACCGCTGCTGGAACTGGTTCGAACCGCGTCACGCAGAGGCTCAGGGCGGAGAGGCCGCGTTCCTGACCGACCTGACCCGCGCGATCGGCCATGAATTCGCCGTGCCGCCCAACCTGCGCTTTGCGGCGGGCCTCTCCGCCGGGGGCGCGATGTCGGTCATCCTGGGCGCGGTCTTCCCCGAGGATTTCGGTGCCGTGGCGTGCCATTCCGGGCTGCCCAACGGGGCCGCGCGGGACATGGGGTCGGCCTTTGCGGCGATGTCGGGCGGCGGGTCCGACCGCGGCACGGGGGCGGGCTGTCGCCTGTTCGTCCTGCACGGATCTGCCGACCGGACGGTTGCGCCGCAGAATGGGCAAGCCGTCGTGGCGCAGGCGCTGCGGGCGCAGCCGGGGCTGACCCGCCGTGCCGCCGCCGCGCGCCTGGATGGGCATAATGTGCAGGTGGCCCGGTTCCGGGACAAGGACGACGTGCTCCGGATCGAAAGCTGGGTGGTGGAGGGGCTGGGACATGCCTGGTCGGGCGGGGCGCCGCAAGGCAGCCATACGGCGGCAGGTCCCTCGGCCACCACGGCCATGATGCGGTTTTTCCTGGGCTCTGCGAAGCAGGGCTGAAGGAAGGGCAGGTGGCTTGGGTCGCTGTTCCTGCAGTAGCGACTTTGGATGAAAAAATGCGGGGTGCGTCAGCCGCACCCCGCATCTTCCGTGCCGTCAGCCTCGGGGCGCGATCACGCCCCGGGGGTCAAAGTGCTTCCAACTCGTCCAGGGCGGCGCGGCAGGCCTCTTCGTCGCCCGCGGCCAAGGCCGTACGTGCGCGCTGAATGACCGTTTCGCGGTTCATGTCGCCCGAGCCCATGGCGCTGTCGGCGGAACCCGCTGCCATGCCGGATGCCGGATCCATGGTGGTGTCGCCGGCGGTGCCGTCCGTGGCCATGCCGGTCGCGGAAGGCGCGCTGTCAGTGGCGGTATCCGCCGATCCGGACATCGTGCTGTCCGTCGCGGAATCCGCACCGGCGCTGTCCATGCTGCTGTCAGTGCCGGTCGTCATGTCCGTCGCGGTGTCGGACGTGGCGCTGTCGGTCATCGTGCTGTCGGTCGAGGTCGTGGACATGTCGGTGCCGGTGGACGTCTCCGTGCCCGCGGTCGGCATGTCGTTGCTGGCACCGGTGTCGGTTCCTGCCGTCATGTCCGTGCTGGTGTCCGACATGCCGGTGGCTGTGCCGTCCGTCATGGTGGTTCCAGCCGTTGCATCGCCACCCGCGGAAGCGTCCGGGGTGCTGCCGGAAGCGATTTCGGCCTCAGCCTCGGCGGCGGCGGTGGGTTGGCCTTCCTGCTGCGCCTGCGCATCTTGGGCGGACATGGCCTGCGTGGTCTGGTCCTGCCCACCGGGTTCTTCCAGCGGCGCCAGCGAGCCATCCTTGGCGATGCCCTCTGCCTGCTCGCCGTCGCTGCCCGACATTCCGGTGGCGCCGGCAGCATCCATCGACCCGTGCGGCATGGCGGCCGGGTCGGTGTCCGACATGGAATGCGTCATGCCGTCGGCCGACGATCCCATCGATCCCGCCATACCGGTCTGGCCGGCCATGCCGGTGCCACCCGTCGCCCCATGTTCGCCCGTCAGGCGGGCAAGGTCGGCGGCACAATCTGCCTGCGCCGAGACGGCCGCGAACGCGAACGCGCAGCTGGCCATCAATGTGGTGTAAAGTTTCATCTCGTCCTCCAAGCCTGCCCCTCCTCTTGGGGCCCCTCCGCAAACCGTTGCATCATGTGAATGTTCCAGCCGTCCTGCGGATCGTGAAGATTATCCGCCGACGACGCCCAAGTTGCGCGTCGATGTGCCCGCCGTGGTCCCGCGGCAGGAACATTCCCGGACCTTGTCAGTTGTAAACCCACCATGGACCGGCTGCACCCTGCCGCCGGTTCTTCAATCGGAACGCGACCTTTATTGGAGGGCCTCATATGAGTACCGATCACCCCACCGGGACCAGTTCCTCGACCCTCGGAAACCTGCAGGAGCAGGCAGGCGAAAAAGTCAGCCAGTTGACCGAGGGCGTCAAGGACGGTGTCATGCGCAGCGAGAAGAGCTTTCGCGGCAATCTGTCGAAGCAGGCCGATGACTTTGCGAACGCCCTGCGTTCGGCCAAGTCCGAGGTCGATCCGGATTCGTCCGTCGCCACCATGTTCGACTATGCGGCCGAGAACGTCGGCAGCATTGCCCAAAGCCTCAAATCAACGGATGTGACGGAAATGATGGAAAGCGTCCGCAGCTTTGCCCGCACCCGCCCCGGCGCCTTCCTGGGCATTGCAGCCCTTGCCGGTTTTGCCACCACGCGCTTCCTTTTGGCCAGCGAATCCGGCCGTGGCGACTATGGCAGCCAGGCCGGCAGCATGTCGGGCAGCAGCGGCAACTATGGCTCGCGCAGCTATTCGGGCAGCAGCTATTCGGGCGGCGGCAGCAACTATGGTGCGCGCAGCACCGGAACCGACGCGATGCGCAGCGGCAGCACCGGAATGGGTGCCAGCACCGGCGCGACCGGCAGCAGCTATGGTGTCGGCAGCAACTCTCCGTCAGGTTCGGGCGCTGCAGGCTCGACACCTCCGGGCTACGGATCCAGCGGCACAGGCACAGGTACGGGCACGGGCAGCAGCGGCGCTGGCCGCTCGAGCAGCGGGACGCCATCCTCGACCGTCACCACCCCCGCCTCCGGCGGAACGGGCAGCAGCGGCATGGGTCGCGACACGCTGACCTCGTCGCAGGGAACCCGCAAGCCGGGTCAGGGAGGCAGCAATGTCTGATCCTTCCCGTCCGCAAAACCCGGCCTCGCTGGCCTCGGAGGCCATCCGGCTTTCCAGCGACCTTGTCCGCAAGGAAATCGCCCTGGCCAAGGCCGAAGTCAGCCAGAACATCAGCCAGGCCGGCACTGCCATTGGCTTCATCGCCGTGGCTGGCGTCATCGGTCTGGTCACCCTGAATGTGCTGGTGGCGGCCCTGGTCGCGGCGCTTGCCGAAACCGATCTGGGCCCGATCTGGAGCGCGGTTATCGTCGGCGTCGTGCTGGCAATCCTGGCTTACGCTCTTCTCCGCAAGGGGATCAACGACCTGAAACTGTCATCGCTGATGCCCACGCGCGCGGTCCAGAACGTCCAGCGCGACGCGCAGGCGGTCAAGGAGGCTTATCATGACAACTGAGTCGGAAAACCCCGAGCAGATCGAGCGCGAGATCGAGAAGGACCGCGACGCGCTGCGCCAGACGCTGGACAGCCTTCAGGACGAGTTCTCGCTGGACGGCCTGTCGCGGCGCCTGTCGTCGACGGTGCGCGAGCATGGCTCGGAATGGGTCGGCTCGGCCAGCGACGCGGCGCGTGCCAATCCCGTTGCGCTGGCGCTGACCGGCGTCGGTCTGGCCTGGCTGATCTTTGGCCGCGGCTATGATCCCACGCATACCGCCCAGCATTACTACGCACGACGCGACACGCATCACGATGACGACGACCATCGTCGCACCGACTATCGCGAACATGACCATGACACCCGACCCGAGCGCGCAACGACGCGCGTCACCACCTATCCTCCGACGCCGGCGGCCCGCACGAGGCCCGCGTCCTGGACCGGATATGGCGAGACGCGCAATCTGGGCAGCAGCAACACGAGCAGCAGCCTGCACTCGGGCAGCCACAAGGATGAGAGCAGCATGACCGACCATATGAAGGACCGGGCCCGCCACCTGCGCGAGCGCCTGAGCGAAGGCACCGAGGGCTTCAGCGACGAGGCCCGCCGCCGGGTCGAAGGCGCCCGCCGCAAGGCGCTGGATGCCAGCGACGCCGCAAGCCGCCGCTTCAACCAGAGTTCGCGCGCCGTGTCCGAGGGCTATGACACGCAGCCGCTGCTTTTCGGCGCCGCCAGCTTCCTGCTGGGGGCCGGGCTTGCCGCCCTGTTGCCGCGCACCGCGCGCGAGGACGAGATGATGGGCAGCTACAGCGACCAGCTGTTCCACGAGGCCGAGAGCATCTTTGAAGAAGAGAAGGCCCGCGTTCAGGCCGCTGTCTCGGCCGGCATGGACGAAGCCAAATCGGCGGTATCCAACGTGACCGACGCGGCCGAAAAGGAACTGTCCAAGGACCGCGGTGACAGCGGATCGACCTCGGGCAGCACCTCGGCCAGCGGCAGCACCGGTTCGTCCTCGGGCAGCAGTTCTGCCAGCAGCACCGGCGGCATGTCCTCCGGCAGCACGGGATCCGGAACGGTCAGCAGTTCGACCGCCAGCGGCGCGGGCCGGAGCTCGACCCCGGGCGGTGCTGGCTCCACTACCGGCGGCGGCACCCGTACCTGAACATCTTGACTGACCAAGGGCGCCGCGTCGCAGCGGCGCCCTTGTGACCATCGGCGGTCGCCCCTGGGCGGGCCGCCGCTTTTTCCACAGGAGACAACAGACGTGCCACAGGGCGATACCTCGGCTGCCAAGGGCGCCAATGCTTCTGCACCTTCCCGCATTTCCGCCAGCGGCTGGAAGGAAATCCTGTTGCGGGTCAAGACAGAGATCTCGCGCGACCATATCTCGGTCGTGGCCGCAGGGGTGGCCTTCTATGCCTTGCTGTCGATCTTTCCGGCGATCGCCGCGCTGATCTCGATCGCGGGGCTGATACTGGATCCAGCCCAGATTGCGGCGCAGCTGGAGACGGTGATGGCCATGCTGCCGGAAAGTGCCGCCGGCATCCTGCAGGAGCAGGTGACCAAGGTGGCGGGCGACGACGGTTCGGGCACGGGCATCGTCGCCTTCGTCGGCATCGCCATCGCGCTTTACGGGGCGATGAAGGGGGTGATGACCCTGATGGAAGGGCTGAACATCGCCTATGACGAAGAGGAAGAGCGTGGCACGATCAAGCTCTACCTGACTGCCCTCGCGATCACGCTCTGCATGATCCTGGGCCTGATCGCCGGTCTGGCACTGGTGATCATCCTGCCGTCGCTGGTGGCACTGGGACATCTGCCGCCGGCGCTGGAAACGGCGGTGAACCTGCTGAAATGGCCGCTGATGGCCGTGCTGGCGATGCTGGGTCTGGCAGCGATCTATCGGTTCGCACCGTCGCGTGCCGATCCCAAGTGGCGGTGGGTCAGTGTAGGTGCTGTCGTGGCGACCGTGCTGTGGATCCTGGGAACGGTGGCCTTCTCGATCTACGTGACCAATTTCGGCAGCTATACCGAGACCTACGGCGCCTTGGGTGGTGTCATCATCTTGCTGACATGGATGTGGCTCTCGGCCTTTGTCATCCTGGGCGGGGCCGAGCTGAATGCCGAAATCGAACAGCAGACCGCACGGGATACGACGACGGGCGCCCCCGAACCGATGGGACGGCGCAATGCGGTGAAGGCCGACACGCCGCCGGGCGGTTCGTCCAAAGGACGCGGGCGCCAAGGGCTGCGGGCAAAGAAGGACGCGCCAGCGGCCGAACCGCCGAAGCATGAGCCATCGTCGCCCAGCAGCGACCTGTCGCTGGCCATGCTGCTAATGGGCCGTGCAATCTGGAAGATCGCCCGCCCGTCGCGGCGTTGAACGGAAAAGCCGCCGCAATCGCGGCGGCTTTTCTGCCTTGTGGATCGCGCCACTGGATCAGATCAGGCGCAGGGATTTCCTGTCTCGGGCCGAAGCCAGATGGCACCGTAGGCCGGCAAGTCCAGCGACAGCGTCCCGTCCTTTTGCAACTCGACCTGGCCCTCGCCCAGAAGGTGGCGCAGTCCCTGCCATAGGCCGGCGCCCTCAAGCATGCAGCTGGCCTTGATGCGCTTGTCGGCCAAATTGTGCAGCAGCAGGACGGACCGGTCGCCCCAGTCATAGCGCAGGCCAAAGATCGACGGTTCGGGAAAGGGAATGAACTGCCAGCTGCCAAAGGCGATCTCGGGCGTTTCCCGCCGGCGCCGGATCAGCCGCTCGCTCCAGTTCAGCATCGAATCCGGGTCCTGTTCCTGCCGTTCGACGTTGACGGCGGAGGGACCCCATTGCTTGCCCTGCACGACGGGGCGGCGCAGATCCTCGGGGTCGGCCGAGGAAAAGCCGGCGCTCTCTTTGTCGGACCACTGCATGGGGGCCCGCACGCTCATCCGTCCGGGGATGTCCAGGTTCTCGGCCATGCCGATCTCCTCGCCATAGAAGAGGACCGGCGCGCCCGGCAGCGAAAAGACGAGGCTATAGAGCATCCGGATCCGGTCGTGGTTGCCCTTCATCATGGTGGGGATGCGGCGGCGCAATCCACGCCCGAACAATTGCATGTCCTTTTTGGGGCCAAAGGCCTCGAACACCTCCTGCCGCTCGGCCTCGGTCAGCTTGTCCAGGGACCATTCATCATGGTTTCGGGCGAAATGCGCCCAGGCATCATCCGGGTGCAGGCTGGGCATGGAGCGCATCGAATGGACCAGCGGCCCCGCATCTCCCCGCACGACCGACAGGGCCAGCGCCTGGTTCATGTTGAAGTCGAGGCACATGTTCAGTTCGCCGCCGCCGTCGCTGCCGTAGAAGCGGCGGACATCCTCGTATTCCAGGTTGACCTCGCCCAGCAGGATCGCGTCGCCGCGACGACGCCCGATAAAGGCGCGCAGGTCCCGCAGCCAGTCATGCGGATCCATCGTCATGGGCGCCGCCACCCCGGCCGTCTCCAGCAGGAAGGGCACCGCATCGACCCGGAAGCCTGAGAGGCCGATTTCCAGCCAGAAGCCCACGATCTTGCGGATCTCGTCCCGGACCAGGGGATTGCTGATGTTCAGGTCGGGCTGGTGCTTGTAGAAACGGTGCAGGTAATATTGGCCCGTGGGCTCGTGCCATTCCCAGTTGCTGCTTTCCTCATCGGGAAAGACCAAACCCTCCGGGCCCTGTTCGGGGATCTTGTCGCGCCAGACATACCAGTCCCGATGGGGCGACTCCCGGCTTTCGCAGGCGGACTGGAACCAAGGATGCTGGTCCGACGTGTGGTTGACGACCAGGTCGGCGATCACCCGGATGCCCCTGTCGCGCGCCGTGCGCACGAATTCGACAAAGTCCCCCATGCTGCCAAGCGTGGGATCGATGCTGTAGTAATCCATGATGTCATAGCCATCGTCCCGGTTCGGCGACGGGTAGAAGGGCATCAGCCAGACACAGGTGACGCCCAAGCCCGCCAGATGGTCGATCCGATGGGCCAGCCCGGTGAAATCGCCGATGCCGTCACCGTTGCTGTCCTGGAAGGTTTCCACATCCAGGCAATAAAAGACGGCATTCTTCCACCAAACGTCGCTGGTGCGGCTCATGTCCATTCTGTCACTCCTGCCGAAGGGCGGGCAGGGGATGCGCGCCGGTTGTGTCGATGAAACCCCTGCCTCACCCGGCGGGAGCCTGCCCAAAACATAGCCGCTTTTATGGGCTGGAGGTAGCTGCGGATCTTCTGGACGGGGGGTCCTGATCCGCAGCTAGGGCAGGATCGGCAGCCAGGGCCAGCAACCGCGTCAATGGTATCCCGCCCTGATTGAAGCGGCTCTTGCCCCAGGACGACTGGCGCCAAGGCAAGCTGCGCCGGGTATCGTACCTGCACCGGCGCGGTCTTCAACTCGTCGGGCAGGCTTCGACGCCATGAAGCAGTTCGCCCTCGGCCGCGCCGCTGATTCCGGCGGCATTGGCTTCGTCCGTGTCGATATGCATCTCGGTGAAGGCGGCGGAAGAGACGCGGACAAGGCAGCGCGCGAAGGTCAGGCCCCGGCCGTCCTGGCCCCGCACCTCGACACCCACAAGATCGCCGTCCTCCAGCCCCATCCGCGCCGCGTCCCGCGGGTTGGTGTGGATGTGCCGCGCCGCCACGATCAGGCCATCCGTGTCCAACTGGCCTGCCGGGCCGATCAGGCGCACCCGGGGCGTCCCATCCAGTTGGCCACTGTCCCGCACGGGCGCGTCGATCCCCAAGGCAAAGCTGTCGGTGCGCGACACCTCGATCTGGGTCCGCGGGCGCAGCGGGCCCAGGATGGCCACGTGCTCCAGCCGCGCCTTGGGGCCTTCGACGGTGATGCGCTCTGCCGCAACCCAGTTTCCGGGCTGGCGCAGCGGCGCCGCCTCCGTCAGCCGATATCCTGGTCCGAACAGCGCCTCGACCGCCTGCGCCGACAGGTGGACATGCCGCCCCGACACCGCCACGGGGATCTGGATCGGCGTCACCGGCCGTCGCGTTAGGGTCTGGGCGACCTCGCGCGCGATCATCAGCTGTTCGGCCGTTTCCGTGACGATCACGCGGACGCGGCTGCCATAGGCCTGGATCTGGGGGGCCTCGCGGCCGCTCAGCGCGATCCGCCCGTTGCGATCATGGTCCAGTTCCAGCCCCGTGAAGCCCAGCCCGTCGCAGATCCGCCGACGCATCGAGGCCGAGTTCTCTCCGATGCCGCCGGTAAAGACCAGCGCGTCCATCCCGCCCATCGCCGCCGCATAGGCTCCCACGTATTTGCGCGCCCGGTAGGCATAAAGGTTGATGGCCGCCTGCGCATCTGCGTCGCCGGCCGCCGCCCGATCCTCGACATCGCGCATGTCGGCGCAGCCGGTCAGGGCCTTCAGGCCGCTGTCGTGGTAGAGCGCGTCCTCGATCTGCGGGATCGTCAGCCCAAGCTGCCGCTGCAGGAAGCCGAAGGCGCCCGGATCAACGTCGCCGGACCGAGTCCCCATCACCAGCCCCTCCAGCGGCGTCAGCCCCATCGAGCTGTCGATGCTGATCCCGTGCTGGATGGCGCAGGCGCTGGCGCCGTTGCCCAGGTGCAGGCTGATGATGCGCAGATCGGTCAAGGGCTGGCCAATCTCCTCGGCCGCACGATGGGCGACATACTTGTGCGAGGTCCCGTGAAAGCCGAAGCGACGCAGCCCGCTCCGGCGCCAGTCGGCGGGAACGGCATAGGTCGTGGCCCGTCTGGGATTGGTAAGGTGAAAGGCCGTGTCGAAGACCCCCACCTGCGGCAGGTCGGGCCACAGGCGCCGCGCCAGCCGGACGGCCGCCAGGTTCGCCGGGTTGTGCAGGGGGGCCAGCGGCGTCAGCGCCTTGATCTGCAGGATCGTATTATCGTCCAGAAGCGTCGGCACCGCAAAGGACTCGCCGCCATGGGCGATCCGGTGACCCAACGCCTCCAACTGGGTCAAACCACGTTGCTTTAGAACCGCGGGGACCGCCGCAATGGCGGCATCCAGATCGGCATGCGGCGCATGCCCTTGTTCATTGCCGGAACCCTGGAACACATAGTCGCAGCCGCCCTCCCGGAACCGCGCGAAGCTGCCCTTGAACAGCTGTCGATCGCCATCGAACACGCCGAATTTCAGGCTGGAGCTGCCTGCGTTGAAGACCAGAACGCGCATCCGTCACCCTTTCCCGCAAACCTGCCCGCTTGGGTGCGACCATGGCGCACCGCGGGCAGGCCGTACAGCCTCCGAGACGAAAGGTGCCACGGACAGCGCTTTCCGCGCGTAAAACCTGCGCTAGCTGCGACGCCGCGCTGTACTGGCGCGGGGCACCAGCCGAAAGCCGAGGTCCACGGAACTGCCCCGCTCGAGTCCCGCTCCGGCCAGCCTGCTGCGGATCAAACCGATGGCTTGGCGGCCCATCGACAGGCGGTCGGTCGCCACCGAGCTCAGCGGTGGTTCGGCGGCCGACATCATCTCGTGGTCGTTGAAGCCGCAGATGCCCAGTTGTTCTGGCACGCGGATGTTGCGGCGTCGCGCCTCGAACAGCACGCCAAGCGCCAGGTCGTCGTTGTTACACAGGACCGCGTCGGTCATAGGCCACCGCGCCAGCAGATCGGCCAGAAGGCGGCATCCGAGGCTGACCGAGGAAGGTTCGGGCGTGGTCACGACCGGATCCTCGGCGTTCAGCCCCGCCTCGGCCAGGCAGGCGCGGAATCCGGCTAGGCGCCGCTGGCTGCGCGGGTCCATCTGCGCCCCCAGGAAGGCCGGCGCCCGGTAGCCCTCCGCCAGAAGATGTGCCGCGCCGGTTCGGGCGCCCTCGAAATGCGACAGGCCCACGGCCAGGTCGATCGGCGCGGGTCCCACCTCCATGATCTGGACGACCGGACATTCGGCCCCCTCCAGCAGCCTGCGCGCGACCGGCGACTGGTCGTGCCCTGCCACGATCAGGCCGGCCGGGCGCTGCGACAGGAAGACCCGGATCAGGTCCTCCTCGGTCATGGGCGAATAGCGCGTTGTGCCAAGCTGCACCCCCAGACCGCTGCCCTGCAACCCTTCGTCGATGCCGCGCATTACATCGGCAAAGACGTTGTTGCTGACCGAGGGGATGATGACGCCGACGATGTCCGTGCGCCCCGATGCCAAGGCCCGTGCGGCAGGGTTCGGAACATAGCCCAGTTCATGGATCGCACGGTCGATCCGGGCCCGCGCCTCGACCGAGACCTTGTCCGGATTGCGCAGCGCCCGTGAGACCGTGATAGGGCTGACATCGGCGGCCAAGGCCACGTCGGACAGGGTGATATTTGGGGTTTTGTTCATGATTTCGTCAAACTACCTGTTCTACAGGGAAAATAAAGAGGGTTGACGTATGACAGCGCTGTCATTCATGATTGCGCTGTCATCTGGAGGGGGAGACATCATGAACGTGCGGCCGATTCTGGTCATGGGCATCTGCGGCACCGGCAAGTCGACCGTTGCCCGCGGCATCGCCGACCGCATCGGCGGCTGCTTCATCGAGGCGGACCTGTTCCACGACGAGGCCAGCGTGGCCCGGATGCGGGCAGGGCAGCCACTGACCGATGACATGCGGTGGGGCTGGCTGGACAGGCTGGGCGCGGCGCTTGTCGCGGCGCCGCGGCGGGGGGTGCTCGCCTGCTCGGCCTTGGGGTTTGCGCATCGCGAACGCCTGCGGTCGACTGCCGGGCCGCTGGATATCGTGTTCCTGCACGGCGAGCGCAGCCTGATCGCGGCGCGGATGAACGCACGGCAGGGCCACTACATGCCGGCAAGCCTGATCGACAGCCAGCTGGAGGCGCTGCAGCCGCCCGATCCCGTGACCGAGGGGGCCTTGTGGATCAGCGTTGCGCTGTCGCCCGACCAGATCATCGACCAGGCGGTCGGGGCCTTTGCCCCGTCGCCGGGAATTTCAACCGGAGGAGAAAACCCATGACCAACCTGACCCGCCGCGGCCTGCTGGCCGCCACGGCCTTCCTTGCACTTGCCGCTCCTGGCCTTGCCCAGGACCACAGCTTCCGCTTCCAATCCTCGGACCCGGCCGGCAACCCGAACTTTGTCCTGCAGCAGGGCTGGGCCGCCGATGTGGCTGAAAAGTCGGGAGGCCGCATCGCCATCGACCTGCTACCGGTCGAGTCCATCGTGGCGCATAACGAGACGCAGGACGCCATCGCCACCGGCATCCTGGATGGCCATGTCACCGACCTGTCCTATTTCTCGGGCAAGGATCCGGCCTTCGGCCTGATGGGCAACCCGGTCGGCGCCTGGTCGGACCCCGAGCAGATGCTGGACTTCGTCGAGAATGGCGGCGGGTCCGAGCTGCTGAACGAGATCATGAACCCCTATGGACTGCAGTTCATCGGCGCCACCACGCCGGGGCTGGAGGCGCTGGTCAGCGCCGTGCCGCTGGACGGTGTCGATGACCTTCAGGGCGTCAAGATCCGTGCACCCGAGGGTTTGGTGCAGTCGGTCTTTGCCGCTGCCGGCGCCTCTCCGGTCAACCTGCCGGGCTCCGAGGTCTTCACCTCGCTTGACAAGAAGGTCATCGACGCAGCTGATTACACGGTGTTTTCGACGAACCAGGCGCAGGGGCTGAACGACATCGCGCCGCACCCTGTCTATCCCGGCTTCCACTCCATGCCCCTGGTCGAGATCTCGATGAACAAGGACAAGTGGGACGCCCTGCCCGAGGACCTGCAGCAGGTGCTGACGCAGTCCGTTCGCGATTTTGCCCGCGTCCAGATCGCGGCACTGGCCGAGGCCGACGAGGCGGCCGTGGAAAAGGCCCGCGAAGGCGGCACCATCACCATCCACGACTGGTCCGACGAGGAACGCGCCAAGTTCCGCAAGATCGCCCAAGGGGAATGGGAAAAGGTGGCCAGCCAGTCGCCGGCCGCGCAGCGCGTCTATGATGCGCTGACCGCCTATCTGAGCGAAAAGGGCCTGGTGCAATAAGCATCGCCGGACCGGGCGCCCGCCGCCCGGTCCCATCAAGGGGAGGGGATAACTATGGACGCACCGGAAGCCGTGCTGCGCGAAGAACATCATTCCGTGCCAGAATCCGGGTCCCTGGGCCGCTGGATCGACCGATTGGCCCTGATACCGGCCTTCGGGCTGGTCCTGGCGATGTTGATCCTGATCCAGGAGGTCGTCCTACGCTATGTCTTCGGCCGCCCGACAATCTGGGCGCATGAGACGACGGTGTTCCTCTGTGCGATTTCCTTCGTCTATGGCGGGCTGCTGTGCACTGCCCGCGACCGGCACATTCGCGTCGTTCTTGTCTATGACATGCTGCCCCCAGGTGCGCGCCGGGCAGCGGATATCCTGATCTCGATCATCTGCGCGCTGTCATCCGGTGCTTTTGCCTGGGCCGCTTGGCAGATGGTCAAGCGCGCCGCCTGGCGTCCCGATGGCAGCTTTCACCTGGAAACCTCCGGCAGTGCCTGGAATCCAGCGTTTCCCGGCATCCTCAAGATCCTGCTGATGGTGGCACTCGGGGTCATGGCCCTGCAGTTCCTGATCCTTGCCATCAATTATGCCCGCGGGCCGAAAGGGGCGAAGTGATGGAAATCTTCGGATCGCTGCAGGCCCTGGGCATCGAGACCGGCACGCTGGTCCTGTTCGCCATGTTGTTGGGCCTGCTGGTCACGGGCATCCCGCTGGCCTTCGTCACGCTGCTGGTCACGCTGATCTTTGCGCTTGGCTGGTTCGGCCCGAACGTGGTCCCGCTGATCACCAGCCGGGTTTATTCCTTCGTCAGCAGCTTCGTTTTCGTGTCGGTGCCGATGTTTGTCCTGATGGCGGCGATCCTGGACCGCAGCGGCATCGCGCGCGACCTGTTCGAGGCGATGCGCCTGATCGGCGGTCGCATCCGGGGCGGTGTGGCCGTCCAGACCATCTTCGTGGCCGTGATCCTGGCCGCGATGTCCGGCATCATCGGCGGAGAGGTCGTGCTGCTGGGCCTGATCGCCCTGCCGCAGATGCTGGCGCAAGGATATGACCGCAAGCTGGCCATCGGTGTTGTCTGCGCGGGCGGCAGCCTCGGGACCATGGTGCCGCCGTCGATCGTGCTGATCATCTATGGGCTTACGGCCAATGTCTCGATCGGCGACCTGTTCACGGCCGCTTTCGTTCCCGGCTTCATGCTGGCGCTGCTCTACGTGGGATACGTCCTGCTGCGGGCTTGGCTGACGCCGAACGACGTGCCACCGGCCGTGACCGCGCCCGTCCCCCATGCGGAAAAGCTGCGCCTGCTGAAGGGCCTGTTCCTGCCCATCCTGGTGGTCGTCATGGTGCTGGGCTCGATCTATGGCGGCATCGCTTCGGTTACCGAGGCCAGCGCCGTTGGCGTGGCGGGGGTCCTGCTGTCCACGGTCCTGCGCGGCGAGTTTACTTGGAGCCTGCTCAAGGGCGCCGCGTTGCAAACCCTCCAGACGGTGGGCATGATCGTCTGGATCGGCATCGGCGCATCTGCCCTGGTTGGGGTCTTCAACCTCATGGGCGGCATCAGCTTTGTCTCGCAACTCATTACAGGGATTAGTGAAAACCCCACGGTCATCGTCCTGTTCATGATGGCGATCCTGTTCGTCCTGGGCATGTTTCTGGACTGGGTGGGGATCGCGCTGCTGACCATGCCGATCTTTGTGCCGATCATCATCTCCCTTGGCTATGACCCGGTTTGGTTCGGCGTGCTGTTTGCCATGAACATGCAGGTCAGCTTCCTGTCGCCCCCCTTCGGGCCGGCTGCCTTCTACCTGAAGTCGGTGACGCCGCCTGACATTTCCTTGGGCGAGATCTTCCGCGCACTGCTGCCGTTCATCGGCTTGCAGATCATCGCGGTCGGCCTGCTGATCCTGTTTCCCGGCATCGCGATCTACTGATCGGCATATGTGGACATGGTTCCGCCGCCGCACAGCCTCTGTGCGGCGGCGGACATCCTCAACCGCAGCAGGGTGCGCTAGAACTGGGGAAACAACCGGAGCCCCGAGTCGATGCGCCAGAATACCCTGAAAAGCTATGGCAGCGTGGCGCGGACCCTTCATTGGCTGACGGCCCTGATCATCTTGACGAACATCGTCCTGGGCCTGCTGGCGGTGCGGGTGCCGTTGGAGCAGATGGAAACCAAGGTCCAGCTCTTCTCCCTGCACAAGACGCTCGGCATTGCGGCTTTTGCCGTGGCCTTGACGCGCATCCTCTGGGCGTTGACGCAGCCACGCCCTGTGCCCCTGCACCCCAAGCGTCGGGCCGAAACCTTCCTGGCTGAAAGCGTTCACTGGGTCCTCTATGCCGCCATGCTTCTGGTGCCATTGACCGGCTGGATCGAACATGCCGCGACCGAGGGCTATGCACCGATCCTGTGGCCTCTGGGTCAGGGGCTGCCGTTGGTCCCGAAGTCACCCGCCTTGGCGCTGACCATGGCCTCTATCCATCATATCTTCGCCTGGATGCTAATGGGGGCGGTTGCCCTGCATATCCTCGGGGCCCTGAAACATGCGGTGATCGACCGGGACGAGGTGCTGGGCCGGATGCTGCGGGGGCGAGCGGCGGGTGGGGCCCGGACGTCCCATCACGCGCTGCCCGCGCTGACGGCGATCCTCATCTTCCTGGCCGGAACGGGCTACGCGATCACCGCCAAGCCGGCGGCTGAAGAGGCCGCGCCGTCGTTGGAGCAGGCCGCGTCCGAATGGCGGGTGAGTGACGGCGAACTGGGCTTCACAGTCGCCCAGATGGGGACACAGGTGCAGGGCCGCTTTCCGGAATGGACCGCGGCCATCGCCTTTGACCCGCAGACCGGCACTGGCGACGTAGTGGTCACCATCGACATGAGCAGCGTCACCATCGGCACCATCACTGAACAGGCCAGGTCGGCCCACTTCTTCGACGTCGCCAACAACCCGATCGCGGTCTTCACTGCCCCCATCCGGCCCGAGGGCGACGGCTATGTGGCTGACGGCACCTTGTCCCTGAAGGGGCAGGAGATGCCGGTGATGTTGCCCTTCTCTCTGCGGATCCAGGATGACGTGGCCAGCATGTCTGGTCAGACGCAACTGGACCGCCGCGACTGGAAGGTGGGCGAAAGCTATGGCGACGAGGCGACCGTCGGATTTTCCGTCACCCTGTCCGTGTCGCTCGGTGCGGAACGCTGATCCTGTCTCTGTGCGCCATCCCGCAGGTCATGTTCGTCCATCGCTAGTTGTTTAACCGCGCCTTTTCGGAAATCTTGCCGCCACAACCTACAGGAGCTTTTCATGTTCAAGACCACTGCCCTGACCGCTGTCTTTGCCCTGGCTGCAGGCGCCGCTCTGGCCGAACCAGAGGCTTATACCTTTGACACCTCGCACAGCCAGGTGGTGTTCGACTACAACCACCTCGGCTTCTCGACCACGACGGGGATGTTCGGCGGCATCGAAGGCACGATCCAGTTCGACGCTGAAAATCCGGCCGAATCCTCGGTCGAGGCCAGCTTCCCCGTGTCGTCGCTGATGACCGGCTTCCAAGGGCGTGACGAACACTTCCTGTCCCCCGACTTTTTCGGCAGCGAGGCGGCAGACCCCACCGTGACCTTCGCCTCGACGTCGATCGAGGTGACGGGGGACAAGACCGCCCTGATCACTGGCGACCTGACGCTGAACGGCGTGACCAAGGAAGTCGTGCTGGACACCGTGCTGAACCAGCAGGGCAGCCATCCAATGGAAAACAAGCCGTGGCTGGGCTTTGACGCCACCACGACCCTGACTCGCAGCGACTTCAACCTGGGCATGTTCGCCCCGGCCGTGTCGGACGAAGTCGAGGTCGCAATCTCGATCGAGGCGATGAAGGCCGAGTAAGGGCCTGTCACTTCTCAAATAAAAGAAGGCCCGCAGCGCCAAGCGCTGCGGGCCTTCTTCATGTCGCGGAAACGCGGCAATTGCGGATCAGGCGGCCTTGCCCTGCTGAGCCGCTTCGTTGACCACGCTTTCCGCCAAGGCGGTCAGCTTCTCGTCGGTGGCGGATTCTTCCTGCAGCGTCTGGTCCAGGACCGACACGGCGTCGTTCATGCCCAGCTGGGCGGCCCAGCTTTTCAGGGTGCCATAGCGGCTTATCTCGTAATGCTCGACGGCTTGGGCCGCGGCCAGCAGCCCTGCATCCAGGGCGGGGCTGCCCTTGAATTCGTCCATGATCTCCTGCGCTTCCGAGATGATCCCTTCGATCGCATCGCAGGTCTTGCCCTGCGGGCGCTTGCCGATCATCTCGAAGACCTCGGTCAGACGCTCGTACTGGGCCTGCGTCTCCTGCTCATGCGTCTCGAAGGCGGATTTCAGGTCGGGGTTCTGCGCGGCCCGGGCCATTTTGCGCAGGGCGGTCCCGATCTTGCGTTCAGCGTAATAGATGTCCTTCAGCGTTTCGTGAAACAGCGTCTCGAGGGTCTTGTCGGCCATGTCTGGCTCCTTGCAGATGGGGGCGGGCCATGTGGCCCAGCAGGTTTGGGGGCTGATCAGATATCGGCGCGTTCGCCGCTGGCGCTCAGCATGATGTACTTGCGCGTCACCTCGGGCAGGCTGTCGCGGACCGCGGCGGCCATGTGCAGCTCTTCGTCCAGGTTCTGGCGAAGCAGCGGGATCGAGTCGATGGCTCCGCAGCTTTCCGCCGCCGTGATCAGCGAGGTATAGGCCGCGATCTCGAAGTTCTCGAAGGCAAAGTTCGCCAGCGAGTTCTTGATGATCTCGTCGGACGTGACGGTGTGGCCCATGGCGGCCATGGTGCCCACGAAGGACTGGGTCATATCCTTCAGTCCCGATGCGGAGTCACCGGCCTCGGCCAGGATCTGGTCCAGGCGCTGGATCTGGCCTTCGGTCTCGCGGATGTGCCGGTCCAGCATCGCGGCGACTTCGGGATAGTGCTCGAGCCGGTTCAGCTGCGGCTGCATGATCGACAGCGCCTGCTTCTCCATCGCGTGAGCGTTGCGCAGCCCATCGGTGAAAAAGCTGCGGGCGGCTTGTTGAGGGGTCTGGTCGGCGGGCATGATAACCTCCTGTCATCTTGAAAGCAGCGAACCCCGCAGGCCCGCGTTTGTTCCCGTTGCGGCAGGACAGCCGATGGCAGGAACAACTGGGGGACGTGCTGGTTACAGCCACCACGTCGGGAGCAGGCCTTCGCCCTGCACCCGCGCTGCGTCTCGGCGCAGCCGATGCTTCGAAGGAGGACAGCATGACCACCCAGATGGACAACCCCGCCGGCGGCGCAGCCGGATATACGCGCGCCGCCGCCTGCCTGTTCGATGATCGCCGGCACGCAGAGCGCGCCGTCCTGAGACTGCGTCAGGCAGGCATTTCGCCGGCCGATGTTGTCATGACCGAGGGCGCCTCATCCGGTGCGACCCGGGGAACGGGCCAGGACCCGGCGTTCCGCCAGCCGGTCGACGGGCTGCCGTTCCCAGATGAGGATCGTGCCCTTTATGCCGAAGGTCTGGCCCGGGGCTGCTCGCTGGTCGCGGCGCTCAACCTGAACGATGCGCAGCATGATCTGGCACTGGTCATCCTGGACGAGGAGGGTGCGGTGGACCTGGCGGCACACGAGGCCCGATGGCGCGCGGATGGCTGGTCAGGTCCCACGGAAGAGGGTGTCCTGCCAAGCGGTGTTCGCGGCACGACGCTGGACGCCGCTTATACCAACCCGCGCGATGGCAACATGAACTACGAGGGTCCGTCGATGCAGGCCGGAACCAATCCTCCGGTCGGCGCTGACCAGCCGGACCAGCAGCCGAATGCCGCAGTGACCGGCGTCCGCGACACCAGCCGAGGCCCCGCGCGCGCTCGTTCCTATCTGGTCGGCGGCGGTCCGAACCGTGACGACCAGCAATCGCCAACAGCGGGGAGACTGGCATGAAGCATTATGAAAAGAAGAACATGGCCTATATCATAGGCGCCGTCGTGGTGGCGATCCTGGTCGCGGTCCTCTATTCGACCTTGGTGCAGAGCAACGGCAGCTGATTGCGCCCCGGCACCTCGATATCCCGAAGAGCAGTGGCTTGTTCCGATGAGACAGTCTTTTAACGGTCGACTTGTACCATAATGGCGATCTGGGCCAAGATGGACATCCGTGATGAGCAGGACCACCCACCGCCTGACTGAACTGCGCCCCCTTGGGGCGTGGTGCGGGGTGGCGGCTTTCATCATCGGGCTGCAGCCGCTGCACCAGGCTCGGGGGTTTGAGGCATTCCTGGAGAACACCCACTTGCTGGAGGTCTCCCTCGGATCAGTGCGATCAGATCAGGCGGGCGACATGCGGCGCGGGGGCTACGAATTGGCAGATGGCACGCCGGTTTCCTTCGATGACTGGTACCGGCCCCGGCTCAAGGAGTTGAACCTGGTCTTCCTGTCCGAGCTTACCCCGGCTTTCGGTTTGATCTGGGGAATGAGCAGCGGCGAGAGCGGAGAGAAGTACCGCATCGACCCCGGCCTGCGCTTTGGCTTCATCCTCCAACGGCCGGTGGGAGATGGCGGGGTGGTTTCGCTGCAGGTCACCAGCCTGCTGGGCGGGCGCTTTCGGGAAAGGCCGTGCCAAGCCGATTTCGGTGCCATCGGCGGTGGAAGCGTCGCCGTCAACTGCCGGCTGGCGGCCAGCACGCTGCCACCCGCGAAGACCCTGGATTATCTTGTCATCATGAGCGGATCGGACGAGGCGCGGGTCACCCTCCGCTATGACGTCAGCTTTTGATCAGCGGATGGCAACCGGTGCCAGCGCACGGGCGATGCTGGCCTCTCCACGGCCGTGGGTGGCTGCCGTGTAGTTGTTGATCGTGTCGGTCCGCGCGGTTGACAGAAGTTGGCTGGCGACCTGGGCGGGGGTCGCCTGCGGAAACTTGCTGGATAGAACCGCCGAATACCCTGAGACGATGGGCACCGCGAAGGAGGTTCCATAGAGGCCGGTCTGCGCTCCGGTCACGCCTACCACCAGGAACTGGCTCTGTACCGCCGTATCCTCTCCGGCGTAGTTGCTGTAGGAGGCCAGGTTCGCCCGCTGTTCGGGGCGGCCATGCGCATCGAGGGCGCCGACGAAGATCGCGGAGGGCGCGCCGACCAGATCCCGCGAAAGGTAGTCGACCTCCATCATGCTGTTGACGGCGCCGATAGGGATCGCATCATTTCCGGCAGCTTTCACCGCGACGCCCCGACCGCCGTGGGCATGCTTGATGATCGACCGCTCGCGCGCATTCCACCGCACGGAAAGGTTGTCCACCGCCATCATGCCATAGGACAGGTTGAAGATGTTCAGCCCCCGGCGCAGCTTGATCGCACGGTTGTCGCCGAAATCCTGCCGTTTCACCCGGGCGGAGGGCGCCATCAGCGACACCTGTTTGGCCGTCCACTGTCCGTGCCGCAGACGCTGCATCCTTGTCTCCAGCTGGCCCCAGTAGCGGCTCCGGCTCTTGAAGTCGTCGATGACCGTCACGTGAGACCCTTGGCCCTTGTACCCCTGGCTCCAGGCATCCGCGATCTCGGGGCTCATCCAAGGCTGCAGATCCTGCGCCGGCGCCGCGGCGCCGGACAGGATGAGACATGCGACTGCGGCGGCGACCTTGATCAGCCTGTTCTGTGGCATCGGTTTTCCTGCAGGCCGGGCATCGGGCCGGTTCCGGGCGCCAATCATCGCCCGGATCGCCAGCATTTTGAACCTGTTCCTTCGGTTAGTTCGACCTATCCGAATGTCCTGACCGTCAGCCGCAGCAATGGGCCTTCACTGCGGCACCGGGGCCATGCTCACGTGCTGCTCCGCGGGCTTGGGTTCTGCCGCGAACAACTCCTCGGACAAAAGGCCCACGATCCGGCCCCGGTCGCCCCTCAGCCCTTCTTCCACGAAGGAAAAACCCATATCGCAGATGGCGGCGGAAGGGGTCTGGCTCCACCTGATCTCTAGGCTCAGGACTCGTTCTTGATCACAGCCAAAATAGGACGGTTGCGGCCAATGCTATTGCGGAGAGGTATGTCTCCGGGCACCTGTCGTAACGCGTGGCGACACGTCTCCAGTCTTTCAGCCGCCCGAACATGATCTCGATGCGATTGCGCCTTCTGTAGCGGCGCTTGTCGTATTTCACGGTTTTCTTGCGCAACTTCCGGCTAGGGATACAAGCTTTTATCCCTCTGTCCTGCAACGCTTTTCGCAGCCAGTCAGCATCATAGCCTCGGTCCGCCAAGAACCAATCAGCCTGCGGCAGGCCGTCCAGAAGCGCCGCTGCGCCGGTGTAGTCGCTGACCTGTCCTGCCGACATGAAGAACCGGATAGGTCTGCCTTTCGCATCGGTGACGGCGTGCAGCTTGGTGTTCATGCCGCCTTTCGTTCGACCAATCTGGCGACTGCGCCCCCCTTTTTGGCCCGCAGGCTGCAAGCCGTGCGATGCGCCTTCAGATAGGTTGCATCGATCATGATTGTCTTCGGATCGGTGCTCTCGGCGGCCAGGCCGACCATGATCCGGGCGAAGACCCCGTTGTCACTCCAGCGCTTCCAGCGATTATAAAGCGTCTTGGCAGGTCCATATTCACTCGGCGCATCGCACCATCTCAAACCATTGCGATTGATGAAGATAATGCCGCTCAGCACCCGCAGATCGTCAACTCGGGGACGGCCATGGCTCTTGGGGAAGTAGGGGCGAAGGCGCGCCATCTGCGCCTCGGTCAGCCAGAACAGGTTGCTCATCGATCAGGTCTCCTTGCGGCGGCCTGAATCACGCAAAGGGCGTAAAATCAATGGGTCTGGAGCCTAACAAGCACACTGGTTGTATAGAAATAGATAAAATTCGCGTCAAGGTTGGTGTTTCCCGCTGTCATCCGATCAACAAGAAGCTGCAGGACTGTGACAGGCGCGGCAACAATGCCGAAGAAAAGCGCACGGCCGTCAAGCTGTTGATGATCGCGCGCCCGCAGCGCGCGCCCGGTGTCAGGCTGTGCTGCCCCCCGGATGAACCGGCTGCCCGGATCGCAAGCACGCTGAGATCGGCCACGGCCCCAAGGACGGTGCCAAGGGGCCGTGAACAGATCTGCGACCTCGAAAGATCGGTCAGCGCGACAGGTCGATCAGGATCTTTAGCTGCGTGCCCGCCGGGTCCAGCAGGCGGTCGAAGCCCTGCGTGACCGCGTCGGACAGGGCGATGCGGTCGGTCACCACGTTGGCCGCCGGCAACTGGCCGCTGGCGATCATCCGCGCCACGCGGTTCCAGTAATGCGTGGGATAGGCCCAGCTGCCGCGGATATCGACGTCCTTGAAGGTCACGGCGAACCAGTCCAGTGGATTTTCATGCGGGTGCAGGCCGGTCTGGACCACCACGCCTTGCTTGCGCACCCCATCAAGGCATGCCTTCAGCGCATGTTCATTGCCCACGCATTCGATCGCGACGTCGCACCCGACGCCGCCTTCCGTGGCCGCGCGAATGACGTCGCCGACCTGCTGTCGGGTCGGGTTCAGCGTGACGGCGCCGGGGATCAGGTCGCGGACCAGGTCCAGACGGGTCTCGTTCGGGTCCGACACGAACAGCTGCACCGCCCCGGCCGCCCGGGCGGCCATCAGCGTCAGGACGCCGATCGGCCCCGCGCCGGTCACCAGGACGCTGGACCCTGCCGTGACGCCACCCCGGTCGCAGGCATAGACCGCCACCGCCGCAGGCTCGATCAGGGCCACGGCCTCGTCCGGAAGGTCGTCGGGGATCGGCACCACGTTGTAGTCGTTCAGCAGCGCCATCTGCGCCATCCCGCCCGATCCCCATGACAGGCCTGCCAGTGCCAGCCGGTCCGACAGGTGGAACAGCCCGCGATCGGCGTAATAATCGCCCGACCGCGGCATGATCAGCGGTTGGACCGACACCCGGTCGCCAGGCGCGACATGGGTGACGCCCTCACCCACGGCCTGGACCACGCCGCCGAATTCGTGGCCAAGCACCTGGGGCCCGGAGGCGCCGGTGAAGGGATGCGGCTCGGTCGGGATGAAGATCGGGCCATAGGCATATTCGTGCAGATCCGTGCCGCAGATCCCGCAAAAGCTGTTGCGGATCAGCACCTGCCCGGGGCCGGGAGGGGCAGGTTCGTCGATGTCCTCAAGGCGCAGGTCCTTGGCCGCGTGAAACCGCAGGGCTTTCATGGAATTACTCCGTTCAGTGATTGGCGCATCAGACGCGGAGGGAACCGGCGGCCATGGCCGCCGGTCCGGGACGCAGTCGTCAGCTGGTGTGGTGAACCTGCTGCAGCCCATGGACGGGGGTGTCGATGCCCGCCTGCCGCGCCTTCAGCTGCAGCGCCAGGTACAGCGAATAGTGACGCGACTGGTGCAGGTTGCCGCCGTGGAACCACAGCGCCTGCTGCTGGGTGGGCTTCCACATGTTGCGCTGCTCGCCCTCCCAGGGGCCGGGGTCCTTGGTCGTGTCCGACCCCAGGCCCCAGCACTTGCCCACGCGGTCGGCCACGTCCTGCCCGATCAGGTCGGCCGCCCATCCGTTCATCGAACCATAGCCCGTGGCATAGACGATCAGGTCGGCAGGCAGCTCCTGCCCGTCATCCAGGCGCAGGCCGGTTTCGGTAATCTCGTCCACCTGGCCATGCGCCAGCTTGATCTTGCCGTCAATGATCAGCTGGCTGGCGCCCACGTCGATGTAATAGCCCGAGCCGCGGCGCAGATACTTCATGAACAGCCCCGAGCCGTCATCGCCGAAGTCCAGCTGGAAGCCCGCCTTTTCAAGCCCTTCGTAGAAGGTCCTGTCCCGTTCCTTCATCTGCTCATAGAGCGGGATCTGCCACTGGTGCATGATCCGGTAGGGCAGCGAGGCAAAGATCAGGTCGGCCTTTTCCGTGGTCATGCCGTTGGCGACGGCCTCTTCGCTGTAAAGCGCGCCCAGGCCGATCTCCATCAGGCTGTCGGACCGCACGATATGGGTCGAGGACCGCTGCACCATGGTCACATCCGCATCATGTTCCCAAAGCGCCGCCGCGATGTCATGGGCCGAGTTGTTCGAGCCGATGATCACCACCTTCTTTCCGGCATAGGCATCGGGGCCGGGATGCCTGGAACTGTGATGCTGATCGCCGCGAAAGCGGTCCATGCCCGGAAACTCCGGGATGCGCGGCTTGCCCGACATGCCGGTGGCCAGCACCAGGTGCCTGGGGCGCAGCACGACCTCTTCTCCGTCGCGATCCACGACCACGGTCCATTCCTGCGCTTCCTCGTCATAGCTGGCGCGCTGACAGGTGCTGCGCGTCCAGTAGTTCAGCTCCATGACCTTGGTGTACATCTCCAGCCAGTCGCCGATCTTGTCCTTGGGGGCGAAGACGGGCCAGTTGTCGGGGAACTTGATATAGGGCAGGTGGTCGTACCAGACCGGGTCATGCAGGCAGAGCGACTTGTAGCGCTTGCGCCAGCTGTCGCCGGGGCGGTCGTTCTTTTCGATGATGATCGTGGGCACGCCCAGCTGGCGCAACCGCGCCCCCAGGGCGATGCCGCCCTGTCCGCCGCCGATGATCACGGTATGTGGCTGGCGTGCATAGCCCAGCTCGGCGGCCTCGGCCTCGCGCTCCTCGCGCCAGCTGGGGCGGTTCTTGCCGGCCCCGTGCTTGGCCCCCATGGGCCGGTTGAAGCCCTTGGCCTCCTCGTGGCCCTTCAGCTCCTGCAAGGCGGTCAGCAGGGTCCAGATCCGGCCGTCGCGCAACCGGACCAGGCCATAGCCGCGGCCGACCGCGGTTTCGAACTGGAACCAGGCGGTGATGACGCCATCCTCCTCTCCCGGCACCTCGGAAGGCTCCAGGAGCCAACCGGTGGGCCGGATATGGCCCAGTTGTGCGCGCAACATTTCGGCCACCTGCTCGCGGCCCTCCATCGTGCGGATGTTCCATGTAAAGCTGACCAGGTCGCGCCAATAGCAATCGGTCACGAACAGGTCGCAGGCGCGGTCGATGTCGCCTGCGGCAAGCGCCTCGCCCAAGGCGTCCAGCATGGCCTGGGCGCGTGCTGAGGTGGTGGTGTCCAGCATGTTTTCCTCCCTTTGGATTGCAGTCCTCCGGGAAACAGGCTGCGGCGCATTGGGCCGCGGATACAGGAAAATCTTGTGTCGGAACGGGCCGGCACCAAGAACTGGCCTCGTCCCGTTGCCCCTGCAACGCCGCGCAACACGCGCGCAACCTCAGGACGGGGTCAGGCCAAGGCGCTGCATCCGCCGCAGGATGGTGGAGCGGTTGACTCCCATCCGCCGCGCCGCCTGCGCCATGTTGCCTCCGCAGGCCGCCAGCACCGCCCGAAGCTCATCCGTCGGGTCGGGCGGGGGTGCGGGGTCCAGCAGCGGCGGCGGCAGGTCGTCCAGGTCGATGGCCCGCCCCTCGGCCATCAGGGCCGCGGTCTGAAGCGTCGCGGCCAGTTCGCGCAGGTTCCCCGGCCAGCGCCGGACCCGCAGCTCGGCTCGCGCGGCAGGCGTGACGCGCAGCCGGTCGCCCCCTTGTGCGCCCAGCAGACGCGACAAGAGCCAGTCGAAATCCTGCCGCAACCGCAACGGCGGCAACTCCAGCGCGGCGCCCGCGATGCGGAAGAACAGGTCGGACCGGAACAGCCCCTGCCGCACCCGCGTGCCCATGTCGCAGCGGGTGGTGGCGATCACCCGCAGCTTGCTGTCGGCCAGCCGCCGCAGCAACATGGCCTGCGCCTCGGCGTCCAGATCCTCGACCCCCCGCACGAACAACGTGCCGCGTGTCGGCGCAGCCCAGTCCTGGGCCGCCAGGGCAGAGGCATCCAGGCCCGCACAATCCAGCAGGCGAAAGGGCGGCGCATCGGGCTGGCACATATGGATCGCCCGCGCCAGCCGCTCCTTGCCGGTGCCGGTCTCGCCGCAGATCAGCAGGGGCACGGTGCTGCGCGCCAGCCGCGCCGCCCGGTCCAGCAGGGCCTGCATCGCCGGGTCCGCGCCCGACAGGCTGGACAGCCCGCCCGGCCGCAGCGCCGGTCCGCGCGGCAGGCGCACGGTCTGTGGCGCGATCGCATGGCCGAACAGCGCACGTCCGTCGCGCAGGCGGATCACCCGGTCCTCGGTCGGGCGGCCGCGCATCAGGTCGGGAAGGTCATCCACCGACAGTTCGGCCACCTGGTCCAGACGCTGACCGATCAGTGGTCCGCCCTGGCCCAGGGCGGCCTGGGCGCTGTGGGTCATGCCGATGATGCGGCCGGTCTCGTCCAGCGCGATCGCCGCCTCGGGATCGACCTCCAGGAACTCGGGGCTGGCCGACAGGCGCAGCACCCAGTCCCGCCGGGTCAGACCCATCAGGTTCGCCATCTCGACCCGGCGGGCCGAGGCGCGCACCAGGTTCATCGCCAGGTTCTGGCTGGCCTTGGGTTGCGGCGAACGCAACAGCGACAGGTCCAGCACCGCGGCCAGCTGCCCCGTGCTGTCAAAGATCGGTGCCGCGGTGCAGGACAGCGGCGTGTGGCTGAGGTCGAAATGATCGGTCTGGTGGATGGTGATCGCCTCGCCGGTCACGATGCAGGACCCGACCCCGCAGGTCCCGGCCAGCTGCTCGGACCAGTCGGAGCCCAGGTAAAGGCCGGCCGCCCGCAGGTCATCCTCGAACCGCCGGTCGCCGAAGAAGTCGACCGTCACGCCCTTGGCATCGGCCAGCAGCAGCACGTAATTCTGCCCCGCCACCTGCCGGAACAGCGCGTCCAGCCCCGACCGCGCGATCGCGATCAGCCGCTCGGACTGTTCGCGATGGCTCCGCAGCTCGGCCTCGGTGACGATATGGGCGGGCGAGGGGCGCGCGGGGTCCAGCCCATAGCTCTCGACGCAGCGCCGCCAGCTGTCGGACACCACACCGTCGCGCCCGGTCGCCTGCCCTTGCAGGACCTTGCCGATCTCCCTGACATGCTCGATGTCGCGCATCCGCGTCTCTCCCCCTCGCGAATGGCGCCATCATGCCACATCCGTCGCGGGTTGCACGCCCTGCCTTAGGTCGCAACGACGCAACCCTGCCCGGGCCGCATCCGTTGGGGCCGCAGCGGCAAGGCAGGAACGGGCATGGACACGCAGATCACCTTCTCATTGTCGGATCACCTTGGCCGCGCTGCAGTCCTGCTGGAATGGCTGGTGGTGGGGATCGAGATATTCGCCCTCGCCGTTCTGCTGCTGGGGACGCTGCGCTTTGCGGCCCGCTTCGTGTCGGGCGAGGCGCTGCGTCGGGACGCGCATGAACGGACGCATCAGCTGAACCAGGGGCGGCTGGTGCTGGGGCGGCATATCCTGGCGGGGCTGGAGGTGCTGATCGTCGCGGACCTGATCCGCACCGTCCTGCATTTCAGCTTTGCCAATATCCTGCTTTTGGGCGGGCTGGTGCTGATCCGCTCGTTCATCTCGTTCTTTCTGGAACGGGAACTGCGGGCGCTGGAGGATCGCTGAGGCTCAGCCCTGCGGCGTGATGGCCCGGCGCTGGCGGCTGCATTCCAGCCCCAGCCTGTGTTCGCGCCAGATGATCAGGATGCCCGCCAGGATGACCATGGCAGAGCCGATCACGACCGGCGCGGTCAGCCCCTCGTCGAACACCCACCAGCCGATCGCGACCGCCAGCAGCATCGAGACATAGTCGAAGGGCGCGATGACCGAGGCATCGGCATGGCGATAGGAGGCGGTCAGCAGGATCTGCCCCAGCCCGCCCAGAAGGCCCGTCAGGACCAGCAGCATTGCGGTGCCCGCATCCGGCATGGCCCAACCGAAGGGCAGCGTGGCCAGGCCCAGACACGACGCGGTGACCGAGAACCAGAAGACGATGGCGGTCACGCGCTCTTCCTGGACAAGACGGCGGACGAAGATCTGCGCCATCGCCGCGCAGAAGGCGCCCCCCAAGGCCAGGCCAGCGCCGAGGCTGCGAGAGGGCATCGAGCCCGCCTGACCCGACAGCTGCGGCGACAGCACGACCAGGACCCCCGCCAGCCCCAGGCCGACCATGCTCATCCGGAACAGGCGCACGTTCTCGCCCAGGAACAGGCCCGCCAGGACCACCACCAGCAAGGGCGCGGCAAAGCCGATCGCGGTGACCTCGGGAAAGGGCAGCAGCGACAGCGCCCAGAAGTTCAGCCCCATCGCCATGCTGCCCAGCACGCCGCGCCACAGGTGGCCCAGGGGACGACGGCAACGCAGGCCCGCCGACAGCTCATTGCGCCAGATCAGCCAGACCAGGATCACCGGCAGCGCAAAAAAGGACCGGAAAAAGACCTGCTGCCCGGCCGGAATCGCGTCGGCACCTGCCGATGTGGCCTTGATGATCGCCGCCATCACCGTGAAGACTGTCACGCTGGCGCATTTCATCAGGATCCCCCTCAGCGGGGACAGGGCAGGGGGCATGTCATGTTCCAAACCGGTTATCGACTGCTAGCCCTGTCTTGCACATCATGCAACACGGGTCGCCTAGGGATGGGGAACATTCGCCCCGCGCGCCGGTTGGAAATGCAATGACAGCGACATCCGAAACCCTGCTGCGATCGAACGGCCCCGTCGACCCGATGCGCTGGACGGGGTGCCCGGATGCGCGGCCGGGCCTGCGCGTCGCGCTGATCTGTCCGCCGCTGCACAGCCACCTGCGGGCCTTCGAGGCGCTGGCGGCGGAACTGCAGTCGCGGGGGCATGAGGCCCTTTTTCTGACCGAGCCGGGGACCGAGGTGTCGCCCCGGTTCCGCAACCTGCGCCTGCCGGGCAATGCCGCGCCGGCCGGGGGCGGGCTCTGGTCCGACATCAGGGCGGGCGCCCGCCGGACGGACCGCCTCTGCCGCTTTGGGCAGGGGATGCTGACGCGGGCCGCGCCCGACCTGATCCTTGGCGATCAGACCGAGCCTGCCGCGGGGCTTCTCGCCGCGGCCTTGGGCCTGCCGATGCTGTCGGTCGCCTGCGCGCTGCCCTTCGACCCCGAACCCGGCGTGCCCCTGCCGTTCCTGTCCTGGCCCTACGATCCGTCCGAGCAGGGGCTGCATCGCAACGCGGCCGGCGCCAAGGTGGCCCGGCTGCTGATGTCCCCACACCGCCGGGTGATCCGCAGCTGGAGCGCGCATTGGGATCTGGGCCCGCGCGAGGATTTTGCCGATTGCCTGTCGCCGATCCTGACCCTGTCGCAGACGGTACCCGGCCTCGATTTCCCGCGCCCCGACAGCGGCAGCCGGATCGCGCATCTGGGTCCGTTCCGCGACCGCTCGGACGAGGTTTTTCCGCCGGACATCCGCCTCGATGCGGACCGGCCGTTGATCTATGTCTCGCTTGGGACGCTGCAGGGCCACCGCATGGGGCTGCTGTCGCGGATCGCGCGCGCCTGCCGCAACCTGGGCGCACAGGTGCTGGTGTCGCATGGAAATGCCCTAGACGACGGGCAGGCGGCGCGCATCCCGGCCGATTGGGTGTGCAGCTTCGTGCCTCAGTCCGCCGTGCTGAGCCGGGCCACCCTTTGCGTCACGCATGCCGGGCTGAACACGACGCTGGAATGCCTGGCGCAGGGCGTGCCGATGCTGGCCATCCCGCTGACCCATGACCAGCCGGGCGTGGCCGCACGGATCGAAGGCTGCGGCGCGGGCCTCAGCCTGGGCCGCGGCCATCGCAGCCGCCGCGGGATCGAAGCCGCCATCGGCCGCCTGTTGGCCGAGCCGCAGTTCCGGGCCTCGGCGCTGACCTTCGCCCGCGACAGCCGCAGATGGGAGGGCGCGCCCGGTGCGATAGACCGGGTCGAAGCGGTCATGGAAGTGCCAGCACAGCGCGCAGCGTTGCGATGACGAATCCGTCGCCGATCCACAAGGACAATCCCAGTTCAATCGCCGCCACAGCCGCCAGCACCAGCCACAGCGGCAGGGGGCGGGCCAGAACAGCCCCTAGCGCCGCTGCCGCGGTATCGGCCAGCGCGTTCAACCGGCTGTCGCCCCGATAGGCCAGCGGGTCGCCGGGGTCATAGCCGAAAAGGTCGATGCTGGCCGGCAGGTTCTCGACCAGTTCCCACACGGTGCTGCTGATGACCACGGTCGCCACCAGCGCCCAGAGGCTCCACCGGGGCCGCAGGCGTGTCAGCAGCAGGACCAGCAATGCGCCTGTTACCAGGTGCATCAGCGTGTAGGGGTCCAGCATGACGCGCGAATTCACCGATGGGTTGTCGGGCATCGCCCAGATCTGCCCGCAGCCACATCCCCAGGGCCGGTCCAACACGGCGAAAAAGGCCAGCTTCAGCAGCGTAGCAGCGACGATCACGATGACCGCGACCCGGCGGGACATGCCTTGCCGTCTGTGGGGAGGGGGGGATGCCGATGCGGCGTCCCCGCGGCGCGGCGCGGCAAGATCGTCTTTCATGTTGTGCAATCTAGAGGCGGCGGAAGAAGGTGCAAGGGGCCAGCTGCGGCCCTGGCTACCCCACGGCTCAGCCCACCCGCGCCGGGGGGAAGCTGTCCAGCAGCGCGACAAGATCACGGAAGCGGTCGCCCTGGACCAGGACATGGTCGCTCATGGCCTGAGCGGCGGCGGCCTCGTCGCCGGCCCGAATGGCCGCGAAGATGCGGTGATGTTCCTGCAGCGACCGGCGGACACGGCCGTGGGCCTGCAGCTGGCGCCGGCGATAGGGCTGCAGGATTGCCTGCAGGCGCAGCGTCTCGGCCTCCAGAAAGCCGTTATGCGCGGCGCGGTAGATGGCCTGGTGGAACAGGGTGTTCTGGGCATAGTAGCCGTCGCTGTGGCCCGCCTCGGCCGCGGCCTCGCAGGCCGAGAGGCTGGTCGCGATGCGCTCCAGGTCGGCGCCGTCGGCCCGACGGCAGGCCAGGCGCGCGCAAAAGGACTCCATCTCGGCCATCAGCTCGAAACGCTCCATCAGTTGCGGGATGCCCAGCTTGGCCACGAAGGTCCCGCGCTTGGGCTGCACGATCAGCAGGCCCGACGCCTCCAGCGCCTGCAGCGCCTCGCGCACCGGCGTGCGCGAGCAGCCATAGTCCTGTGCAATCCGGTCAGGGTCGATCCGGTCGCCGGGCTGCAGCTGCCCGTCAACGATGGCATTTTCCAGCGCCAGCCGGATGCGTTGCGTCGTCGGTATGCCCATCTGCGCCCTCAATGCTCCGATATTTCACAACAATTCCGATAAAATGTCTATCACCCCCTCTGTTATATACAACAACGATGATTCGGTGTACTTCATGGGGCAGGAGGATCGCATCATGGGCAGGCAAGGACTGACATTCCTGACGGACTTGTGCAGGCAATCACCCGCCGCACCCGCGCTGGCGAGGCGGAGACGCTGACGGCGCTGTCGCGCCCGGCGCTGGAGCGGGCGACGGTCGCCTGTTCGGTCCTGATGGGCCGCATCGGCGATGCCTCGCGCGTCGCGGTCGCCGAGCAGGCCCTGTCGGCCTATCGCGACCTGACGCCGGACGAAAAGCTGCGCTTCTTTCACGAATTGCGCGACGCCTATGGCGTCGACCCGGACCGCATCCGCGCAGCCTATGCGGCCTGGGACCGCCAGCCCGATGCCGCCGCGGTCGCCGACCTGTTCCAGGCGGTCGAGCCGGCGCGCCAGACCCTGCTGCGGCGGCTGAACCTGTCACCCGGCGCGACGCTGCAACTGGTCCATATGCGCCAGGACCTGCTGGCGGCGATGCGGCAGGATCCCAGCCTGGCGCCGATCGACCAGGATTTCGCGCATCTTCTGGCGTCCTGGTTCAACCGGGGATTCCTGCGGATGCGGCGCATCGACTGGAACACGCCCGCCGCGATCCTGGAAAAGATCATGGCCTATGAA